>JALSSW010000131.1 GCA_026984035.1 Planctomycetota bacterium
GCGCGGAGCGATGGAAGAAATCCGAGCCTCGAGCCAGGAGGTCTCGGAGATCATCAAGGTTATCGATGATATTGCCTTCCAAACGAATCTTTTGGCTTTGAACGCGGCCGTTGAAGCTGCTCGGGCTGGGGAAGCGGGGAAGGGTTTTGCCGTGGTCGCAGAAGAGGTGCGCAACTTGGCCCAAAGAAGTGCGGAGGCGGCTCAGAACACTGCTGAAATGATTGGGGAGTCCATCCGGAGAGCTGAGAACGGCACCCAATTGACAGCCAAGGTGGATGAAACCTTTATCGAAATCGTGGAAGGGACCAAGCAGGTGAATGAAATCCTGAATGAGATCAGTAATGGGTCTTTCCAGCAAGCGCAGGGAGTGGAACAGATCAGCTCCTCGGTGGGGAGTGTGGACCAAAATGTGCAGCGCACGGCAGCCCAGGCAGAGGAGCTGGCCGCCATCGCCAGGGAGAACGCCTACCAAGTTGAGAGTCTTCAAGCTCTGGTGGGCCACTTTGAGGTCTGAGCCTCTTGCTTGTTGATTGGATCCCTTTCCCAAGGGGCAGACGGTTCCGGGTACGGTTTGATCCGGCCGTAGGAAGCTCTCCAGGTATTTTATGACTAATCTTCCTTCATAAAATGGAGCAGGCGGCGTTTGCGGTCGGGGAGGGAATAGATGAAATCGTCCCTGGGTTTGAGCCGGAGCTTTTTGGCGCAGATGAGGCCTTCTTTCCGTTCCTTGGGGGCGACTTTTTCGGATTTCCAGTGGAAGAGAGAGCCTCCCGGATGGAGTAAAGGGGCTGCGAGACGATTCATGGCGGCGATGGTACCTGTGGCGCGCGTCAGGATAAGGTCCATGTCCGCTTTGAGCTCTTGGTGGTGAGCAGGGAGGGCAGCAGCGTCTTCGGCGAGGATGCTTGCGTTGGTGATCCCGGTGTCCTTCAAGCAGGTTTCGATCGCACGGGCCTTCTTTTGGGTGCGTTCAACCAAGATGCATTTAGCCTTGGGCCAAAGGCAGGCGGCAATGGCTCCGGGAAAACCGTTGCCGGAGCCGATGTCGAGGATGCGTTCGGGAGGTGTGGAAACCACCCTATGGATCCATAGGCTGTCGATGAGATGAAGAGTGAGGGCCGTGGGGAGATCACGGATTCCGCTCAGATTGAGCTTTTTGTTTTCCTCAAGCATACGAAGCAGGTATGCGAGGGCCTTACCGAGAGTTTCCTTCGGGATGTCTAGCTGTGCTTGAATGCAGAGTTGCGCGAGGGCTCCGAGGGGGTCTTGGTGGACCTGAGTGGCTTTGTCAAGGTCTGGAGAAGTGGAACCCTGTTGGAAGGGGTTTCTTTTTCCTCGTCGGAGCGGGTTGGAGATGGGGCGACGTTTCATCATTGGGTGTTTTCCTAGGTACAGAGAAAAGAGCTCAGGAGGGAGGTGGCCTCTTCTTCCGGTTTTCCCTCAATTTCGAGGCTCTGGAGGCCTGGAAAGGTTCGAAGCCAAGTGTCCTGGCGCCGCACAAGTCGATGGGTGCTGGACCGGATTCGGTAAATCAGCTCGTCGGCGGGGAATTTGTGGTCTAAGAAATCCATCACTTCTCGATAACCGATGGCCGCTCCTGCCGTGGGGCCAAACCCACATCCCTCACGGATCCTGCGCACCTCGTCCACTAAGCCTAGGTCTAACATCTTTTTGCTCCTTTCCCGGACACGCTCCCTCAAGGATTCCCTCGCAAGCAGGATCCTAACCCCGACATAGCGGTATCGGTCTTCTCCTTCTTCGAATTGCTTCTGTAACTTGGAAATGGCTGTCCCAGTTTTCTCGAAAACCTCCAGCGCCCGCACCAGGCGTTTGATGTCATTGCGATGGATGCGTTGGGCGGCGATTGGATCTACCTTTTGGAGCCGATCGTGGAGGGACCCAGGCTTCCTCTTCTCCTGTGCCCTTAGGGCCTCTCTTAGCTCCGGGTCGGCCTCGGGTCCTTCAAAGAACCCCTTGATCAGGGCCATCAAGTAGAGGGGGGTCCCCCCGACAACCAAAATTTCCTTGTTTCTTCTTTGGGCCTCAGCGATCACACGGTCCGCGTATGCAACGAAGCGGGCCGTGTCAAAACGCTCTTCCGGCCCCACCAAATCGATCCCGTGATGGGGGACACCCTCTCTTTCTTCGAGGCTGGGCTTGGCGGTTCCGATATCCATCCCCCGATAAATACTCATAGAATCCGCCGACAAGATCTCCCAGCCATGCTGTTTGGCTAAGAGGACACCCATTCTTGTTTTCCCCGAGGCTGTGGGACCTGTGAGGATGCGGAGAAGAGGGGATGTCATCGGAGTTGGACCTTGTATCGTTCGAAGAGCCTTTGCCTGATGCGTCTTTCCTCGAAGCCGTCCGGCGCGGCATGGAGAAAGCGCTCCTTGCAATCCTCCCGCACGTCCTCAAAGCGTGTCTTTCTGAGATCCAGGAGCTGAATTAAATGCCAACCATGGCTGGAACGCACGGGGCGGGACACCTCTCCAATCTTCAGATTTCGGACGGCTTCTGCGAACCGGATCCCAAAGCGCTGGAAATTGTAGTCGGGGATTTCGCCTGCTTGCTTTTTATAGCGTGGGTCCTGCAGAAGGGTTTGCGTACTGGGATCATCCGAGAAATGGAGAATTCGACCAAAATCTCCGACCTTTTTTAACTGCTTTTCCACCGCGTCAATCCGAGCTTTGCTTTCTCGTTGGAGTTCCTTTGTCGTCGGTTCCCGGCCCAGTTTTTTCCGCAGAAGTTCCCGAGTTCCAATGAAGGACACAAGGACATGCCGGACCCTTGCCCGAAGCCCATCCACCCCATAGACCCGATCAAAAACTTGGTGCAAGGCCTCATCGGTCACCTTCCGCATTGTAGGGGCGAGGGCATTGAGCCGAATTCCGTGGAGGAAAAGGAGGGTAAAGCGGGTCATCAGATCTTCCCGGAGCTTAGGATCCAAAGGTTCCCCGCGGTCCTGAAGTTCCTTTTTGGCTTTTTTTTGGGCTTCAAAGAGCGCATCTGGGACGAGTTTTTTCTCATCACAGGCCTTCGCCAAGCAAAGATCGAAAAAAAATGCGACTTGTTCGCTCCGACCCGATTTAGCGAGAAGATAGGACTTGTATTCTTTTAGCGAGCGGCTTTTTCCCTCGAAACTTCCGATGGGATCCCCCCTGGATTGGAGGGGATGGGCAGGCCAAGGGGCCAGGAAAATGGGTAGAAAAAGAAAAATAAGGAAGGCTTTGTGTGGCAATGGAGTCTCCGCTGGTGGCTCGTAGAAGGAGTTGAGCCTAGCAGCTTGTTCCCATGATTCATGGGGGTGGAGCAAAAAGGCACGCTCCTTCCTAGGGAGGAGGGGGAAAGAAACCGGGCTAGATCTCCTGAATCATGCGAGCTAAGCTGCTCCGCTCGAAACCGAGAAATCCAAAAAAGTAGAAGTCTATATGATCGCTCTTGTCTCCGATATCCATGGCAACACGGCCGCTCTCAACAATGTCCTCGCGGATGCGAAGGCTCAAGGGGCGGGCCGTTATTTCTGCCTGGGTGATGTAATCGGCTATGGGCCGGAGCCAAGAGAATGTCTTTTCACGATCATGGACCTTTGCGAGGTCTGCTTGATGGGCAATCATGAACAAGCTGCCATGTTCTATGCTGCAGATTTCAACCCAAAAGCGCGGCAAGCCATCGAGTGGACGAAGAGCACTCTGAATTCCAGTGATCGTCCGAAGGAAGAAAACTTCCGTCTTTGGAATTATTTAGACAAAATGCCTGAACGCTATGAAGAGGGAGAAATTCTCCTTGTCCATGGTTCTCCTCGGGATCCTATCCGTGAATACCTGCTCCCTTCCGATGCGATTGATGACATTAAAATGAAGGGATGCTTCGACAAATTGGGCGCAGCCAAGATTTGCTTTGTTGGGCATTCCCATGTTCCCGGGGTTTACGAAGAAGGGGGAGGCTTTCTTTCCCCAAGTTCCTTCCAAGGGACTTATGAGCGCGGGGGAAAGCGGGTCATTGTGAACATCGGTTCTGTGGGGCAACCGCGCGACGGTGATCCCCGAGCCTCATATGTTTTGTTTGACGGAGACAAAGTCTTCTTCCGTCGGGTCGCCTACGATGTCGAGGAGACTGCCCGTAAAATTCGGGAGACCTCGCTTCCGGAGTATCTCGCTGACCGCCTAATTGTGGGGCGCTGAGCCGAGCTTGGAGCGGATTTAGCTTTCAGGAATTTCCCAGGAGTATCCCAACAGGTTTCATGGAAAATCGCATTACTCGTTTCCTCTTTCCGGTGCTGATCGGAATCACTGCCTTTCTTCTCTTCCAACAGTTTATGGGGCCGAAGAAGAAGACACAGATCCAGGAAGCGCCCAAGGTTCAGCTCGCTCCCCTCAATCTCAAAACTGCTCCCACAGTGGTGGAGCCTCCCAAGCAGGTTTGGGAACGGTTCCCTAAGGTCTTCCCTGATTCGATCCCGGAGAACAGAATCGGCAAGCCAGGCTTCCTGGTTCAGTTTGATTCCTTGGGAGGAGGGATCCGGAGCCTGAAGCTCACGGACTTTTATGTCCGCCCCCAGGTCAAGGAGGAAGAAAAGGGGAAAACCAAGGAACTGTATCAAGCCATTTCCCCGGAGGAGGAGGGGCTCTACTCCTTTGTTGCGGAGGACTTTTTGGGCAAGTTCCTGGTGAAAAACCCTGCCCGCCCGACCAGCAGGGCGGGTCTGGCGATGCAGCAGCTCCATTGGCAACGGGTGGAGGTACCCAATGGGGAGGGGACAGCAGGAAAACGTACGATCCGTTACCGGCTTGCTCTTTCCAATGGGATTATCTTTGAAAAGGATTTTGTCCTGACCGAAGGAAGCCGTGAGTTCAAGCTCGTGCTCCGGGTTCGGAATCGCGATCCCAAACGGGAGGAAGAATGGTTCCGCTTCAAATTTAGGGGGGCCAGCGTGATGAGCTCGGACATTGAGAAACCGAGCTTTATCCAACCTCCGAAGGTCTTTGTTGCCTATCAGGAAGGAACGGATCTAAAAATCTCACAAGCCCCCGCCGACGGAAAACCCAACGGTCCCGATTTCAAAGATGTTTGGAGAACGCAAACCGGGAAAACCTTCCTCTATGCGGGGTCAGCCAACCGTTTTTTTGCCTGCCTCCTGAAGCCTTTGGACAAAGAAAGCACGCGAGGAATCAAGGCGGTTGAGATCGTCAAGCTGCCCCTCGAAAAAAAGGGAAAGATAAAACCCTTTTCGAATTGCGCCGCCTTCTTCACCATGGAGCAAAAGATCCCGGCGGTCCCAGCGGGTCAAACCGAAGCGGTATCGGAACTGTCTTACCAAGTCTTCGTGGGTCCCAAGGATCGGGATCTCTTCTCCAAGGAGCAGTTTCGCGAGTTTTTGCCCGTTGCGGATCTGGATTTTTCTTCGGGATGCTTTTGCGCCCCTGGTGCCCAAACGGTCGGTAAGTTTCTCCTCATCCTTTTGAAGCTCTTTCACGCAGTGGTCGGCAACTGGGGTTTCTCCATCATCATCCTGACGATCTTGGTCCGGGGGGCCATGATGCCCCTCAACCTTAAGCAGGCGAAAGCTATGCGGTCCTACCAGCAAAAGATGACCCGGCTCAAGCCGGAGATGGATGCCATCAAGGAGCGCTACAAAAAGAATCCCCAGAAAATGAATCAGGAGCTGATGAAGTTCCAAAAAGCCAACAAGGTGTTTCCGCCGCTGATGGGTTGCCTGCCGATGCTCCTCACCATGCCCGTCTTCTTGGGTCTGTTCACGATGCTGCGTGCGAGTTTCGAGCTGAGGCATCAACCCTTCGTTGGGTGGATCAACGATCTATCCCAACCGGATCGTTTCCTTTTTCTCGGTGATTCCGGGATCCCCTTGGTTCCTCATTATCTCAACCTTCTCCCGATCCTGATGATGGTCTTCTGGGTCTGGAGCGCTTTCAGCCAGAAGCCCGCCACGGATCCTCAGCAACGACAGACGCAACAAATGATGCGCTTTATGCCCTTGATCTTTGGGCTCATGCTCTACAACTATGCTTCAGGTTTGGCGCTTTACATGTGTGTTTCCGCGATCTGGAGCCTCTTGGAACAAAAGATCGTTCGCAAGCGAATGGGTCTGGAGGAGCAGGGCTTTACCGGCTTGTAGGCAAGGTTAGGCAAAGTTGGGAAGGGGACCGTATAATCCTCCTTTTTCGGGGGAATGAGTATGCGGATCCCTGCCCTGGCCTGTTTCTGCGGGCTTTTGCTAAATGCGGCTTCTTTCAGTCAGACCTTGTCCCAAACCAAACCTGTCGGTCCGCCTGATCTGACATCCAAGCTGGAATTGAAGGATCTGTTTGCAAAAAAGGGGCTCTTTGGGCCAGGGGCCCGTGGGATGGCCTTTTCCCCGACGGGCCGTTTTGCCGCCTTTCTCTACCGGCCTCTGGAAGAGAAGCGACACGGCAATGATCTTTACTTGGTCGAACTCCCTTCGGGCAAGGTTCGTCGTCTGACCATGGCCCGGATCCTGGCGACTTTTCAGGAAAAAACACGAAAGCTGGTTTCCGCCCGCGACAAGGTTTGGGATGCTCTTCGCAAGAAAGGACTTCGAGGCAAGGCACTCAAAAACGCATTTTGGAAACAAGACGAGAAGGCTGGGAAAACAAAAAATGCAGCCTCCTATGCCGGAGTCTCTCGCTTCCAATGGGATCCTAAGAAGGATCTTCTTTACTTTCTTTCGAGGGGAGATCTCTACAGCCTGGAGGATCTGCAACGCGCAAAACCAAAAATTCGGCGCTGGACCCTGCGGAAAGAAGGTGTGGGAGGACTACATTTCTTTCCTGATGGCAAGGGCTTTTTGCTTCGTTCGGGGAAGCGAGTGGAGCTTTGGTGGGATGGAAATCTTCGGGGGACAGATCTCCCGCTCGGACTTGGGGAAAAGGATCGCCTCCTTGAGCTTTCCATTTCCCCGAACGGGAAATGGCTTGCCTACAGTTTCCAGCGTCGAAGGGATCCCAACAAACCCAGGCGCAAAGTCAAGATTGCCTCTTACCGAGGGCGCTTCACAAGCGTTCGAGAAGTGCCCCGTCGTGTCGCAGACGATCCCATTTCCCAAAGCGAATTCCGGATTAGCCTATTGTCTCTCGAAGGCCTCTTGACCGAATCTCATAAGACAAAGCTTCTGTTTGCAGCCAAGAGGACCGGCCCGAGAGATACCAACAGTCCCCTTGCCTGGGCACCGAATGGAAAGCGATTTGCATTTGCTCGCTATGAACAGGGAGACGGAAAGGTTCGGATTTATCAAGTGGAGCTCGGGTCCAAAGACGAAAAGGCTCAAACCATTTTCTCCTTCTTGCACACAGGAGGGCCGAATACTCCCTCGCTGATCCGACCCCATTACTTGCCTGATTCGAGGAGGCTGGCCTTTGTCACTGAGCTGAGCGGGTATCGTCAGGTCCATGTCTTCGATCCGCGGGACGATTTTTTTGTCCAACAGACGCAGGGGCGTTTTGAGCTTGTTCCGGAGAGTTTGGACCGTTCTCATCAATTTTTGTTTGTTCGAGGAAATCGGGAAGCTCCCGAACGTGTGGACCTCTATCGCGTTGATCTTCTAAGTGGCAAGTTCCTTCGGTTGAGCCCGGAACGGGGGAGCTATGACAATCCAGCCTTTGGCCCGAAAGGGCGGTTCGTGTTGGCCAACTTCAGCGCTTGGGGGAGGCCGCGAGAACTGGTTTTGATCGACACCAAGGCCGGGCGTCAGCGGACCCTGACCCATTCGCATCCGCCCAAAACCCTCGCCCTTACCCGTGCCCGACCTCAGCTTTTTTCCTACAAAAACCGTCATGGGCAACAGATTTTCGGTCTGGCCTTTCGGCCCAAGAAGATCCAAAGTCCCAAGGGAAAGAGTACCAAACTTCCCCTGCTTATCTATGTCTATGGCGGTCCCCTCCGCAGTTTCCAAAAGAACGTCCGCGAAGGCAATTTCAATGGTTTGGGCTATTTCTTCGCCCGTTACATGGCACAGAGGCATGGCTTCCTCGCCGTTACTATCGATCCCCGCGGAATGTCGGGGTACGGGGCCAAGTTTGAGAAAGCCAATTTCGGCAGGGTGGGGCGTCCCCAGGTGGAGGACTTGGTGGATGGGGTTCACTTCCTCGTGCGTACCCAAAACGCCGATCCGAAAAAGGTGGCTATCCATGGGTGGAGCTTTGGGGGATTCCAGACACAGCTCTGTCTCTATACCGCGCCCGAAGTCTTCCAAGTAGGAATTGCCGGCGCGGGACCCACCGAATGGGAGAATTATAATTCTTGGTACACCACCGGGACCATCGGAAAGTCTCGGGTGGGAGTTCCGGATTTAGGGCGTTTTTCTCTCTTGCCCCTCGCGAAAAACCTAAAGGGCCGACTCCTTCTTCTCCATGGGATGGAGGATAGCAACGTCCTTTACCAGGATACGGTTCGGGTCTACCGAGCCCTGCTTAAGGCAGGTAAGGAGACCCAGGTTGAACTGTTTCTTGATCCAACAGGGGGGCACGGCCTCCATGGAGACGTCAGCTCTTTGGCCCGAGCGCGTAAATACGAAGCATTTCTCCTTGAGGCTCTGCACCTCCCTCGAAAGCGCAGAATGTAAAGGATCGCAGGCCTATGGTTTTTGTCTTCCAAAAAACCGAAAACTTCTTGGTGGAGGATCTCAGGGTGAAACAAGATGACTTTGCAGGAGATCCTCGGCGACGCGAACGATCAAATCTCGTTGCTTGGTGCCCAGGCCTTCCGAGCTCAGGATCCCGACAGTAAATGATTGGTCTTCCCCAGGTTGAAAGAGGAGGCCTGTGAGAGTCTTCTTTTCGAACTGGAAGACGATGGATTCGGCACCTCCATCCCTGTCGATTCTTCCGGCGTGTTCGAAAGAGATCATCAGGCGCGTTCCTGCGTTCTCGACTTCATCCGGAGAGATCTGCCCGGAAATGGCGATGGCCAACCCCTGAGCATCCATGACAAAGGCTGCGTCCGCCTTGGCTGTGTCTCTGCAATAGTCCAAGATCCGGTTCCAAAGTGCGGGGCCGAATTCCTCATCCTCTCCCGAGGATGTAGCCTTTCCCGCTTGGACGAGAACCCGTGCACTGAGACGCTGGAAGGCTTCTTTATGGACATCCTCACAGGTTGGGATCTCTTGGAGGGCGAGTCCGAGCCGACTCGCCGCGGGGTAAATGGCTCCATGCGGGATCTGGATCCCCAGTCCCATGGGATCCAGAGCGGAGATTTCCTCACACACAGTTTTCGACAACCGGCTTTTCGCTTTGACCATGGTGCAACAGATCCCCAAGAAAGTAGCTGGAGTCCTCCCTTCTTTTTTCACTTCTTCCTGGATGTGTTCTATCCAATTCAGGCTTGCCTTGGAGGATTCGCCAGCCAGAGGTTGTGCTTGAACACAGAGCAATGCTTGGTTTGAGTTGCGAAGGGCTGCTTCGGCTCCGGGATGGATGCCCCCGGGAACATCCAAAAGAATGAGGTCCCAGGGCCCTGTGGTTTCCTGGGTTTTATCCAATGCATTGGTGAGCTCTGCCGCCGAGGTTAAGGCTTCTTGGTAGGGGATGAATTCCGAGGGAGAAAGCGGTCCTCGTGGCAGGATGGAGAGATTGGTCCCCTTCCAGGAATAAGTCTGGATTTTTCCTTCTCCCGGATAGAGGAGCATGTCTGCAAGGCCTGTTTCAAAGCGAGGGTCGTCTTTGGCGCTTTTTCGGCCTTGCCTCAAGTGGATGCCGAGAGAGCCAAGGGGATCTAAGTCTACTAGAAGGACGCTTCGCCCCTGTTCCGAAAGAGTGTTGGCGAGATGCCAGGCGACGGTCGTGTCTCCGACTCCTCCTTTTGCTCCAAGAACTGCAATCCGCTGTGTCATTGCTTCTCCTCCGTTTCCGGCTGGTTTGGGGAGCCGTTGACTCCCATGGCTCTAAGCCTTTCTAAATTTGCTTTGACCAGTCCATTCCCCGGAAGCTTCCCCTCGGCTTTCTCAAAGAAGAGGAGAGCTGCTGGATAATCCTTTTTGAGAAGAGCCTCCGTTCCAAGGTCGATGAGTTCTTCAAAGGTGCTGTCCTTGTCTTTCTTGTCTTGGTCTCCGTTTGGATCCCTCTCAGGTCTGGGCCCCTTTGTTTCCAAAGACTCGGGAGGAATGCGCTCCCCCTGGCTTACCTTCCCTTCATCCATCCGGGCAGCGGCGTTGATCATGAGACTTTCCCAATGTTCATTTATGCTTCGCTTTGGAAGATCGTCCTTGTGGGCCGAGCAGCGGACTCCCTGTGTGGCGAAAATGAGTCGATCAAAGGCCTCCTTTCCACATCCTTCTGAATCGATGGCATGCCAGATTTCTCCTCGATGCACGAGGACCTTTCCTTCCTTTCCTTGGTGATCTTTGGCAAAAATTTGGACGGAATGTCTACCCAAGCAGGCGAGTTGAAGATAGTCCAACACTCCAAAGGGAGTTTCTCGTGCGTCTTCTGTCTGGTTGTCGAGTTTTCGGGTGACGATTTCTCGGAGATCGTTGAGAGAGACAGGCTTTTCGTAGACCTCAAAACTTTCGTTGGGTGGGAGGCTGGACTTGTAAGCTTCCAAATAAGCTGAAAGAAAAACGATGGGAACTCTGGCATCCCTCTTGGCCAGTTCTCCAAACAGTTCCACACCGGGGCGACCAGGGAGATCCAGGTCTGAAAGGATGAGGTCTACTCTCTTCGAATCCATTGCGGCCAAGCCTTCATCGAGAGTGCCTGCGACCAGGACCTGGAGTTTGTCAAGCTTCTCCAAGCCGCGTGCCATG
>JALSSW010000132.1 GCA_026984035.1 Planctomycetota bacterium
GGGGGGCACGGTAAATCGGGCGGAAATATGGGGGGAAATGAGTGGGCTTGGGGGCTATCTTGCCTCTCCCTTTTTTTTGCCCGCATGGATCATGAGGGTGAGACGCTTCTGGGAGCTGCTAGATGCTTAAGAAAATCCTGATTGCCTTCGCCATTCTTATCCCTCTTATCATTGCTCTGCTTTTCATGCTTCCTAGTGATGTCAAGATCCGGCGCAGCATGGAGATCAACGCACCCGCGGCCAAGATCTATCCCTATGTGGCCAATCTGAAAAAATGGATTCTTTGGGCTCCTTGGAAGGACCAGGTAAAGGGGGAGCTGAAAATCAACTTCAGCTATGAGGGTCCCGAGGAAGGGAAGGGGGCGATCATGCGTTGGAAGGATCCAAAGCAACGAGGGGGGAGTATTGAGATCACGAGGGCGGAGAAGGACAAGAGCATTGAATATGTCCTGACCATGGATGATGGGGCGCAGGCCCAAGGGGCCTTGATCCTTAGCCCGAAGGGAGGCAAGACCATGGTTTCCTGGCTGGACGCATTGGATGTCGGGAACAACCTTCTTGCCCGTTTTTTCATCTGGACGGGGATCTTCACAAAACAAGTGGAACAGGATTTTGACAAGGGGCTGGGCGGGCTCAAGACCTTGGTGGAACAAGGGCCCAAGAAAAAAGCCGCAAACACAGGAGCTGACAAAGAGCCTGCCAAGAAGAAGGTCCCTGAAAAACAGGCTCCGGGAAAGCAAGGTCCTGAAAAGCAGACCCCCGCGGGCAAGAAGTAGCAAAGCTGGGGAGGGGCCCTGGGTCGCTTCAGCGGGTAAAGGAAACCGCCATACCCATTCCACCTGACATGCAGAGGCTGGCCATGCCGAGTTTGGAGTTACGCCTCTTCATTTCGTGAAGAAGGGTCGCGACGATGCGCGCTCCTGTCGCTCCAATGGGATGACCGATGGCGATCGCACCCCCGTTGACATTGACCCTGTCCATGGGGAGGTGCAGCTCCCGATCACATGCGATGACCTGGGCCGCAAAGGCTTCGTTCAGCTCGATGAGATCGAAGTCATCCACGGTTTTCTCCAGCTGGGCACAGAGTTTTTGGATGGCTGGAACCGGGCCGATCCCCATGTACCTCGGATCCACTCCCGCGACCTTGGCGGGACCAACCGTGGCCAGGATCTCGAGGTCCCGTTTTTCGGCCTCCTCCCGCGCCATGACCAGGACAGCAGAGGCCCCATCCGTAATCCCCGAGGAGTTCCCCGCATGAACGGTCCCATTTTCAGGCCGAAACACCGGCTTGAGCTTTGCCAGGTTTTCAAGCTTGAGGTCCCGCCTGGCGTGGCTGTCCGCTTCGACCAACTCGACCTTGCCTTTTTTTCCTTGGACCTCGACGGCGATCCGTTCGTCATAGAGCTTGCCTGCATCCTCGGCCGCCTGCCATTTGTGAAAGCTTTGGAGAGCGTATTCATCCTGTTCAAGCCGAGAAATCTGGTAACGATCGGCCAAGAACTCCGCAGTAAGCCCCATGGGGCCGCCCACCAGAGGACAGTTAAAGCCATCCTCGTAGTTTCCATCGACTGCCTGCCGATGCCCCAAGCGATAGCCTTGGCGCATCCCGGGGAGGAGAAAGGGGATGGTCGACATCGACTCCATTCCACCAGCAATGATGATCCTGGCGTCTCCACAGAGGATGGAATTCCGTGCCTGGCTGATGGCCTTGAGGCTGCTCCCACAAGCCTTATTGAGAGTCATGGCGGGGACGGAGTTGGGGATCCCCGCGCCAATGCTGACTTGCCTCCCCGGGTTCGGCCCCGATCCAAGCTGACGTCCTTGGCCCATGAGGACTTCGTCGATATCGGCTGGATCGATCTTGGACTCCTCGAGAATGGCTCGGACAATTTTGACGCCCAAATCAACAGCTTTCAGGCTGGAAAAAGGGCCAAGAAACTTGGCAATCGGTGTTCTCAGGGCATTTGTGATGACGACTTCTGTCATGTAGCCTCCGCTGTGGACAAAGATCTGGGCAAAGATCCTACCCCGCTTTATTCATGACAACGAGCAAGCAGTAGAAAAACCAACGAATGGGACTTCCTTTTGACTGACGACCTACCAACAACCTTTCCGATTTTCCCGCTCGATCGGGTCATCCTGCCTCCGGAGATCCTTCTCCCTCTCCATATTTTTGAGGATCGCTACCTCAAGATGCTGGAGAGCGTGCGGGAAAAGGGGAGACATATCGGGATGGCCCTTCCCCTGGAAGGACGCTCGGTGGCAGAAGAATGGGCCCCCCCGATCCATCCTATTGTTGGATTGGGGAAGATCCTGAGGGTGCGCGAAAACAGCGATGGCAGCAGGGATATTGTGCTCCAGGGGGTGTCCCGGATGGAAATCTTGGAGGAGTTGCCGAGCTTGGAGCCCTACCGCATGGTGCGAGCGAGGCCCATGCCCGATGTCCTTTCGGACGAAGACCTTTTTCCCCGGATTGAGAGATTGCTCCTGCGCTTCCAAACGATCGAGGAAAGCGAGATGCCAAAATTAAAAAACCATGCGGCCAGTGGCCTGATCGACCAAATCATGTTGAGTGCGCCGATCGGTTTTCAGGAGAAGCAGAAAGTCTTTGCGGAACCGGATGTCGCAAGACGTCTTTCCCTTTTGGAGGAATTAATCATCAGGGACTGAGAGGAGGAAGAAAACCCTTCCGGGGTTTTCTTGGGTCAATGCTTGGGAATCCAGGGTAGGGAAAAAAAGCCGATGAAACCGAGGAGGGCGGGAATCACGACGAAAAGTATCACAAAAAAAATGACGAGGTAGCGCAGGAATTTATGCTCCTTTGCCTCGGTGGATTTACCGGAGTTTAGAGGATTTTTTGGCACCATGATTCTTTCTGCTTCGCCTGCTTTTTCCTGCCGAACGACAGGAGAAAAGGAGACTGAACCCCATTAAACCGTGCTGGAACTACCCTAAAGCACGGCGAAACACCTTAAGGATTTCTTCTCCATAAGCTTTGACTTTCCAATCTTCGAGGAATCCTGTTTTGGACAACTCATCCAGAGTTGTTGGATATGGCTCCAGCCTAGCAAGCCCTTCCAAAACTTTTCGATTGAGGATATGGGAGGGATCGGTTCCCCGCATTCCAGCTTTCTGCTTTCTCCAACTTTTGAGGACCTCCGCTGCCCGGCGATAGGAATCCGAACCCTTGACCCTCTTGGTCTTCGGAATCGGTTCCATCTTGGATGCTTTTTGGAGAATCTCAAGCAGCACCTTTCCAAACCGACTGGCCAGTTTCTTGGGAAGCCCCCCTTTGGCCGTCATCGCCTCTTCGTTCTGGGGGGCGGTTTTGGCAAGAAAGAGAAGGTCCTTATTTCCGATCACTTTGAAAGATGGAACATTGCGTTTCTCAGCCACCCCTTCACGCCAAAGAAAGAGCTCCCGAAGCCTCCGACGAGCCCTCCCGTCCAGGCGTCCGGCTCCCTTGATCTTGGCCCAATCGGTCTCTGGGGATTTCAGGGTTGGATCCCCTTCCTCGTTTTGAATCCGTTGGAGTTCACTCTCCACTTCGAGGCGAGCGAGTTCATCCCGCTGCGCAAGTTCCGCTTCCAGGCAATCCAAGAGATCCAGAAGAAAGTGAGTGTCCATCTGGGCATAGCGCATTTGGGACTCTGTCAGTGGACGGTTCCCCCAATTGCTCAAAGTCTGCGCTTTGTTCAATTGGACCCCCAGACGAGACCCAACCAAAGCCGCCAAGCCCGTCGCCTCCTCTCCCAGGGTGAGCGCAAGGACCCTGGTATCAGCAAGCCCGCGGACCCGAACATCAAAATCCCTCCGCAGCATAATCAAGTCGTAACCCGCATCATGGAAGACCTTGATGAGCTTTGGGTCTTCAAATTCCTCAAAAAGAGGTTCCAAATCCAGCCCCGAGAGTGGATCCACCAAAAAATCTTTTTTGGCTGCGGTGACCTGGATCAAACAAACCTCTTCTTTATAGGAATGCATGGGATTTGCTTCGGTATCAACAGCGATTCGGTCACACTGATCCACACAGCGTAACAAGTCAGTGAGGCTCTTCTCGTCTGCGACCACCGTCGGGAGAGGAATCCGATCCAAATCCATGGGAAGGGATCCTAGCGAATCTGTCGATGGGAAATAAGCGAAACTCTTCCTCATCCTAAGGGATTCTCCAGCCTTTTCAGATTGCCAAGAAAAACTTCCGTCTGACTGCTCGAGCTATTGAATCAAGGGGGCTAGAGTTTTTCCCAATGGGTTTCGTTTCATACAGATCATCTCGCCTGCATGAATCTCGTCACTCGCTTTGTTTGTGCTCTCAAGCCTCAGCTTCATCCGGAATGTTCAAATGATGATAAGTCTTCCCCTCCTTCTGGCCGTCCTCTCTCCCCAAGCCCCGGGGAGATCTCCTCAGGATTTGGCAGCTTTCTCAATCTCAGGAACAGTCCTTGAAAACGGCAACCCCGCTCAAGGAGTCGAAGTCATTGTCCGAAACCGGGTAATCCCAACCTATGGAGGACACTCCTTCTACGCCCTCAAAACAGAAACCCGAACGGTGAAGACCGACCAAAAGGGTCATTTTCAGATCCAGGTGCCCCCCGGCAGGCTCTATTCGGTCCTGGCCAAGGGAAAGGGGAGCTTCAGCTCTATCCACGATTTGATTTCGCCGCCCGATCACAGCCTCCAACTCAAGCTAGGCCCCGCAAAATCCATCCAAGGCAAATTTTCCTATCGAGGCCGGGCACCCAAAACCAAGATCCGATTCCTGGCGACCCGCATTCCAGCCGCCACAGAGGGTGTCCCCATTCAGATCGAGGGCTTGACGGATGCAAATGGTACTTTCGAACTAAAGGATACGCCACCCGGCACATGGGATATCCAGTTAAAGGGTGGGGACCTAAGGATGCAAAAACCCGTCTCCCTCCAGCCTGGAAGCCCCCCCATTAAGATTCCCCTTGTTCGAGGAATCCGCCTCAGCGGCGAAATCAAAGCCGGGGGAAAATTTGGAAAACCTCTCCCCGGAGCAAAGATTGAGGTCCTCGGAGCCTCCATGCACTACCAAACTCAGGCCGATCTGAACGGCAACTTCAGCCTGGAAGGATTGGAGTATGGGCCAGGAGCCACCTTGCTCCTAGATGCGGAAGGCTTCCCAAAAAGCCTCACCGATCTGGAACCTGGACTCTCTCCCCATGATCCCGCCCCCCAGATTCACCTCCAACTGCGACCTGGCCGTAGGGTTCAAGCTAAGTTTATTGATCGAAACAAAAAGCCTGTCCCCGGACTCAAGGTTCTTTTCCGGGGCCGGCTGCACCCTTCCAACATCTCGGTCGGAGACATCACGACGGTGCTGACCACCGACGCAAATGGGAGCATCGACTCTTCGACTCTCAACCCTCATACCTACTATGAAGTGATGGCCCTTCTTCCTAGTGGAGAAGTCTGCCCCATCATGGACCTACCAGCCTCTCAGGAGGGAAGCTCCGTCAACATGGGAACCTTGAACGTCGATGGAGGCAGAGTCCACACAAAGATCAAGGCCCCAAAGGAATCCGGAGATTTCGACCTCGAAGTGCGCGCCTATGGCCCAAAAGAGGCGGGTCTCCCCGGGCTTTACGTGAAACTGGCCAGGGGTCCGGATGGAACTTGGAACAGTCCCTCCTTGCCTGAAGGAACCTACATGATCCTCGCGATCTCCAAAAAAATGGGATTCGCCAGGAAGATCCTCCAAGTCCTCCGCAATGACAAACAACCGACCGATTACAACACCACCCTCATTCTCTCGCCCCCCAAGAAGCTCTATGGGGTCGTGCTCAACCCTGCGGGAGAACCTGTCATCGACAGGGAGATCAAACTCGTCTCAGCCAGCGCCCCAAGCAAACAAGGGATGAACACAAGGTGGAGCGACATGGTTTTGGAACAAATCTGGGAAGAGGTTTTCCCCGCCAAAAAGTTTCCTCGCTCCGTCAAAACCGGCCCTAGGGGCGACTTCTCCCTCTGGTGCTTCGAATCCTCAGGGACCTACGACCTCCTCGTCAGCGGAACCGCAGATCGGACAGGGGGGCAAGATATAAACGATCCCAGCAAAAAGTCTTACCGTGAAAAAGGAATCATGGGACGCCCCATGCCTCTCACGATCCGGATGGATATCTAAAGCTGAAAACCCCTTCCTAAGGGAAAAACAAAAGGCCTCCGGATCAAACCGGAGGCCTTTTGCCTTGATCTTTTTGGTCTCAAATGAGACCCCTGGCGAGGGCGACGGGACTCGAACCCGCAACCACCGGATCGACAGTCCGGTACTCTAACCAAATTGAGCTACACCCCCTCGCGGGAACCCGTCCACCACTTACTGCCATGGACAGGGCGAAGGATTCTATTCCCCCAGGGGAGGCGGTCAAGACTTTCCCATTCTTTTCGAAGGCCATGCATCTTGGAGCTTCACCCGCTATCTTCCCTCCGATGGGTCCCCCGCAAAAATGGATCGTCTTTTGCGCCGATGATCTTGGGATCTCGGCGGGAACCAACGAGGGAATCCGCCGGGCCTTCGAAGCCGGCTTGGTCCGGGAATCCAGCCTTTGCGTCACGGGAAAGGCCTGGGAGGAGGGGCTCGATCTGGTGCGAAGCGTCCACCCCGAACTGGGCATGGGCCTGCATCTGAGCTTCACTCTGGGGAAGGCCCTGACCGGCCCCATCCCGCATCTGACCGACGAAAATGGCATCTTCCATCCCCTCCCCCAAGTCTTAAAAGCCTGCATCCGCAAAAGGCTCGACCCCCAAGCCATAGAAGCGGAGATACGAGCACAAATGGAAAGGGCTTGTTTGGGTGTCCCCCTTCTCACACATTTCAACGGACACCACCATGTCCACGTCTTCCCCCAGATTCGGGACATGGTCATCAAGGTGCTCAGGCAGACCTCCATCCCCTGGATCCGACTCCCCATCGAAGCCCCCCAACTCAAGACAGCCCTTTCCCCTAGGCGCCTCCTCCTTGCACGGTTCGGGAAAAAGTTTCGGAGAATGGCACCGGACCTATCCCTCCCACCAGAAGGCGCCGCCTTTTTGGGCCTCTCGGGATACAACCAACGCAACTACCAGGGGTTTTTTCTAAAACAGATCGACAGATTGCGCTCCAACAAGGCCGAATGGATGGTCCATCCTCGAGTGGAGGACGGGGATTTTGCTGCTTTGGACCACCATAAAAGGGGAGAATACTCCAACTTTGCAAAGGAGTGCCAAACCCTCGCCGACTCTGGATTTGTGGACAAGGTCCTGTCCAGAGGGATACGGCCTAGTCGCTTTGGGGAGATTGGCTGAGTTCCGGCCCACAAGCAGGATCCTCGAGGATGGCCGAGGGGGGAGTCACCACCCGGTAACGCCCGCGAAAAGAGCGCCAACGAATTCGCAACATATCCAGGAACATGCGGAAGCTGTCCCGAACGAAATGAACCGTCGTGGGCTCTTTGCGGTAGTAAAAATGGAGGGGACACTGCTGGATCCGACAGCCCAACAAACGAGCGACAAAAAGAATCTCCACATCAAAGGAGAAGCGTTGGAGACGCCCCCGCGGAAAGAGGTCATCCGCAACCTCCCTGCGAACTCCCTTGAGACCAGCCTGTGTATCGTAAATCCCCGGAACCACGAGGATCCGCACCAACAGGTTGAATATGCGCCCGAACAGATGTCGGGTATAGATGTATCGCAGAAAATCAGGAGCAACAATATAACGGCTTTTCTTGTGCATCCGGCTGCCGATCGCCACATCGGCTCCACCCCGAAGGGCTTCAAGGAGGTTGGCAGCGTCCTCCACCGGGTAGGTTAGATCCGCATCTGTAAAGATCCGGAAATCTCCCCGGGCCAGCAACATGCCCCGCCGCACGGAGAAACCCTTGCCTCGATTCTCGTTGTTTTTAAAGGCTCGAAAATCCGTTTTGCGGCCCCCAAACCTTTGCGCAAGCTCCTTGATCAAATCCCAACTCTGGTCCGGACTCGCATCATCCACCAGGAGCAGCTCGGTTTCTTCGGGGAGAGCATCCAGCCAGTCCATGCAACGGCGCACCGAATCCTCAAGAAAATGAGCACTTCGATACACCGGAAGAATCAGAGAAACAGAAGCTTGGGTCATTGACTCGCAGAAAGTAGGGAAAAGCCGTAGAACAGCGCTTATTCAAAAAGATTTAAAGCCAAGAATACAAGGTCCAACGCCAATGAGACTGCGCCATTTCCTCACAATTCCCCCAACCTGCCTTCTTTTTGTTTCCTTGGCTTTTCTTGTGGCCAGGACAAAGGCCCAAGAACCTCAAAAAACCCTCGAAGCACGCGTCCTGACATCTTACGACCTGAGCCCGGAGGGGGAGACCCTGGTCTTCTCCTTTTTGGGAAATCTTTGGAAGGTCGACAGCAAGGGAGGAACGGCCCATCGACTCACCTTCGGTCCTTGGAAAGATACATCCCCAAAATATTCGCCGAATGGAAAATGGATCGCCTTTGCGAGCAACCGCTCAGCCGACGGAACTGCAATTTGGCTCGTTTCAAGCGCAGGAGGACCTCCCCGACAAATCAGCAAAACGACCCGAACGCTCTTCCCCAGGGACTGGAGTGCTGACGGGAAATCCCTCCTCGTAAGCGACCGCCGAGCAACAGGCCCCTATCGAGGAACCCGTCTCTACCTGATGCCCATCCCCCCCCAAGGAAAACGCTCCTTTGTTACTTCCCCCCTGTTCAACGCTTACGCAAATGACGGCAGGATCTCTCCCGACGGAAGAACGATCCTCTTCACAAGAGGGAGATCCCACATCCGCCGTAAGGGATACGTGGGCCCCGCATCCTCCCAGCTTTGGGCAGCCTCCCTTGTGGAAAACCCACCCAGTTTCCAACGCATCTCCCCCGATCATAAAGACGGGATGAACAGGGACTACCTCTGGCCCATCTGGGTGGACAAGGACCGCTTTCTTTTCGTGGCCGAGAAAAAGGAAACCAGGAATCTCTTTTCCATGAAGTTTGTTGAAGGCGTCCTCTCCCCCGAAACCCAACAACTCACTCATTACTCCCTTCAAGAGGACCACGCTGGGGTTCTCAACCCTGTTCGGGCCAGAAAGGCGGGGGTCATCATCTTTCGACACGGATTTGACCTCTATCGCATGGAACCAAGCGGAAAAAAGCCGCCATCCAAGATTAAAATCCTCTGCCCTGTAGACCTTGCCTCCCTTGCGCAGGAGCGGAGAGTCGAAAAATCCGCCAAGGCCGTCGACTTTACTCCCAACGGAAAAGAACTGGCCTTTACCGCCGGGGGAGACCTTTGGGTCATGGATCTCATTCTCTCCGAGCCCATTAGGGTCACCCAAGATGCAACGGAGGAGAGAGAGCCGCTCTTCAGCCCCGACGGTAACAGACTCTACTTCATCTCCGATCGCGAAGGCTTCCATCCCGATATTTGGTACGCGACGCGACTCGACCCCAAAAAACCTTGGTTTCTCCAAAAGGGCTTCCAGTTCAAGCGTTTAACAAACGACTCAGCCACCGAGACCTCGCTGAGTTTTTCCCCCGACGGCAAACGCCTCGCCTACCTTCGCAAGGGAGATCTCCTCCACACCGATCTATCCGGAGAAGAAATGGTTCTCGCACAAAAAGGCTGGGATCGACCGGGATACGAATGGTCTCCCGATGGGAAGTATTTTGTCATCACCCGAAACAACCAGAACTTCAACCGTGACGTAAAGATCATCCGCGCTGACGGAGGTGGTGTCATTGTCAATCTCTCCCGTCATCCTGATTTCGACGGGGGGGCCACCTGGTCTCCCGATGGAACAAGAATCGCCTGGATCGGAAAACGCGAGGAAGGCGAGATTGACATCTTTTACGCCAACCTTTCCCCAAAAAAAGAAGAAGAGACTGAAAGAGATCGAAAGCTGGAGAAAGCACTGAAAGCCTTTCAAAAGAAAGCCAAAAAAACTCTTCCTGCATCGCGAAAAACAAAAAAAGATTCCAAGGCCAAGCAGAAGAAAGCCAGCGCCAAAAAATCCTCCAAAGAATCCAAGCCTGTTCTCGACCTCCCCGGAGCCTGGGAGCGCGTCCATCGCATCACCCTCAAAGGAAGCAGAGAATCATCCCTCTTTTTTTCCAAAAACGGGAAGACCCTGTTTTTCAAATCCGACGGCAATGGTCGCCAAGGTATCTACTCGGTCAGCTTCCCCAAGATCGGCAAGCCAAAACTGATCGCCAAGACTCTTCCCCAACTTTTTCATCGCTTGAAGAGTGGTTCCTACGTAGGGCTTCAATCCGGCACCCCCGCCCTCGTCGCTCCTAAAACGCTCAAGGTCAAAACCTACCCGATTCAAGTAGACATCTCTTGGGATTGGCGCCAACGCCGGACAGCCGTTTTCCGACAAGCCTGGCACACGATTGGGGAGGCCTTTTACGATAAGGCTTTGAACCACCGAAACTGGAAGGCCGTAGGGGATCGTTACGCAGCAGTCGCTCCCTTCTGTCTTTCCTCCACCCAGTTTTCAACTCTTGTCAACGAGATGCTTGGCGAACTCAATGGTTCACACCTAGGCTATTATGGAGCCCCGGAGCCTGCGGGCCTGAAGCAAACGAAGGCTCCATCTTG
>JALSSW010000133.1 GCA_026984035.1 Planctomycetota bacterium
AGCTTGATCGAAACCGGGGCCATCGGGACTCCCGTCCTCCTCACCAACGGCTTCGTTGCCCGGGTCGACATGCGGGGGCGTTGGAACTCCGATCCCGAAATCGCAGGGGGAGGAGTCTTGATCGACAATGGTAGCCACTCCGTTGACATCGCCCGCTATCTCCTCGGTCCATTGGTCGAAGTCCAAGGGCGCGAAGGCTTACCTGCCCAAGGCCTCCCCGTTGATGAATCCTTCTTTTTCGACGCAAGAACCGCAAGCGGAGCCCACTGCCGTTTTGAGCTCAGCTGGAATCACTGGATGGACCTCCCTTATTACCTCGGAGTCTACGGCACCGAGGGCGTCCTCCAGGTCGGTTGGCAGGGCTCCCGCCTCAAACAAAACAGTAGCCCGGACTGGATGCCCTTCGGCAAGGGCTACGACAAGATCGAAGCCTTTTTCGGCAAACTAAACAATTTCGCACGCTCCATTCAAGGCCTCGAAGAGCCTTTGATTAAACCCGAAGACGCCCTCGCTTCGGTTCAGGTGATTGAAGCCATTTACAAATCTGCACAAAGCAATTGCTGGACTAAGGTAGCTCCATGACGAAGGACAGCCCAGGGTGGGCCCACAAAACCGCATTACTCGAAGACGGGGTCATCCTCGGGCCAGGAACTAAGGTTTGGGACAACGTCCATATCCGACACGGTGCCCGCCTCGGACGAGAATGCATCGTCGGCGAAAAGACCTATATTGCCTACGACGTCCCCATTGGCGATTTTGTTAAAATCAACGCTAACGTCTATATTTGCGCCGAGGTCGAGATCGAAGACTTCGTCATGATCGCCGCACACACAGTGTTCACCAACGACCTCTATCCCCGCTCAGGCAACCTGGCCTTAACCGGCTTGGAGACTTCTGAGGTGACCGAAGAAACCCTTCGCACCCGAGTCCGCCGGGGTGTCACCATTGGAGCCAACGCAACCATCGGCCCCGGAGTCGAGCTGGGAGAGTTCTCCATGGTGGGCATGGGTTCAGTGGTCACCCGAGACGTCCCCCCACACACACTTGTCATTGGAAACCCCGCAAGACCCAAACGCCTGCTCTGCCGCTGTGGACATCCTCTCTTCGAAACCATCTCAATCGAAGAAACTTCGCCCCCCCAAAAGGGTCCCAAGGAAACTTGCACTCATTGTTCCCGGATCTGGCGACGCAGTGCAACAAACCTCGTTCTCGAACAAGACCCCTACGCTTTATGAACACCGCAGTGATTGGGGCCGGCCTCCTCGGCCTGCAACTCGCCCGGAAACTGAGGGCAAAGGGACAGCAAGTCACCATCTTCGAAGCTTCACCCTTTGTCGGAGGGCTCTCTGCCCCCAAGAACTATGGAAGATTTGTCCACGACAGGTTCTACCATGTCATCCTTCCTCAAGACACTGAGACCCTCAAGCTCATTGACGAGCTAAACCTCACTGATAAGCTTATCTGGTCCAAAGCCCGAACTGGTTACAGCTATCAAAGACGCATCTACCCCATGAACGGCCTTGTGGACT
The DNA here is from genome assembly GCA_026984035.1 of Planctomycetota bacterium. Lineage (GTDB taxonomy): Bacteria > Planctomycetota > UBA1135 > UBA1135 > HyVt-539. The sequence continues at coordinate 1,530 of JALSSW010000133.1, forward strand.
ATCTTTTCTTTCCCGCCCTTGGTTTTTTTCAAAAACTAAGGCTCGGCCTCGGCCTTCGAAAGGTTCGAAACATCCAAAACCCCAGCACCCTCTATGAACAGAGCGCCAAGGATTGGCTCACCCGGATCTTCGGCCCCCAAATCTACCAACGCTTCTGGGCCCCACTCCTGCGGGCCAAATTCGGTTCCTACGCAGAAAAGGTGGCCGCCGTCTTCCTGCATGCGACCATGCAACGCCTGCTGGCCGCCCGTTCAGGAATCGCAGAAAAAGATTCCTTCGGCCATCTTTTTGGAGGCTACGCTTGCCTATTCGAAGCCATGACCAAGGATTTAAAAGCCCTAGGGGTTTCCATCCATCTCAACACCCCAGTCCTCCGCATTTTCGAAGATTCAGAACAAAAAAGCTGCCACCTAAGCCTCAAAACACCCGAAGGCCAAAAGAGGCAGACCTTTGACCAGGTCTATTTCACCGGCCCCACCGAAGTCGCCCACGCCCTCGCTGAAGGAACAGCAAAAACCCATGCTCAAGAAACCCTTAAAAACCACCCCTCCGGAGGCACCTACCTCGGCGTCCTTTGCGCTCAACTCGTCTTAACAAAGAGCCTAAACCCCAATTACATTCTCAATCTCGACGAACCGGACATCAATCTGACCGGAGTGATCGAATATTCCAATCTTTGCGACCGAGAAGCAGAACTGGCAGGAAATCATCTCATCTTCCTTCCCCGCTACCTCCCCAGTACCGACCCATCTTTTGATCTGAGTGATGAAGAACTCATTCCAGACTTTCTTGAACAAATCAAAAAACTGTTCCCAAATCTCCAGGACAAAGACATCCACTCGGTCACCCTTGACCGCGCCCAAAGAGTTCAACCGCTCCCCATCGCAGGACAAACACCTGGCCAAAACACTGACTCGGAAAAAGACCTTCGCTCTCCCTTCCAAATCCTCAACACCTCCCTCCTTGCTTGTGCGACCTTGAATAACAACGAAGTGTTGGGCCTACTCAGACAAAAAAACTTCACCATAAACGGCATTGGTCATGACGAAAAAGAACAAGGTTCTTCAAATCGGCCCTTTTCCCTCTAATTCAATGATTCCCCCCCAAGGCTTGGAGGCTATACTGTTTCCCACAAATTAAATGCTCGGGAGCGAAACGGCTCCAATTGGAGAACCTGAATGAAGATTGAAAAAGGCAAAGTCGCAAGCATCAACTACACGCTGACTGCTCCCGACGGACAAGTTTTAGATTCATCCGAGGGGAAAGAACCTCTCGGTTATCTGCATGGTGCGGGGAATATCATTCCCGGGCTCGAAAAGGCCCTGGAAGGGAAAAAAGTTGGAGACAGCTTTGAAGTCGACATCCCTCCCGAAGAGGCTTATGGCCTTCGAGAGGAAGCAAGGGTGGATGTTGTCCCCAAATCTCAGTTTGAGGGCATTGGAGAAATCCAAGAAGGGATGCAATTCCAGGCCCAAACAAATCAAGGTCCGGTCATTGTTACAGTCACCAAGGTCGAAGGGGACAATGTCACCGTCGATGGAAACCATCCTCTTGCGGGAATGCCCCTCCACTTCAAAGTCGAAGTGACCGAAATCCGTGAACCTTCCCCCGAAGAAACGGAACATGGTCATGTACACAATGGCGATGCCCCACATGAGAACAACCAAAGCTAGCACCTGAAATCCTCAGTGATTTCGAGTTATTCCAGGTCCTGGATCAAAGCAACAAGGCCTTCCCTCTCTTTTTGGGGGGAGACCATGCCTTGAAGTGCCTGCACCCTAGACTTCAGCTGCTTGCGAAAGTCTGAGTTTCTCTCGAAGCGAAGGAGGAGAGTGGCCAAGGCCTCCTTGTCTCCCACTGGAAAATAGGGACCTGGCTCGGCTCCGAGGATCCCAACATTACCTGGGATCTTGGAGGCCAGAATGGGGGTTCCCGAAGCAATCGCTTCTGAGAGGACGTTGGCTGCTCCTTCACTTTTGGAAGGGATCACAAGGACATCACTTCCAGCAATCAATTCCAGGGCTGTGGCCTTGGGTTTCCCCCCAATCCAACAAAATCTTGGGTTCTCGTGTTCTTCGTTTCTTGCTTTGTCGGCCCACCCTTCTTCAAGCTCCTCCCCCATTAAAAAAACTTGGATCCGGGACTCCCTTGGCAACAACCTGGAGGCTTGGGCAGGAAAAAGGGGATTCTTCACTGCGCGAAGGTTGCAAGGCACAAGGACAACAAGACTCTCAGGCTTCGCCCTTTCAGGGCGGCGCTTCTCTCGGGGGGGCAAAGCCGATTGCACAAGCACCCGAAGTTTGTTTCGGAATTCCATTGGCAAATCCGAAGAAACTCCCCGATGTAATCCCACAAGAAAATCGGCGGTTCTTAAACTTTCAAAAACAGCTGGATCCCCCTTTGGAAGATCTTGATAGAGGTCGGTCCCGGTCAAAACAACAGCGCAGCCGCCCAAAGGATGGATCTTTCGGAAATTCCGAATCGCTTCAATGGATCTGCGTGCATGTAATGCAACAAGGATATCGCCACGGGGTTTTGCGTCGGGAAGAAGAATTTCTACTTGGTATCCAGCTTCGGCCAACAAATCGGCATATCTCTCAGCGGTCCTCCCGTTTCCCCCGTTTAAGGAAAGAGGAGAAGGAGTCACAATGCTGATAGACCGGTTAAAGCTTCCCATGCGTCAACCAAACAACCTTGCGCCCTTCCCCACCCTCATGTGCCTACCCTAGCGAACCCAATAATTCCCAAAGGTCCCCTTTCCACCTAAATCACCATCCTCACCCCTGTGATCTCCTTGAGGGCAACATATGCACTGTTTCGTTCTTCTTCGTTGTGAACCCAAAGCGAGAGGTGGAGCGAATGCCAGACTCCCTTTTGGTTGGCGGCCTTTAGAGTAAAACGGCGGTTGCCCGCAACGGAGCGAATCTCCCGGGAAAGAAAAGAGGGATCCTGACCAATGACGCAGTACTCCCAAAAACAGGGATAATCGATTTGAGGGGATTGGTTCCTAAGGTCCATGTTCAGAATTTATACAGGACAATCCCAAAGGGGTCATGCTTTCTAAACCACTGTCATTTTATTGCTTTTTTAATACCGGGCTATCTCCAGGGAAGAGCCTCCCTGGAAATAGCCGTAGACCCCTCAGTCTTTTAATAGAAAAACGCAAATGGAAGAAGAAAGAATGAGGGGCAGGTTTCAGAACCCAAGGGGAAGCCCCCCTACCAATTGGACGATTCCATCCAGTCAATTGAGCCAAAACTTAAGCGTTTGCCCTGGACCCCTAGAGCCTGAAGGAAGACGCGGGGGAACTTGACGGGAAAGGGAAGGGCAAAGGAGAGATCCATCTTTATCCCTCCTTTGTTACGTGCTCGACCCAAAAGAAAAATCTGTTTTCTTGGGTCGAGGAGGAGGCCATATCCGAAACCAGGGATTTTTAGGGGAGTTTTGAGATAGCCGAGTCCCATAAAAAGGAATTGACCCTGGGGGGACGTAATTTTGATTTTGCGACTTGGGGCAGCAGCAGGTGGAAAATCTGCCCTGAGGACATCGACGGTCGGTTGCATTGCAGGGAGCAGGAGGGGCTGATCCCAAATATGGATGTCCACCTTTATATTGGAGGTGTCGGTAAGGATCTGGAGAGTCTTTGGACCCTTTTTGAGGAAGACGGTAAGGCCAGCTTTCCAATTGTCGTAGTAGAGATAAAATTTTTGGTTCCCCACAAGAACATTTACATTGAACTTACCTGTAACACCACCAACCCCCCTGAAATGGAACTGGTAAACTCCCGTTTTTGGGACCATAAAAACTTGCTTCAAACCTGTTGTTTTTTTTCCAGAGGGTGTCCCGTTGTAAAAAGGGACAAATCTGATTTTTGTTTTGGTGATGCTGACTTGGGTCAGGTATTGGGGATTGACCCTTTGCCACTTATTCCATTGGAGGAGGTTATTGGCTCGGCTCTGGGAAGGAAGGGAGGAAAGGAAGCAAAGGGAACTGGCGCAGAGAAATAGCTTGGTTTTCATAAGCACTCCATTTCCGGCTTTTTCAAGGTTTCCTGAAAAAAACCGGGCTGTCAGCGCAGAGGCGCAAAGAAAAAAAGAGAAAAGTCATCCATAAAGACTATCCGCATATTTGGAAATATTTTATGCGGAACGGGCCGGGCTACGTGATCCAGGATGAATTATTTCCAAAAAAGCTGGAAATTTTTTTCTTTTCACGGCTGTCCACCCTTAGGCACATCGCCTTGGATTTGTTCCCAGACTTCTCCCTCCACTGCCTCAATGGGCTTTTCGCTTGTGTCAACGCTGAGGTCAGCTTTTTGGTAAAGGGGCTCCCGACGCTCAAGGAGGGAAACGAGGTCTTGATAAGCTTGATCCCTTCCCTGCATGGGCCTGAGGTCCCCTTGAGCGCGAACACGCTCCCAGTGGTCGATGGGACGCGCCTTGAGCCAAAGAGTCCGAGTTTGGGCACGAAGCAAGGCGTAACTTTGGGGATCGGCAACGAGACCTCCCCCGACGGCGAGAATGAAGGGACGGTTTTTGTTCAGGAGGCGGGAGAGGACGCGACGCTCGAGAATCCGGTAGGCTGCCTCCCCTTGCAGCTCGAAGATTTCGGGAAGTGGCATGCCGGCTTCTTCTTCGACGAGGGTGTCGAGTTCGATGAAGGGGAGGCCAAGACGGCGGGAGAGGCGGGTGCCAAGGCTTGTTTTTCCCGCTCCCCGGAGCCCTAAAAGGGCGAGGCGGAAGGGATGGTGCAGGGTAGGATCCCGGTTGGCTGCGGAAACGAGCTCTTCGAGAGTGACTCCCAGGGTTTCGGCAAGATCCCAAAGACGTATGAGACTGGGATTCCCAAGGCCGCTCTCGATATCAGCCAGATACCGAACCGAAAGCCCGGAGCGCTCGGCCAGCTCCCGGCGGGTCCACCCTCTATCCTTGCGCAAAGCCCGGACTTCTTTGCCCAAGTGCATGAGTCTCCGTCCGTGCTTGTGAAGGTTCTGTGCCATGAAATGAAATATAGCGCATCCACAAAGACCCTCAAAAGCAATATTCTGCATTTTCCTCTTGGGATTCGAGGGATTGCCCCTTAGGATTTTTGAACTCACCAGCAAGCTCCCACCTTTCTCCCCGAAGCGGAGGTCCTTGGATCTCAACATCCAAGGGATGTTTGTCTGCGGATGCTGCGAGGGTGAGCAAAGCCAGAGGGACCAACACAAGGATCGGGATATGGAATTCCAAACGAACCCAGAACAGTACAAGCATTGGCGCCTTTCCTTCGAGGGACCCATCGCCCGGATGGAAATGGCGGTGGCGCAGGACAAACCCTTTGGAGAGGGTTACGAATTGAAACTCAACAGCTACGACATCGGGGTGGATATCGAACTCAACGATGCCGTGCAGCGGATCCGTTTCGAACACCCAGAGGTCAAAGTCGTTGTCGTGACCAGTGCTTGGGACAAGGTTTTCTGCGCAGGCGCCAATATCCGGATGCTTGGCAAATCCACCCATCCATTCAAGGTCAATTTCTGTAAATACACCAACGAAACCCGCCTTGCGATCGAAGACAGTAGCCGCTTTTCAGGAATTCGCTGGATTGCCGCTCTCAATGGGATTTGCGCAGGCGGTGGTTATGAACTGGCCCTTGCTTGTGACGAAATCTACCTGGTAGATGACAATCATTCTGCGGTCTCCCTGCCGGAGGTACCTCTCCTTGGCGTGCTTCCTGGGACAGGAGGCCTGACACGTTTGGTGGACAAACGCAAGGTCCGCCGTGACCTGGCAGATGTCTTCTGCACCCTTCCCGAAGGAGTCAAGGGGAAACGAGCTGTCGCATGGAACCTGATCGACGGGACCTTTCCCAAGAGTAAATTCCAAGAGAAGATTCACGAGCGCGCCGAAGCCCTCGAAGCTTCCCTCCCAGCCCGAAGCGAGAGTCCCGAGGGCTTGGCCCTCCTCCCTCTCAACGCTGAGATCAGCGAGAACCGTTTCCGCTATGACTCTGTCGATGTGGAGATTGACCGCCAAAAAAGAGTCGCCACTCTCACCATCCACGGACCCAAGGGCGATCAACCTGGCAATGGAGCCGCCTACCTTGCCAAGGGTTGCGATGCCTGGGCGATCGCGGCCTGTCGTCAACTCGACGATGCGCTTTGTAGGCTCCGCTTCGATGAACTCGAGGTAGGGCTCATCCGCCTGCAGACCCGTGGGGATGCCGAGGCCCTCCTCCAAGTGGAGCGGGATCTGCTCGCCGACCAGGGCCACTGGCTCAGTCGGGAGATCCTTGCCTTTTGGGCGCGCACTTTGCGGCGTCTCGACCTCACCGCCCGTAGTGTTTTCGCGGTCGCCGACGAAGACAGCTGCATGGCCGGGGTTTTCCTCGAGATGGCTCTTGCCGCAGACCGCATCTACGCCCTCGACAGCGAAGAGAAACCGGTGCGTTTCTCCATTGGCCCCTTGTCCAACGGCAGCCTCCCCATGTCGCATGGGCCCACCCGCCTCCAGGTCCGCTTTCTCGCAGACCCCATCAAGGCCGATCGCCTCGCAACGGAACAACCCACCATGACCGCCAAAGAAGCCGAAGAGCAAGGCCTCACCACCTTCCTCTTCGACGACATTGATTGGGACGACGAACTACGAATCGCTTTCGAAGAGCGTGCCTCTCTCTCCCCTGATGCCTTAACCGGCCTGGAAGCCTCCCTTCGCTTCGCGGGCCCGGAGACCTGCGACTCAAAGATTTTCGGCCGGCTGAGTGCCTGGCAAAACTGGATTTTCATTCGTCCGAACGCAACCGGGGAAGAAGGTGCCCTGGTCCGCTACGGCAACCCCGAACCTGCACGATTCGATTGGAGAAGGACATGAGCGAAGTCGACCTCGAAGCAAAGATCCCCAACAACGTCGGCCTGCGCGACAACAAGCGCTTGATGAAGGCCCTCGAAACCTGGCAACCAGCCTTCCTCGAGTGGTGGAAGGACTTGGGGCCCAGCGATTTCAATGAAGACCAGATCTACTTGCGGACGGCGGTCGGCGTGGGCAAGGGCGGCTGGGCGCACTTTGATTACGTCAAGATGCCGGAGTATCGCTGGGGCATCTTCCTTGCCGAAGGCCCGGAGGATCGCAAGATTCACTTTGGCGACCATCTCGGTGAGGAAGCCTGGAAGGAAGTTCCCGGTGAAATGCGCAACCGCCTCCGCCGCTTGATTGTGACCCAAGGCGATACCGAACCCGCTTCCGTCGAGCAGCAACGCCTTCTGGGCAAAACAGCCCCCTCCCTCTACGACCTGCGCAATCTCTTCCAGGTCAACGTCGAAGAGGGCCGCCACCTCTGGGCCATGGTCTACCTACTCCACACATACTTCGGAAAGGATGGACGCGAAGAAGCCGAGGCTCTCCTCCAGCGCCACTCGGGTGATGAGGACAATCCACGAATTCTCGAGGCCTTCAACAACCCCATCGAAACCTGGGTCGATTTCTTCTGCTTCACGACCTTCACCGACCGCGACGGCAAATACCAGCTTGCCGCCCTGGCCGAAAGCGCCTTCGATCCCCTGGCCCGGTCCACCCAATTCATGCTGACGGAAGAAGCCTTCCACATGCAGACAGGAGAGAACGGCGTCGGCCGTATCCTGCATCGCACCGCCCAGCTCGAGAAAGAAGGAAAAGACGCCAAGAGCGAAGGTGGTATCCCCTTCGACATCATGCAGAAGTATATCAATTACTGGGCATCCGCTTCGATGGACCTCTTCGGCGGCGAGGACTCGACCAACGCCGCCGAGAGTTTCTCCATGGGACTCAAAGGGCGGTACCGTGAAGGCGACGGGATCTACAGCGACCCCCGAGCACTCGAACAAAACTACAAGGCCGAAATCCCCACTCCCGATGGCAAACTCGAGGAGAAGGAGATCCCATTGCGCCGGGCCATGAACGCCCTCCTCCTCGACTCCTACGTCCAGGACTGCAAGCGCATCACCATGCGATGGAACCGCGACCTCGAGAAACTCGGAACCGACTTCCGCGTCGTCTTCCCTAGCAAGCGCTTCAACCGCAAACAGGGCATCTACGCCGGGCATTACTATGACCCCGAAGGCACGCCCATCACTGAGGCCGAGTGGAACGCCAAGATTGCCTCATGGCTCCCCAGCGAAGAGGACCGGGCCTATGTCAAATCCTGCATGAAGCCCGTTTATGAGAAGGGCAAGATCGCGAACTGGATCGCCCCTCCCCCCACAGGCGTCAACGGCCAGCCCTTCGACTTCGAATACGTCAAGTTCCATTGAGAAGGATCACGCGTTCATGACTTCACGACTTGTCTATGTCTGCGAGGGCGGAGATTGTACCGAGAAAGGTTCGGTAGAACTCTTCGAACAACTCCGCAACCTTCTTCACGAGTGGGATCCCAAAGAAGAGAAGATCCGTGTCCGCAAGTATCCCTGCTTTGGGGGTTGCGAGCATGGAATCAACATCACCATCTGGCCTGACAAAATCTTTTACAGCCACGTCAAGCCCGAAGATCTGCCTGACATCGCCGCCCACATCAAGGGCGGCGAACCGGTCAAACGCCTCATGGGGGTCGTCAAACCGGATGTCGAAGAGTTCATCTGGCAGATGTTGGATTGCCCCTATTGACCCTAGCAAAGGGCCAAGAGCTTTAGCCGCAAGCTTGACCCTTTCGTCGGAGCCAATCATGGGTGCTCATCACGGGCGAGAAAAAACTTGAAGAGCCAAACTTAAAAAGGGAGCTGATGGTTTCTCAAAACACCCCATCAGCTCCCCTTTGCCCTTAAGGGCCCTATTTACCGACCTGAATTCGCAGACCTTGAGTCGTCACAAACCCGCCCGCATTGGTATAGGGTTTAAACACCCACCACTGTGCGCTGAGATTCACCCCCACGATCCCGAGGGAGTTTGGCACAGGAAGGGTGACCTTGGCAAAGCCATGATTGTCTGGCTTAACTGGAGGCGAAACAAGCAGAGGACTTGTCCAAAGGAAGTTCCCGGGAGCACCTAATCCGCCGATATCTAAAAGCCCGAGAGGCCCGGTCTCACGGAGCCGATCACCAGAAGAG
>JALSSW010000134.1 GCA_026984035.1 Planctomycetota bacterium
GGGGAGAAGCAGTTGTCGAAGCATCGATCTATCTCGAGAGAAGGGACCTATTCGGTAGAGTGAGCAAGAATGAGAGGGTCTATCGTCCTCTCTCGGGGGTCTTTGGTCAAGGAGCCCTCTTTCAGGGAGGAAGAAAGGCTTCCAGGGTTTTCTACCCTCGCCGGATGCGGTCCAACCAGGCGAGCCGCTCGGCAATTCGTTTTTCAAAACCTCGGTCACCGGGCCGATAGAAAGGGGTCCCTCCGCATTCTTCGGGGAGGCAGGGCATGGGGGCAATTCCTTCCTCGGTATCATGTGCGTAGACATAGCCTTTTCCGGCTCCAGCCTCTCGATGAACATTGGTGGGGCTGTTGCGTAGATGCATCGGAATCTTGGCGCCTGGGTTTTTGAAGAAGGCTTCCTTGGCCCGCCCGAGGGCCTTGTAAACACTGTTGCTCCGGGGGGCGACCGCGAGGTAGACGCAAGCCTCGCCCATAGCGAGGCGGCCTTCGGGAAGCCCCAAAAAGCGGACCGCTTCGAGGGCTGCTATACAAAGCTGCAAGGCGTTGGGATCGGCCAGACCGACATCCTCTGAGGCGAAGGCAAGCATGCGTCGGAGCAAGACCATGGGATCTTCTCCGGCCTCGAGGGCTCGCACCATGTAGTAGAGGGCAGCATCCGGATCCGAATTCCGGAGACTCTTGTGGAAGGCGGACAGGAGATCATAGTGGCTGTCTCCGCTTCGGTCATGGACAGGAATGAGCCGTCCGGCGCAGCTTTCGACAAACTTGGGAGAAATCGTCTTTTGGCCTTTGGGAAGGGAATGGGCACAGGCTTCGAGGAGACCCAGGGCACGGCGGGCGTCCCCAAGACCGAGGAAGGCGATGGCTTGGGCCGCCCCCTCTTCGAGCGAAAGGCCCAGGGCTCCCAGGCCGCGCTCCTGGTCCTGCAGCGCCCGCATAAGAAGGGTCTCCAAGGCTGCATCATCCAGGGGTTCCAGGCGCAGGACCTGAACGCGGGAAAGGAGGGCGGGATTGACGGCGAAGCCGGGGTTTTCGGTGGTCGCTCCGCAAAGGATCACATCCCCGCTTTCGACAAAGGGCAGCAAGGCGTCCTGTTGGCCCTTGTTGAAGCGATGGATTTCGTCGACGAAGAGCATGGTCCGGCGACCCATCCGGCGTGTCTCTCCGGCGCGGGCGCAGGCGGCGCGCAGCTCCTTGACCCCGGAGAGTACGGCCGAAAACGCGACAAAATCCGCATCCACCTCTTTGGCCAAAAGAAGGGCCAAGGTCGTCTTCCCCACTCCGGGAGGTCCATAAAACACAACCGAAGGCGGCACATCTCCGCGCAAAAGGTTTTTCAGCCGCCCCCCCTCGCCTAGAAGTTCCTCCTGCCCCAAGACCTCGTCCAAGGTTCTCGGTCGCATCCTTTCGGCCAAGGGAGCGCTCGGTTTTTCGAACAGAGAATCACTCATCGCTCCCCCCTCCTGCGCCGCTCTTCGAAAAGAACGATGCCGGCGGCAACAGAAACATTCAGGCTCTCCACGGAAGGGGCCATGGGGATCCGTAAGCGCTGGCCAAAGCTCTTTGTAAGTTCAGGAGGGAGGCCTCCCCCCTCCCCCCCCAGGACGTAAAACCTGGGTCCCTTCCCCAAGGAGGCCTCGAAAAGATTCTCACCCTCATGGGCGTCCAGACCCAACAGGGTCCCCCCGGTCTTTTGCAACATCCTAAACAGCGCATCCAGCGAAACCTGCCCTCGGAGCGGAAGCCGAAAACTCGAGCCCGAAGCCCCCCGGAGGGCCTTCTCCCGAAAAGGATCCGCTGAGCCTGCCAGGGCCAGAACACCTCCAGCGCCCGCCGCTTCTGCCACGCGCACCAGGGCCCCCAGGTTCCCCGGGTCCCGCACGCCAGCTGCAACCAGAACAAAAGAATCTTCCCCATCCAAGAAATCTCCGTCCCGGAACTCCGGGCGCTCAAAGACTCCCAAGACTCCCGGGGGTGTTTTTAGATGGGAAAGCTTTTGCATCACTGCATCTGTAACCCAAAGCAAGGAGCTTCCAGGAGGATTCTGCTTCTCCCCTCGCTTCTTCAACGCTTCGAGAAATTTTCTCCCCTGCTCGGACTTCTTCAAGCCTGGGGCAAGCACCAAGACCTTCCCTTTGAGTCCCGCTTCTAGGGCGTCCCTGACCAGGCGGACCCCTTCAGCAAGAAGAAGGGTCCCATCCTCTCGCGCCTCCCGCACGAGTTTCAAATGCGCGTTTTTCGCTGACCGGATCAGTTCCTCTTCCATCCCGGGAGTCTAACCGAAGCCCTTCGAAAGTAGGCCCAAGATGTAGAAAACCCCCGTAGAAAAACGCGTGGAAAACCCCGTGGAAAACCCCGTGGAAAACCCGTCCGCGGGTTTTTAGGTCGAAAGCCCTCTGGGCTTTTGGAGAAACCCAAGAATCTTTGAGATCTGAACCTGGCTTTGGTTCCCCAAAAAAACCGTGGAAAACCCGTCCGCGGGTTTTTAGGTCGAAAGCCCTCTGGGCTTTTGGAGAAACCCAAGAATCTTTGAGATCTGAACCTAGCTTTGGTTCCCAAAAAAACCGTGGAAAACCCAGGGAGTTTTCGGGATCTTGTCCAGGTCGAAGGCATCCAGAAGAGCGGGAGCTGTCACCGGCTCTGCGTCCTCCCGGAGCCCGAGGGAATGGGCGAGCAAACCCAGGATGCGCTGGCTTGGGACACCCTTGTTTCGATACATGGAAATGCGGCTGTCCCCATGTCGCTTGGCAAGGCGGCGACCATCAGGCCCCAGAACGAGGGGGACGTGGGCATAGGAAGGGGGCTGTCCCCCCAGGGCACGAATGAGGAGAAGCTGCCTTGCGGTAGAGGAGAGGAGGTCATCGCCCCGCAGGACTTGGGTAACGCCAAAGGCCAGATCGTCCACGACCACAGCGAGTTGGTAAGCAGGAAGGCCATCCTTCTTGGCAACCACAAAGTCGCCGCTGTCCTTGCTGACATCGATCCTCAAAGGACCATGGACCTTATCGTGAAAACAGACTTCTTCGCCTTCTTCCACCCGGAAACGCCACGCAGGGTCCCGGCCGCTTCGGGCCTTGGCTTCTTCCGCGTTCGAAAAACGCCCTCGGCAAAGACCAGGATAAGGCCGCCCATGGTCCAGACTTTCCTGCGGAGCCGATTGAGCCCGCTCGATCTCACTGCGGGTGCAGACACAGGGATACACCAGCCCTTTGGCCTTCAGGTGGTCCAAAGCCATCTCATAGGCGAGGCCTCTCCGGCTTTGTAACACCGGATCCCCATCCCAATCCAGCCCCAACCATTGGAGGTCCTCCAGGGTTCCCTGGATGGATTCTGGCTTCATCCGCGGTCCGTCCAAGTCTTCCACCCGGAGAAGCAGGACACCCCCTTCTGAGCGGATCTGTAACCAGGCCAAGAGAAAACTCCTCGCATTTCCTAGATGCAGAGCCCCCGTCGGGCTTGGCGCTAGCCTTCCCACGGGACATGCGTTAAGATCTCCAGCCATTCCCCGATCATCGAAGCCCCACCTGCTTGTCGCAAGCAAAGTCTCGTATGAAAGAAGCTATCGGCCGGGTCCTTAGGATCGATGCAAAACAATGCGTGGTGGATCTGGACGGAAAGACCCTGGCGGTCCCCCTGGCGGGCAAGCTCTTCAAGAAGAAGAGCCGGAGCAAAAGACCCGTAGCCGTGGGCGATCTGGTCCGCATCTCCGTGGACCCAGACGAAGAAACCCGCATTGAAGAAGTTCTTCCCCGGAAAAACCGCCTCGCCCGCGCCAGCGCCGGCGAAGGCAAACGCGAGCAGGTCCTCGTCGCCAACATCGATCAGTGCCTTCTGGTTTCCTCCCTGCGCCTACCCCCCTTCCGCCCCAGGCTCGTCGATCGCATTCTGACCGGCTGCGAACGAGAAGGGATCCCCACCATCCTCCTCCTCAACAAGCTGGATCTCGAACAAAGAGGAGAGGGCAGCCCCGCAAAAGCCCCCTTCGAAAACGCAGCCTCCATCCAGGCCTTCTATGAAGCCCTCGGCTATCCCTGCCTGGCCCTTTCCGCCCTCACGGGAGAAGGCATCGAGGCCCTCCGCTCCCTCCTCCAAAACAAGGTCTCGGTCATCACCGGCCTCTCTGGGGTCGGCAAGTCCTCTCTCCTCAACGCGGTCGAACCAGGCCTGGCCTTGCTCACATCAAAGATCTCGGACAAGCACCGAGAAGGCCGACATACGACGACCTCCTCCTCCTTGATCCCCCTCTCCTTTGGCGGCCATGTAGTGGACACACCCGGGATTCGAAACTTCGCCCACTTCCGCTTGGACCCAAGGGAGCTGGTAGAACTCTTCCCCGAATTTCACCGAGAACGCCAAGGCTGCGCCTTTGAAAATTGCAGCCACAGCCACGAACCCAAATGCGGCATCAAGGATGCCCTTAATGAGGGCCGCATCGCACCCAGCCGTTACGCTTCCTTTCTCGAACTCTTAAAAGAGGCGAAGTAAAAGGTGCAAACCCCCTCCCTCGCAAGGACGACTCCCGAGGAGTCCTTGCGGCCGCCTTAGTTTGTAAACTTAAATTTGATGATGGCCCAAAGAGCGGTAAAGCCATCTTTCCAAGAGATCTTCTTCCCCTCATCAAAATCCCGTCCGGCATAGGAGATCGGCACTTCGTAAATCCGGCACTTCATCTTGGCGATCTTCGCTGTGATCTCGGGCTCTACATCAAAACGCTTGCTCTTGAGATTCAGCTTTTCAACGATCTCACGTCGAAACATTTTGTAGCAAGTCTCCATGTCCGAAATGTTGATCCCGGTGAAGAGATCACTAATAAAAGTCAGCATGCGGTTCCCGAGGTAATGGGAAAACATGTGCACCCGCGCATAGTGCCGAATCAAAAAGCGCGAGCCATAGACAACATCCGCCTGCCCTTGGACGATCGGTTTGAGCAGAGCGCTGTAGTCCTGGGGATCATATTCGAGGTCCGCGTCCTGGATGATCACGATGTTCCCCATGCAATTTTGAAAACCGGTCTTGAGAGCTGCACCCTTCCCTCGGTTCCGATCATGCCGAATCACACGAATCCCCGGAAGTTTCTCGAGGCGGTCCAAGATTTCATGCGTTCCATCTGTGGAACCATCATCCACGAGAATGATCTCCTTATTCGTTTTCTCGTTTCGGACTCGTTCCACGCAAAGCTCAAGAGTGGCCTCCTCGTTGTAAACGGGAATAACCACACTCAGAAGAATGTCTTCAGGAGCAATGGGCGTCAGAAGAAGGCTGCTGCTTTTTAAGGAGGATCGCTTCATGCCCCTTTCGCCCTCAGTTTCCGCGAAGTCCTGGGGGATTCCCCGGGGCCGCTTTGGGACTGATCCTTGGGTTTGGGTTTCGGTTGGGGTGGATTGGGAACTTGTTTTTTCGGTACTGCCCATAAAACTTCATCCTCGATAAAGGCAACTTCATTGGGATCTGTCGCGAGAGAAGCGGCAACACGTGCCATTCGGAGAGCTTTGCGTTTTTTTCCTGCTGCATGGAGGACCTTGGCCCACAAGACCAAGGCGGGAAAACACCAAGGGTCTTTTCGCAGAAGCCCCCTTAGCAGGGGAACTACATCTTCATCGGCGCCTTTCATCCAAGCCTGAAGGGCCTGTCCATAAATGGATTCTGAATTTTCTTTGAAGGCATCCCCTCTCCTCCTCAAGCGTAAAAAGGAAAAGCGCAGAAAGGAAGTCCAAGCCAAGAGATGCAAAAGTCCCAAGGTCAAAGCTAGGACCCAAGAAGGTGCCTCGAAAACAAAGGCCAACAACAGCCCTGCATCCCCCAGAATCCAGGCCAAACTGAACTGCAAAAAACCCATCCGCATCCTCCCTGTCCACAAATTCCCAATCCCCACTCCGAGGAGAAGAAGAAAGGAAACGAAGGGTAGCCAGAAAGAATCGGTTAGCATGTGCTCAGATCATGACAAATCAAAAGCCTGACTTTAACCCGCAAAACCGAAGACTCTACCTTCTATTGACGAGATCCCTTTGCCATGGAGATCCTCTTGAGGTCCTGGAGGAGGCAATTTTGGGAGGGGTCGACCTTGTCCAAATTCGGGAAAAGCCGATGTCAAGAGAAGAAATCCCATGGGTTCAAGCCGTCTGGAGCCGCTGCAAGGCCCATGGAATCCCCATGATTCTCAACGATCACATCGACATTGCAAAGGAACTCGGGGTGAGCGCAGTGCATCTTGGGCAAGAAGATTTGCAAGAATCGAGGAGAGATGGGACCTTGGAGAAATTGAGAAACCTCCCCTTGGGGATTTCAACCCACAACCTTGAGGAGGTAAAAGCCAGTGAAGTCCTCCGTCCCGCCTATATCGGGATCGGTCCTTGCTTCGCGACCTCGACCAAGGGGTACAAACAAGGGCTCCCCCCTTCTCTTCTTTCCCGGATGCAAGTGGAGGCGGATCGCAGAGGCTTCCCCGCCTTCGCCATCGGCGGGATCCATGAAGGCAACCTCAAGGACTTGCTCTCGCTTGGAATCCGCCGTGTGGCAGTCAGCTCCTGTATTTTGAGAGCCCAATCACCGAAAAAGGTCGCGCAAACCTTGAAGGCTCTGCTTTCCCCGCCCAAACCAGAATCCCCAGTGGAATCTCTGGGACAGCCGAGGAAAGAGCTGTAAAAAACACCTGGGCGACCCCGCATGATTCGTGCCGTTTTCCATTTCGCCCTTTGGATGCAATAGACAGGAAATGCCTAACACTAACTCCAGAATCGTAAAGAAATTTGGCGGGACCTCCCTCCAAGACGCAGCAAGCATCGAAACAATCTGCACCTTGGTCGAGAATCGTCTTGCGGATCGACCCTGCTTGGTGGTCTCCGCCCATGCAGGAGTTACGGATACCCTGATTGATCTCGCCCAACGGGCCATCCACGAAAAGATTGACCTCGGCCCCTTGATCGAAAGACACCAGAAGATTCTGAAGGACCTCGGTCTTCCCCTCAACCTCCAAGCCCGCCTCTTTCAGGAGCTTGAGGACCTCTGTAAGGGCATCCTCCTTGTCGGCGAACTCAGCCCCCGCTCCCGTGATTATGTCCTCTCTTTTGGGGAACGAGCAAGCAGCCTCTGCCTGGCGGCCGCCCTCAGCAAGCGGGGGCATCCCGCCACCGCAGTCGACGCAGCGGATCTGGGCTTTCGCAGCAACAGTCACTTTGGACAAGCGGCCCTTTTCCCCGATGATGGGCGCATCGCACGAAACCTCGCCAAAATCCCCGGGATTCCCGTGATCACAGGGTTCCTCGCCAAGGATCCCCTGGGAAACCGCACAACCCTCGGTCGCAACGGCAGCGACCTCTCTGCTGCCTTTCTCGGAAATGCGATCGACGCCCGGGAGATCCAAATTTGGACCGATGTGGACGGGGTCCTCACCGCCGACCCTCGCGTGGTTCCCGATGCGCGGCTGATCCAAACCCTCTCCTATGACGAAGCCAGCGAGCTTGCCTTCTATGGAGCCAAGGTCCTCCACCCCTCCTCCCTCCTCCCCGCCGTCCAAAAAAACATTCCTGTCCGCGTCCTCAATACGCATCGCCCCGAATCCCCCGGCACCCTGATCCTCGGCGACCTCCCGGAGGAAGACCTTGCTGTCCGCTGTATCGCCCACAAAACAAACCTGACCATCGTCAACATCCTTTCTTCACGCATGCTGGCCCAACCCGGATTTCTCGCGCGCATTTTTCGCGCCTTTGAACAACAGGAGGTCTCGGTCGATGTGGTTGCAACTTCCGAAGTCTCGGTTTCGGTTACTCTCGACCCTGGCACCCCGGAAGCCCGCCTCGAGGAGGTTCGCAAAGAGCTCGAGAAGATTGGAAGCGTTCAAATCGAAAAAGACCTCGCTCTCCTCTGCATCATCGGACACGGCATTCGGCATCGCACTGGCGTCCCAGCGAGAGTTTTCGCCCCCCTTCAAAAGGAAGGGATCACCATCCGGATGATCAGCATGGGTGCCCTCAAGGTGAACCTCTCCCTTGTGATCCAAAATAAGGACTGCGAACCTGCCTTGCGGGCCTTACATCAAGAATTTTTCCATCCCCAGGGATCCTCGTCCAAACAAGAGAAACATGGCTGAAGTCCATCTCGTCATCCTCGAAAGCCCTGAAGCCTGCGCAGAAAAACGCTGTGCTGATATGAAAAAGGTGCTGCAAAAAAACCCCGCCCCCTGCCTCTTGATGAACACGGGTCGCACTCCCGTTCGCATGTATCAGCGTTTTGGTCAAGAGGGTTTAAATCTTTCAAAGGCCCGCATCCGCATGCTGGATGCTTACCTCTTGAGCCCTAGTCGTGGTTTCGAGTCCTTGGATCATCCTGGAAGTTTTTACAGCTTCTTAAAAAACCAGATCCTTTCCGTACTTCCCAAAGCTCTAAGACCCCGGGACTTCAGCATCCTTCCCGGAGACATCGCCACCTGTGAAGAGGTAGAGTCCGCCCTCCGAGATCAAGAAGATCGTTGGCATCGGCCCAGCCATCCCCTCACCGAAGAAGCCGGATCCGAAATTGTCCTCCACGAGGATGTCGAAGGCCCTCTTGCCTGGATCCAACGGACATGCCAGACCTATGACTCCTTGCTCAAAGAAGACCCCCCAAGCGTCGCCAGCCTCGGCATCGGACCCATGCCCTACCCCCACATGGCCTTCAATAACGCTCCCTACACAAGGCCCGAAGCTCCCACCCATCTCAGCTTGATGGACAAAGCCGTACGCATCTCCAATAAAGGGGCTTTTGGAAGCGAAGATCGCGTCCCCACGTATTCCCTGACTGCAGGTCCGGCCACCATCCTCCAAGCGGACGAGATCTGGATCACTGCGACTGGTCCGAGCAAATCTCTCCCTGTCGCCTGGGCCTTCGGAGATCCCGGGGCCACAGATTTTTGGACCCGTAGCTCCATTGGATATGCCCTCCTGGGGAAAAAGGTTTCCCTTCTCCTGGACCAGGCAGCCGCCAGGGGCCTCCTCGCAAAAAATGGGCTTTCGGGATTGAAGAGCCGCTACAAAGCGGCGGGTCACAAACTCGTCCATGCAGATTCATAGAATGAGTTTCGGAGCAGGAAGGCTAGAGGGAGGAAGGCCCGGGTAACTTCGAGAAAAAACCTGTCACAGATTCCTTGGAAATTCCGCTTTACCTGTGCACAGAAAATCTGATTGATCCCCGAAACCTGCTTCTCCCTCCACCTCTTCTTTTAGACCCAAAGGGGAAGGCAAACCTCCAGTTCAAGATTCCCGACACCCAGCTCCTCGGCATCACCCTCGAATCCCAAGCCTGGTTCCTGGACAAACAATTCAATTTCGTCATCCCGAATAAATTCCTCGCCCTTGCCGGAGGAAAAGCCATCCCGGTTCCCTCCCCCAAGAAACCGAGTTACGCCATGTCCTACGACTCCAACGGAAAAGACGCCCAGATCCAAGTGTGGGGAGAACCAGGTGCCACCGCGACCATCACTCTCAAAGACCCCAAGGGCAAAGTCATCGGCACCACCACGGTCACAGTCGGCCCCAAAGGCAAATCCAAAATCGGAGCCGCAAAACTTTCCAAGACAATCACCCCTGGAAGCACCTGGTCGCTCTCCTACAAAGCCACCCCCCATTCCAAACCGGCAACGGCAGGCAAAGGGACCTTTTAGACAAGACAGTGAGAGGATTGCCTGGCGACCCATCCCAGGTCCTAGGATGGGTCACTTTCTTTGGATTCCAAACTGAAACTTGATGGGAGCGAACAGGGCCTGCCTGGATTAAAATAGGTTCCTAAGAAATAAGCTCTCATTGGAAGAAAGACAAAAACACAGGGGACCTGGGCCTAAGGATGGGGAGCTTTTTGCTCCGGACTGTGTCCCCATCCTCCGCGAAGCGGTCTCCCATTTGTCCTGGCTGCTCACAAGGGGTTATCCTTTGGAGGCTGCACTGGCTCTGGTGGGCAATCGCTTCCAGCTGGTACAAAGGCAACGCATCGCGGTCCGCCGCTGCGCTTGCTCGGATCAGCAGCTGGCCTTACGCCTGGAGCGACGGGTGCCCCTCGATGCGATCTTGGGGAAGCCCCTATGGATCGACGGGTTCAATCTGCTGATTACCCTCGAAGGAGCCTTGGGGGGAGCGGTTCTTCTGAAGGGGCGAGACCATTGCCTGCGGGACCTAGCGGAATTGCGGGGGAGTTATCGTCTCGTGGCAGAAACAGGGGAAGCCATTTCCCATCTTCTCCGCATTCTCCGGAGCAATCCTCCTTCCCAAGTCCGCCTCTATCTGGATCGCCCGGTGTCCAACAGCGGGAGACTGAAGACTTGGATTCAAGAACTGGCAGTGGACCTTCCATTCCCAATGGAAGTTCGATTAGTAAAGGATCCAGATCCTCTGCTCATCGAAAACCCGAGGGAGGGGGCGGTGACCGCAACGGCAGACTCCATGGTTTTGGACGCCTGCGGTCCTTGGGTGGACCTGTTCGACGGGGATCAAGATTTTCCTTCGCATTGGATCGTGGATCTCTCCTGATCCACGTT
>JALSSW010000135.1 GCA_026984035.1 Planctomycetota bacterium
GAGCCAGTTCCCCCCCCCGCCCCGAAGCCACAGAGGCCTCCCACTCCACACGGTGGCAAAGGTGCTTGGCAGCCGGAAACCTTACTCTTTCCCCTCCCCCATCCAAAACCAGAGCCCCAGCTGCATGGTCAAAATGAAGATGGGTAAGAACCACAAAATCCGGCCCTTGAGCCAAGTCAAGCTCAGCACATTGCTCCTCCAAGGCTGGCCCATCCCGGAGCTCAAAACGCTTTCTACGGTTTGGATCCGCGGGTCCGAACCCCGGGTCCACCAAAAGAGAGACTCCAGCCACGCGCACCAACAAGGGACGAACCGCAAGCTCGAACTCTCTGCGCCTCCCCAAGACCTCGACCTCAAAAAGCATCCGCCCCCCATCCAGGGAATGAATGGTAATCCCTCCGAGGTCAAGCATCGGCCCGCCGGCCTTGGTCATCCCTTCAGGATCTGCCGAGAGATCACTAAACGGCAGATCTCGCTGGTCCCTTCACCGATCTCGCAGAGCTTCGCATCCCGGTAAATCCGCTCGACATGGTATTCACGAGTGTACCCATAGCCCCCATGGATCTGGATCGCCTCGTCAGCGCAATAGGTCGCACACTCCGAAGCCACAACCTTGGCCATGGACGCTTCCTTCACAAAGTCTTGCTTTCCCTCATCCTTGAGTCTGCAACCGTGGTAAACAAGATGCCTCGACGCCTCGATGCGCGTCGCCATCTCCGCCAACTTGAAGGCCACCGCCTGTTGCTTTGCAAGGGGCTTCCCAAAGGCAATCCGCTCCTGTGCATAGCGGTGTGCCCTCTCATAAGCCCCTTCCGCCAAGCCGAGAGAGAGCGCCGCAATCGCGACCCTTCCGGCATCCAAAGTTTTCATGAAGAACTTAAAGCCTTCCCCTTCTTCCCCGATCCGGTTGCTGACGGGGATTCGCATATCCTCAAACACCAAATTCGCCCAGTCCGAACCCCGCATCCCCAACTTCTCTTCGCCCTTCTCGACGACAAAGCCATCAGTGTTCTTCTCGACAATGAAAGCAGAAATCCCCTTCGTCCCCACGGCCTCATCTCCATCGGTCCGTGCAGTAATCACAAAAGTCTCTGCAACATTCGCATTGGTAATAAAGGCCTTCCGCCCATTGATGACATAGTGATCCCCGTCCCGTTTGGCCGTCGTTCGGGTTCCTCCCGCGTCCGAGCCCGCCCCCGGCTCAGTCAGCCCAAAGGACCCGAGGACTTCGCCACGTGCCAGAGGGGGAACATATTTTTTGCGCTGCTCATCGTTCGCGAACTGGTCAATAAGATAGGTGCAAAGACTAATGTGCGCCTCAAGGCTCAAGGCCGTGGAACCACAATGTTTTGCAAGTTCCTCCAGAACCAGACAATAAGCGAAATAACCTAAGCCGGCCCCATCCATCTCCTCCGAAATGGGAAGCCCCAAAAAACCGAGTTCTCCCATCTGCTTAAAAGTCTCCGCAGGAAACCGGCTCTCACGATCAATCTCGATCGCTTTGGGAAGGAGAACCTCCTCGGCAAAGCGCTTGGCTTCGTTCCGAATCATCTCCTGCTCCTCGGTCAACTGGAAGTTGTTCCAGATCGCGTCGCTCATCATCTTCTCCTTCTGACCCTCTTCTTGCTTCACCCGAAGCCTGTACGGCCACATTCGGGATCTCCGTCTAGAGTCCTGCTGTTTTATTGTCTCTTTTTTTGAATTTCGTTTTCGATATAGGTCGCAATCTCCCGGGTCGGTGTCCCAGGACCAAAAATCCGTCCAAAGCCCGAAGCCTCAAGCTTGGCACGATCCTCTTGCGGAATGATCCCTCCTGCAATCAGAAGGACATCCCCCAACCCCAATTTTTCAAGTTCTTTGTAAATCATCGGAAAGAGGGTCATATGCGAGCCCGAGTGAATCGAGAGCCCCACCACGTCCACATCCTCTTGAAGAGCGGTGCGGGCGATCTGTTCCGGCGTCTGATGTAGCCCGGTATAGATCACCTCCATCCCATGATCCCGAAGGGTAGCAGCCACAATTTTGGCTCCTCGGTCATGCCCGTCCAATCCAGGCTTGGCAACCAGGACTCGAATTTTTCGATCCTTGCCTTTCATGTTCGGCCATCTCCCTCTCGATTCTTTCCATGTGAAGGAGAGCTGAATAGCTTCTCTAAAACCCATCGAGCCCCTTCCCGTAAAGGAAAATCCTTCAACTTCTCCCCATTCTCCACCATTAAAGCTTCCAACTTCTGCTCGAATGAACTGCGAGCCATCCTTTTAATCGCTTCCTTTCTCCGTTGCTCCCGCCGCTTTCCCAAGACTCCATCCTCCCCAAGAGCCTTAAAGCATGCATCGATTTCCTCCGCCAATTCAGGAATCCCCCTCCCCGTCTTTGCCGAAACCAGGCACACCTCAGGAGCACGCCCAATCCCGGCTTCGCGAAGCTCCAACATTTCGCGCACTTCATTCTCCAGACGAGTGCTCCCCTCCAGATCCGCCTTGTTCAAAACAAGGAGATCCGCAATCTCAAGCAAACCGGCCTTCATCGCCTGGATGCCGTCCCCCGCTCCCGGCTGAAGCACCACCAAGACCAAATCGCAGGCCTCCATGACATCAATCTCTGCTTGGCCCGCTCCCACGGTTTCCACAACCAATCGGTCAAAACCAAAAGCCTCCAAAACATCCACCATCTCAACAGCCGCATCCGCAAGGCCCCCCACAGCACCTCGCGAAGCCATCGAGCGAATGAACACCCCCTCATCGAGGGAATGCTCCTGCATCCGAATTCGATCGCCCAACAGCGCCCCTCCGGAAAAAGGACTCGATGGGTCCACCGCCAAGACCCCAACAGTCTCTCCCCGAAGGCGCCAATGCCCCACCAGAGCAGACAGGAGGGAAGACTTGCCGGCCCCCGGCGCCCCCGTCACCCCGAAACGTCCGTGTCTGCCAAGCCGATCTCCAAGTGCGGGAAGAAGCTCCCCTCCCTCTCCTTCCTCAACCAAGGAAAGAGCCCGACCCAGGGACCGGAAGTCCCCAGCCAACAGCCCCCGGACGATTTCTTGGCGATGCAAGCTCCCACCTACTCAGGAAAGAGTGGCCCGAGCAATGACCAGGCGTTGGATATCGGTCGCCCCTTCGTAGATCTCGGTAATTCGGGCATCGCGCATATAGCGCTCCACCGGAAACTCTCGGGTATAGCCCGCCCCGCCATGAATCTGCACAGCCTCCCTCGCCGCTCGATTCGCAAGCCTGGAAGCAAAGAGCTTGGCCATTGCAGACTCCTTCGTCACAGGAAGACCCTTGTCTCGCTTCCAGGCAGCACGCCATGTCAAAAGCCTTGCTGCATCCAGCTCGGTCGCCATATCAGCAATCTTCCACTGGATCGCCTGAAACTTCGCGATCGGCCGCCCAAATTGCTCGCGCTCATTTGCATAACGAACCGAAGCTTCGAGACATGCTTGAGCAATCCCCAGACTCTGAGAAGCAATCCCCAGCCTTCCACCATCCAAAGTATCAAGGGCAATCTTAAAGCCTTCCCCTTCTTCCCCCAGCAGATTGCTTCCAGGAACCCGGCAGTTGTCAAAAAGGATCTCTGTGGTCGGTGAAGCCCGGATCCCCAGTTTCTCTTCTTTCTTTCCGACCGAAAAACCCTCGTAAGCTTTTTCTACGATGAAAGCCGAGATCCCCCGCGTTCGATGCTCTCCTGTTCGAGCAAAGACAATAAAAACGTCCGCCTTGCTCCCGGACGTAATCCACATCTTGGACCCATCCAAAATCCAATCATCCCCATCCTTTTTGGCCATGCAGCGAAGCCCGGCCGCATCCGAGCCAGCCCCCGCCTCCGAAAGGCAATAGGCACCCAGCCACTCCCCCGTGGCCATCTTGGGAAGATACTGTTCTTTTTGCTCCGGAGTCCCGAACTTCACGACAGGTGAGCAAAAGAGACTGTTGTGGACTGAAATAGTCACCCCAGTCGAAGCACAACCCCGGTTTATCTCTTCAAGGAGAACACAGGCCCCAAGATTCCCGATCTGGGTCCCTCCATATGCTTCAGGGATCGTCACCGCTAGGAATCCCATTGCAGCAGCCTTATCGATCGCCTCTTGGGGGAAGGTCTCCTCCTTATCCCAGATCCCCGCATTCGGAGCCAACTCTTTATCCGCAAATTCTTTTGCGGTTGCCTTCAGTAGGCTTAGATCTTCAGAAAGTTCAAAATCGACCATGTCGTCCTCGTGCGCCCAGCGTTCTCAGGATTCGTATTCATAAAAGCCCCGACCCGTCTTTCGGCCTAAATGGCCGGCCGCAACCATCCGCCGCAGCAACGGACAGGGGCGGTATTTGGGGTCCCCGAAACCCTCGAAAAGCACCTCGAGGATATTCAAGCAAACATCCAGTCCAATGAAATCTGCAAGGGTCAACGGACCCATTGGGTGATTCATGCCCAATTTCATGATCCCATCAATGCCTTCGCGGTCGGCCACCCCTTCCATCAAACAGAAGACAGCCTCATTGATCATGGGCATCAACACCCGGTTCGAAATAAAACCGGGATAGTCCTCCGCCGGGATCGCAACCTTACCCAAATTCTTCGCCATATCGATGACCTTGGCCGTCGTCTGCTCCGAAGTGTCTTGGCCGTTGATAATCTCCACTAACTTCATGATGGGTACTGGATTCATAAAATGCATTCCAATCACTCGATCGGAACGACCGGTCGCGGCCGCGAGTTCTGTGATGGAAATCGAAGAAGTATTGCTCGCAAGGATACAGGCGGGTCCCACAACTTTGTCGAGCTTGCTTAAGACCCCTTTTTTCAAATCCAGATTCTCCGGGACAGCCTCCACCACCAAGTCCGAGCCCTTGGCATCCGCCATATTCGTCGTGAAGCTGATCCTGGAGACCACAGCGGAGGCTTGGTCGGAACTCATCTTCTCTTTTTTTACCAAACGCCCGAGACTCTTTTCGATCCCCGACTTGGCTCGAGTGAGTGCGGCATCATCGATGTCGACCAGCGTCACATCATATTCATTTTGCGCGAAGACCTGGGCAATCCCGTTTCCCATGGTCCCTCCACCAACAACCGTCACCTTCGTCATCCTTCGACTCCTTTTCCCTGTTCTCCCTAGAATCCTGCCTACATGAGCTCCACGGCCATCGCCACCGCGTTTCCCCCCCCAAGGCAGAGTCCGGCCACACCCCGTGAAAGTCCTCGATCCCGCAATGCGTGGATCAAGGTAACAAGGAGCCTTGCCCCCGAACAGCCAATCGGATGTCCAAGCGCCACGGCCCCCCCATGGACGTTCACTTTATCCGGATCCAGCTTGAGTTTTCTGATGAGAGCCACGGCCTGGACGGCAAAAGCTTCGTTGAGCTCGATCAAATCGAAGTCATTGAGTTTGATTTGAGTGAGGGCGCAGAGTTTTTCGAAGGCTTTCTCGGGAGCCATCATGACCCATTGGGGTGCCATCCCACCTGTTGCATACCCCAGAATCCGGGCCATGGGTTTGAGTCCAAGCTTTTCGGCCTTCTCCTCGGAAAAGACCGTAAGCGCAGCAGCCCCATCGTTGATCGTGCTCGAGTTACCGGCTGTCACAGTCCCCCCCTCAGGTTTAAAAGCCGGCCGCAGCTTGGCCAAAGACTCCACTGTCGTTCCCGGCCTGGGCCCCTCATCTGTATCGATTACGGTAATCTCTCCCTTCCGCCCCTTGACCTCGACAGGAAGGATCTCCGGGGCGAACTTCCCGGCCTCAATCGCCGCCACCGCCCGCCTCTGGGATTCCGCCGCATACGCGTCCTGCTCTTCCCGGGAGATCCCATACTCCGAAGCAACCAGTTCTGCGGTCATCCCCATGTGGTAGTCGTTATAAACATCCCAGAGGCCATCTTGAATCATTTCATCCAGGCATTTCGCGTGGCCAAGCCGCATTCCCGCTCGAGCTTGTGGGAGAAGATAGGGGGCCTGGGACATGACCTCAAACCCTCCAGCCACAGCAGACTCCGTCTCTCCCGCCCGAATCCCTCGGGCCGCGAGCATGACCGATTCGAGCCCCGAACCGCAGACTTTATTGATCGTGCAAGCACTGATCGAATCAGGAAGCCCTCCCCAAAGAGCTGCTTGCCGGGCAGGGTTTTGCCCCTGGCCGGCCTGCAACACAGTCCCCATGAAGATTTCGTCCATCTCCTTGGGGTCCACTCCAGCCCTTTTGAGGGACTCTTCCACAACGAGTGCGCCAAGGCGGGAAGCTTTGAAACGGGAAAGACCTCCCATAAAACGCCCGATCGGTGTGCGACAAGCTGAGACAATGACTGGCTGACTCATGACCTTTCTCCAAGGGATTCCGGGGATTCGGTTGGCAAATTGGGGAGGCATGGTACTCCCGAGAACCCGGGGAAACAACGTAGAAGAGGGGGACAGGGGGAGACAGATCGCCGCTGGGTAAAGCACGAGGAGGAGAGAGATTGCTCCAGCCCTCGAAAGGGTGCATCACTCCAGGATTTTTGGGCAAACCTTTTGGAGCGGACACTCGCTGCAATGGGGTTTTCGGGCCTGGCAGGGCCCCCTTCCCAGATGAATCAAGGCATGGGAGATCCAAATCCACTTGGACTTGGGAATGAGCCGGACCAAATCTTGCTCAATCTTGACCGGGTTTTTGTGATGGGTCCAACCCAAGCGACGGGCAATACGCCCCACATGGGTGTCTACGACGATTCCTTTTGCTTTGTGAAAGGCATTCCCCAGGACCACATTGGCCGTCTTGCGGGCAACACCCGGGAGAGAAAGGAGGTCCTCCATTCTGTCTGGAACCTCACAGGCATAGGCCTCACAAAGACGCTTGGACATGGCCAGGAGGTTTTTGGCCTTGTTCTTGTAAAACCCCGATGAATACACAAGTTTCTCCAGTTCCTGGAGGGAGGCCTTGGACATAGCCTTGGCATCGGGGAAGCGCGCGAACAAGGCGGGAGTCAGCTTGTTGATTTGCTTGTCGGTACTCTGCGCCGAGAGAATGGTTGCCACAAGGAGCTGAAAGGCATTTTCGTGGTGCAAAGCGCAGTCTGCATCGGGATAAACCCGTTTGAGGATCCGGAGGACCTTTTGGACCTGTTTTTTTTTGTCGTCCGGCATCGAGCGGCGCTAAGTGAAATGGTGGAGACGATGGGACTTGAACCCACGACCTTCGCATTGCGAACGCGACGCTCTCCCAACTGAGCTACGTCCCCAAACCCTTAAGTTTCATGAGGGCCAATTGCTGAGGCGGGAGCTTAGCTTCTCTCCCTCCCGATGCAATCAGTCTTCCCCGATCCGTCGAATCGTGAGGATCCAGAACTGGTTTTCGCTTCCTTCGACAAGAGGCAGGCCTCGTCTGGGCCTGCGGGGCAATTCCTCCGCCTTAGGTCCTTCGATCCTCAAGAGGCCCTTACGTCCTTCGGCCAAAATCCGCCCTCCCGCCAAAAAGGCACCCCGAAGATCCACGCGGCCGCCGGCGGGAACCAGATCGTTGCGAGCAACAACGGTTGCCTGGAGGGAACAATCCTGCTCCCCCAAGCCGAACCAAGCCGTCCCTCTCCCCTCTAAGACATCCATGGGAATCCTTCCAAAGCCTGGGACTGGAAGAACAGGCTCCCCGGGATCCCTTCTCCCATCCCTGTCCCCATCTCGGAAAGATGCCCCTTTCGGACGACCCACTAAAAAATAAATCCGTAAGCCCTGACGGATCGGTCGGACCCTTCCTTGGACATAGAGGTTCCCATCCACCAAAAATACAAGGGAATCGGTTGAGGCAGAGATCCGCGTCTCTCGGTTCGGTAATCCAACCCAAAGGTTTCCGGGAACTCTAACGACTGAAGAGCGAGTGCCCATCAAAGTTATGGACACTTCGTTTTCCTCTCCCCTCGGCCCCAAAAAGTAGTCTTCTTGATCGGTGGAAGTCCCTAAAAAGCGGATGGGAAAATCCGGGCAGCTTTGGAGGGCCTGTCGCTCGCCCCCTTCCCCAAGGACCAAGTCCGCTCGTTTCCCCCAATCCTCCCCCAAGAGGGAGGGAACCCAAGTCCCCTTTTTTTCCCGCAGGACTCCACGAACCCCGCGGACAAAGACCTTCTCTCCCAGTTTTCCTGGATCCCCTTCACCCAAGGCCCAAGAAAAAGGGAGGGGCAAGGTTCCTCGAACAAAATCAGCCAGATACCGAGGTCCACTTTCACCAGGCCCCGAGCCTCCCAAGGTGCACAGAACCGAAGAACGATTCCTTCGAGGGAGCCAAAGAACAACCGCTTTTCGCCGAGGATGCAGGGAGAGGGGACCCTCGGGAAGTGTCATCGTCCCTCCATGTTTCAAGAGACCCTTCTCCAGAGACCTCAGGACCACGTCCTGAGCGAGGAACCTTCCTCGCAGCCTCGCCTGGGTCTTGGCCAGTTCCGCAGACCAGGAAACAGGAATCGCGACCATGAGAAGCACAAGGACCAGGTAAGCGCCCGAAACCAACACAATCATGGTCGGGAGGCTTGAAAACCGAATGAATCGTCGCCTCCCCGGAACCTTCATTTCACAGTCCCATTGCAAGAGGCCTCAGGCCCTCGACATCCGGCGCCTCTAAGAGGGCCTGGGCCCTCCCCCCTACCAACTTCCACTGAATACGAACTGTCGGATAACCCGGCCTTCGCACTTTCCATTCCCCTCTCCCACGGTGCACTCGAAGCCCTTCTCGCTTTAACAATGCAAAGAGCCGATTCTGTCCAAACATCAGGCTCTCTCCTGTCCTCTTTCCCGAAAGAGCAGGGAATGCCAAACGAATTTTTGATGACAAGAACGCCATCGTAAGGAATCCCGCTTCTTGTGTTTTAAGGCCCTTTTCCGTCTTTAAACCGGCGTTCCAAACAAAAAACAGACAAACCAAAACCAGGAGACACCAAACCCCGATCATCTTCTGGTTAAAAAACCAAAAAGCATTTTCCCCCTGCTCTTCGGGAGAGACCAAGGCATCGCTTCGATCCCACTCAGTGGGCATCATTAACTGAGAGGATTGCTTCTTCTTGTTCTTTACCCTTTTCCGAAGCGGAAACGTCAGCATTCTGAATTTTTCCGAACCCTTCCTTTTTCAAGTCACTGATGAGGTGGTTCAACTCGGTCGCGATCTCCGTCAGTTCATCTCCATCACGAAGCTTCACTTCGAAATCTAGATCCTTCTCCCGAATTCTCTTGATGGATTGGCAAAGACGGTACATGGGACCCGCAATGCGATGGCTGTACCGAAGCGCCTGCACCACAACCAGGGCTCCTGCAGTCAGAATGAAAAAGAACAAGGAGACAAAAAGGGGAGCGAGCGTGGGAAGGTTGACATCTGCCATACGGGCTTCGTCTAAGACCCTTCCTGCAAGCAGGGCCACCGCAAGAGTAGCACCCACTAATCCCAATATAGGTACGAAAGAAACAGCAAAGATGATCCGCCTTTGAACAGGTTTATTGATCACGAGTTTCTTACGTCTGTTATTGAATTCGCTCATCCCCATGTCTCCTTCGGTGCTTGGTTCAGAATCGTCCATATTCCCCCAAGCTCTTGAGTGCCTGTCAGGATTCTTCAGGACCAGTCAGGCATGAGTCAAAGACATCGAGAATTCCCGCATCCGTCCAAAATCCCCTCGTTAGACCAAGAATTGGCGCAAATCTCATCGACATGGGACCCTTGAGTCGGACAGGCTTTCCGACCTCTCAAAAGAATCGATGGGAATCCCATCAACACAAAAAAACGAGAAAAGTCCGCCCCCTTGGGATCCGAGAAAGCACATGGGAAGCGAAAGAAGTCCCACCCAAGAATACAGGCAAGGATGCGGAATCGAACGTGAGCCAAAACAAACAAATTTTTTCCGAGAATGAAGCAAAAAAAGAGGCAACTCTTTTTGTCGTCACCTCTGGAAAGGGCGGTGTGGGCAAGACCACTCTTTCCGTAAACCTGTCCGTAGAACTCGCCTCCCGAGGACTCAGAACCATGTTGGTGGACGCAGATCTAGGTCTTGCCAATGCCCACATCCTCATGGGTGTCCGTCCCACTTTGACCCTCACCGATTACCTCGAAGACCGCTGCTCGGTTTCGGAGATCTTGGCCGAAGGCCCTTGCGGCCTGAAACTGATTTCCGGTGGCCAGGGCATTAAAGAAATGGCGGATCTGGATGCCACCGGAAGAGGCCGAATCCTGGATGCAATTTTGGATCTTAGGTCCTACGCAGACGTCATCATCATTGATACCGGGGCCGGGGTCAGCAGCACGGTCACTGATTTTGTCGAGGCCGCAGATCAAACCATCGTGGTAACAAACGCCAACTTCACCGCGATCGCCAACGCCTATGGAATCATCAAAGTGGTCATTCAAGATGGTTATGATCAACCCATCCACCTCGTTGTAAACCGTGCCCGCTCCCCCGAAGAGGCTGAACAAGTTTGTGAAAAGCTCACAGGTTGCACCCAGAAATTCTTGGAGATTGAGATCTCCTACCTAGGACTCGTTCCAGAGGATCCCCGTGTCAACCGGGCCATCCAAAAGAGAACTCCCTTTACCCAACTTTTCCCAGATTCGACTGCTTCTCAATACATGAGGAAATTGGTCGACCATGTGGAGAAACTTTCAGTTCAAAAGGTAAAAACCTAGGAGCAGCAAGATCTCCCAAACCCCGAACAACTTTCCCCGATTCTCAGACACTTCAGACATTTCATCAATGAAACGTAACACTCGCATGCATCGTGCGATGAACAACAAGACGGAGAGCAACATGAACGACGCACGAGACCGTAAAACCGATTCGGTCCTTTTCGGTTCTGGAAAAACCCGCGAAGGCGGGCTTGCCGGAAATCAAGCAAATAAGGGGATGCTTACGGAAGCAGTCTCCGACAAACTCGGAGGCTCTCGCCGCCAGGCAGCCAGGATTTTGGACGCGGTTCTCGATAGCGTCGCCGATCTACTCACTCTCAAAGGCCGGGTCGCTATCAAAGGTTTCGGAACCTTCGAACGGAAAATCCGAAAAGGCCGAACCTATAAGCACCCTGTCACCGGAGAAAATATCGACGTTGCTGACAAGGAAACCATTTTGTTCAAGCCGAGCAAAAATTTAGTCAACCTCACCCGTCCGGAGAACAAACCCAAGAGTCCTTCGGACACCACGCCGCCCCCCGGCGTTTTCCAGGCTTAACCTGGAGTTTCGACCAAGCCTTAGGAAGTCGATGGGCCGAGGAGGCATCCTCGGCCCATTTATTTTGAGAGAAGTGCGGAAGCAGCTTTGCGCTCAAGGCTTCCAAAGGCCACAATCTCCCCCCTTAAGGCCATGAGCAAAGAATCACAAATCAAGGTGGCGGCTCTCCAATGGGATATCCAGCGGGGAAAGGTCAGCCATAATCTCGACCAAGCCAAAGACCTCCTCGAGGAAGCGGCTGAAGATGGTTGCCATCTCTGCGTTCTCCCTGAGATGTGGGCCAGTTCCTTTTCAGGGGAAGAAGCCGAAAGGCTCCTCCCTGAGGTCCTTGAGGCCGAAGCAGCGGTCCAAAAGCTCTCGGGGGAACTCCAACTCTGCATTGCAGGAAGCAATTATGCCGAAGGACAAACCGGGCTTGTGAATCGTGCCCGGCTCTATGAGAAGGGCGTATTGCTGGGCCATTACGACAAAGTCCACCTTTTTTCGCCGCTGGGTGAAGACCGCTTCTTTGAGGCAGGTTCCGGAGCTGCAATTTTTGAGACAAGCCTCGGCAAGATCGGGCTCGCCATCTGCTACGACCTCAGGTTCCCTGAATACATTCGAACCTTCTTCCTGGCTGGTTGTGAGATTCTGGTGGTTCCCGCGCAATGGCCGGAAGCAAGAGCACGGCATTTTCGGATCCTGGCCAAAGCCCGCGCGGTGGAGAATCAGTGCTTTGTGGTAGCCACCAACCGCTGTGGTGTTGAGCCCTCAATCCTGACCGGGCAGGATATCCTGTTTTCCGGGAATTCGATGGTCATCGAACCCACGGGCGAAGTCCTGGTCCAAGGGGGCGGAGAAGCCGGAGTCCTCAGCGCCGAAATCGACCTCAAGGATTGCAAGATTCTCCGACGTGCGATCCCCGTCACCAAAGACCGTCGGAACGAAGTCTATAGGCGACTCTGGGAGCAATACTGGTAAGCCCCTTTTGAGGTGTTTATTTTCCCCCGGGCATCAAGGATCGGGGATCGATGGCGCCTTTCGGAATCAAAGGGATCCAAAACACGCCCCTGCCCTGGGTCGCAACAACGATGCGTGATCGCCCCAAGTCCATGCGTAGATCGACGACCGGCGTATTTGGGAGACCATCCCCATAGCGTTCCCAATGCTTGCCATGGTTCTGGCTCCTCCACACCCCCTGGTCCGAACCCGCAAAGAGCACAGGTTCCCCCGAGGACCTGGGATCCAAGCCGATGCAATGCACGGGAACATCCGGAAGATCCCCGTCGAGGCTTTGCCAAGTCTTCCCCGCATCCCCGGAAAAGCGCAGTTGGTCTTGGCCAAACCATCCGGTCGCGAAATAAACCTTTTTGGGGTCCCGCGGATCCACCGCGAAAGGACGCGTCGTTCGGGGCCAGCCGGGAACCCCTTTCAGCACCTTCCTCCAGGTCCTCCCCCCATCGCTGCTCGCCTGGACATTTCCATCGTTGGTGCTCACATAGATATAGTTGCCGTCGGAAGGAGCGATCTCGATCCCTCGGATGGCAGCCCGCCCTCCATTGGTCAAATCCCCGCTGATCGCTGACCAGCTCAACCCTCCATTCGTGCTGAGGAACACCCGCTCCGTTCCATAGACCATGCGCTTCCCGTTCCTAGGATCGATGGCAAAGGGAGGCAGAAAACAATTCCGCCCGAAGATTCCCGAGGAAGAGCGCCTGAAATAGGAGCCGTTCACGGACCGAAAGAGATTGCCTGTCCCTTGGTACTCCACGAATCTCAGACTTCCACTGGGATCGATCCCAGTGCATCCGCCATCCCCCCCGAACACATGCTGCCAAACCCCGTTACTCCCACGTTCGTTGGATCCATTGTCCTGCGTTCCCCCCAAGATCACGCCCGGGCTTTTGGGATGGAGGCTGATTCCTGCGTAGAACTGGATCAAGCCCAGCTTGTTTAAGGAGGACCAAGAGGCTCCCAGGTTGGAAGAGCGGTGAAGCCCTCCGTCATCCCCCGCCAGAAGACGCCCGGCTGCGTCCCATTCGATCGCATGGAGATCCACATGAGGAGGGGTCACTGAACGCCAGGAACTCCCCCCGTTGGTGGAACGCCGCATGGTAAAACCTCCCACAAAAACAGTGTCGGGCTTGGTGGGATGCACCCGCAGCACAGAGAGATACCAACCATAGCTTGCCTGAAAATTCCCCAGGGATTTTCGCGTCCAACTGATCCCCCCGTCGTCGCTTCGATAAAAACCGAGTGTCGAAGCCCCGCCCCCCGTGGAGCTGGCTGCC
The DNA here is from genome assembly GCA_026984035.1 of Planctomycetota bacterium. Lineage (GTDB taxonomy): Bacteria > Planctomycetota > UBA1135 > UBA1135 > HyVt-539. The sequence continues at coordinate 13,424 of JALSSW010000135.1, forward strand.
CGCACAAAATTAGCGTAGACTCGTTTGGGCTGGGAAGGAGAAAGGGCGACCGAAACCCGACCGATCCCTGAGCTGGGAAGCCCAATGCTCAGCTTTTTAAAACTCAGTCCCCCATCGGTGGATCGATAGAGTCCGTTTCGGGCATCCCCGAAGATATGCCCAATCGCCACAAAGAGATTCTTGGGGTTTTTGGGGTCCAATGCGAGGTCAGTCGCCGAGAGATTCGGTAGACCCTTCCCAATCTTTTGCCAAGTTCTCCCCGCATCAGTAGAACGGAACAACCCGAGAGGCCCCTTGGCCAGGGGGTGTCCCCGGGCTCCGTTTCGGATCGGCATCCCCCCCGCGTGGGTCGTGGTCGCATACAGAATCTTGGGGTTCTTTGGGTCAATCTCAATCCGGGAAATGCAACGCCCGGCAAAAGCCTCGACTCCGAAAACTTCCCAGCTCTTTCCTCCGTCGCTCGTTTTGGCCAACCCCAAGCCGTAGCGGCTATGGTTGGCAAAATTGGATTCCCCCATGCCCACATAGAGAACCTGGTCATTCTTGGGATCCACCGCCAGAGCCCCGACCGAGGTGGTAGGCAAGGAATCCCCAATCGGAGTCCAACTGTTTCCGTCATCGGTGGATTTCCACACGCCCCCATCGGCGCCGCCAACATAGAGCATCTTGGGGTTTTGCTTGCTGGGGGCAATCGCCGAGACTCTCCCCGTATAAGGTCCCCGGGCAATCGGGGCGGGTCCCAGGGACTTCCACCGAAGCTGGGCAGAGAGAGGGAGGGAAAGAACAAACGGAATCAGAAACCCAAAGCGCCTCATCGATCTTCCCTCCCTTGATGGAAAAGCGGCTCCTTCCTTGCGCCCTGAGTCAGGGGGCCCTGAGCCAGGCGGAAACTGAGGAAGGTCCGATGCAAGAGCCCTTCGGAGGCTTGCCCTTTTTCTGCCCCTCGTTCCCTATATTCGGCCCGAAGGACCCAGAGTCCAAGCACCCTGAGGGGAACAAGGACCATTCCGCTCTCATCCGAAACGCCTTCGAAGACCCGACCGGAGGACACTCTCCGGCCCAGAGGGAGGACTTCCGCACTGAGATGCAGGCCCCAAAGACCCCGCCCTTTGAAGCACACACGCACCGGGAGTTCAGCCCCCGGACCCAGGGCCAAGGGATCCAACAGAGGAACAATCTCCAATTCAATCCCAAATCGAGCCGTGATCGCAGGCGAAGCCGAGGGCATGTGGCGGTCAGAATCGGGCAAGGAAAAGAGGACCTTCCCGCAATCCTGGACTCCGAACTCCGGCAATGCGGCAAAGGCAAAAGCCGCGTCCCCGCTGATCCTGCGTTTTCGGTCAAAGGAGAAAAAAAAGCCTCGCCGCCCCAAAAGAGTCGCAAGCTCCAAGCTCCGCTGCTCGCCCCCGATCCGCAGCGCAGCGGAATCGAAACGAGGAGGCAGGGCAAGAGCTTCCACTCCGGGGATCCCTTCTCCCCTCCGAAGCAAGAGGTCCACTGGTCCGTCCATAGCAGCCTCTCGACTGGGGGGAAGCAGCAGCAGAGGCTTTAAGGCTTCTGCCCTCTTGGCAGAAAGGGAGGCCTTCTTCCAGCGTGGCTTGTGCCGGAAATGAAGATGCCGAAAATCCCGCCCCCCGCAGGAAACAAGGACCAAGAAGATGATGAGAAAGGCCTTTTTCATTGTGCATCCCAGAGCTGGGAAAAGGTTACAGGAAGGAGCAGAAGATGATTCTACCCTTCAACCACAATTTGGCTGGGGTCCACCGCCTGAATTTCAAGGCTTCTTCGATATAAAAAGACGGGCCCAAGAACCCTGATCTTTTTTCCCACCAGGTCTTCCAGATTTTTGAAGCGCCCTGCCGCATGACCAGGAACAAACACCTGCAACGCCGTCCTCGGGTTTTTTGCAAAGGCAATTTTATAATGCCCCCCACGGCGCGTCTTCTGGACAGAGACCACAGTTCCTTTGACCTCCACCTCCTTGAGTAACAGGGAGCGCAGCTTCCGTAAGTCTGTCGCCGAAACTTGAGGCCGATAGGGCGTCCGATCCCCTGCGACCACCGCAACCTTTTCCCGGGGAAGGGTCCCCTCCCAGGCAAAATCCACGTAGAAGGGCGCATGATCCGAGGGGTTGTGCACAGGATGAAGGAAGGCCCCCGCAGCCGGTTTCAAAGCTCCATCGAAAAGCAAGTGGTCGATCTGCTGCCGCTTTCCTCGAAACACATAGCTGTAACGTTTTTCGGGGGGCACGACCTCCAAACCATTCTTCAACTTCGCAAAAAGAGGGGCCAAGGTCTCGGCTTCCGGGGTGTCGTTAAGATCCCCCAGAAGCACAAAGGGTGCCCCAAAGCCCCGCGCCCTCAGTCCTTTCAGAATGCGCAACACCCCCTTGGCCTCCGCCCCCCGCCAGGCCTTGCTCTCAGGGTCTCCCTTGCTCGAATGATGGGACTTGAAGTGGACCGGCGCCACCAAGAGCGAAGCTCCCTCCCCGGCCCCAAGCTCAAAAACAGGAAAGTCCCGCGCAAACCGGTGGGGTCCAGCAAGCTTCTGGTAGCGATGGCTGATCGAACGAAGGATCGGCAAACGGGAGAGCAAGGCACAACGAATCCCTCGAAAATCATTCGATGGCAAGACTTCTACATAGGCAAAAGGTTTCTTCAGAAGGTCATTCAACTCCTTCACGACCCCAAGATTTTCCACCTCCTGCAATGCCAACACATCCGCATCCAAATCATCAATCACCCCGGCCAAAGCCCGCACTTCCTCCCAATACTTTGGCGGAGTCCCTTCATCAGGCTTATAGGGATCATCATAGTTATCAAACAGGTTCTCCACGTTATAGCTCGCAATCCGCAAACGCTCTTGGGCAAAACAACAGGCGGCCATCAAGCAGAACGCGAAAACCCCACTCCATTTCTTCAACATGATCCCAATCCTTCTTTTTGAATGCATCCCGGCATTATTCCGACCTCCGCCCCATCTACCAGGCGTTTTTATTCCCGGGCCTTATGCCTCAAAGCCTTCCGGAATCTCCCAAAGGGAAGGCTGCCCCCCAAAAGAGGGAAAAGACATCTCCCGGTTTCACCCGAAAAAGAGGAGGTGCATGGATTGAAAAAAAGCCTCCGCCTCCTCTGTTCCACCATCCCCGCTTTGACCCTTCTCACGGGAGCTGTTCTCAAGGCATGGGACTTCGACGGTTTTTTAGAAAAGGCCCTCTACTACCGGGCCTTGGACCTCTTCTGGATCCAAGTGAGCGCCCTCAGCACCATCTTCGTGGAGTGGATCTTGGGAATCCTCCTTCTGTTCCGGATTTGGCTCCGCCCCTTTACCTTGCCGGCAACAATAACTCTCCTCCTTTTTTTCTCCGCCCTGATCGCTTGGGCTTGGCACAAATACGGCCTGGAAGACTGCGGTTGCTTTGGCAGCTTTGTGGAAACACCCCCCTGGCTTTCACTCGTAAAAAACGGAATCCTTCTTGCTATGTCAGGCGCCCTTTATTTCATGGAAGGGTCCACCCCAAAGCCTTTACCCGATCCCTCAGAAGCAAATCCCCCGAGGGGTTTCACAACTTCGCGGTGCATCGCCCTCGCCTCTTTGGCCCTGGGAATCCTATGGACCTTCCTTGCCATCAAGGCCCAACTGGCAGAATGAAGCCATAAAATTCGCCCCTTCACACAGCCCTCCATGTGTCGGGGAAAACCCCAGGGGCTATTCCAGCACCAACATCGCATCCCCAAAGGAAAAAAAACGATATCCCTGGTCCATAGCAATGCGATACAGCTCAAGGACCCGCTCCCTTCCGAGGATGGAAGCGAGCAGTAACAGGAGACTGCTTTCGGGCAAATGGAAGTTAGTCAGCAGGGCAAACTCGAGGCGAGGCCCATGGCCCGGATACAGAAAGAGATCGGTCTTTCCGCTGCGAGGAACCACTCGGACTCGAGCCCCTTGCTCCCCCTCTTCCTGCTCCAGGCTGGATTCCAAAACTCGAACGGAGGTTGTCCCCACGCAGAGGATGCGCCGCCCGGCTGCTCTCACCTCCTCGATTTTCCGAGCCGCTTCCAAAGGGCAGTCAAAATACTCTTGATGCATCTTGTGGTCTTCAATGCGATCTCCTTTCAGGGGCTCAAAGGTGCCCTCCCCGACATGCAGGGTGACCCGCGCCTGGCCCACCCCCAGGTTCCCAAGCCGCTCAAGTAATGCAGAGGTCAGGTGAAGCCCCGCCGTCGGGGCGGCTACAGCCCCCGGATTCCGCGCAAAAACAGTTTGATACCGCTCCCGGTCAAAGTCGCGGTTCTCCTCGTCCCGAGACCTCTTTATGTAGGGAGGCAAAGGCGCACGCCCCACCCGATCCAAACAGAGCCCCAGATCTCCTCCGTCCGGAACTTCCAAGCGAAAACGATGTCGGCCCCGGCCCAAATCCTCCAGGATGGTCAACTTTAAGGCCCCCCCCTCCATTTGAAGGGTTTCCCCCAGGGAGAGCCTCGCCGAAGGTTTTAAAAAGCCCTCACCCTCACACCCTCTTCGTTCCAAGATGAGACATTCCACCCTTCCCCCGCTGTCCCTTTTCCCCAGCAATCGATGCGGGAGAACCTTGGTTTCATTCAGGACCAGGAGATCCCCCGCTTCAAGGTAGTCGGGCAGATCCCTGATCCGCCGATGCTCAAGCCTACAAGGGTCGCTCCGCGAACAAACCAACATCCGCGCCCCATCCCTCGGTTCCGCGGGAAAAAGAGCAACCCGGTCCTGCGGAAGCTCATAATGAAAATCTTTTCTCTGCATTGATCCTCAAAAGCGGAGAGGATCCAAAGCCAACCCCCCGGGAGCAAGGGAAAAAGGAGAAAGGGAAAGATCCATAAAACAAATGCTTGCAGCCACATAGTAGAAAAAATTCCTTGAAAGAGTGCATTGCATCTCTGCCTCCCTTGTATAGAATTCATTTGTTCTTGCAATGAACCGACGTTTATCGGAACGATGAGTTTCGAGGCATTGCAGGGCCTCAAGTTTCGTTTTATCTTTTTTCTCCTTTCTTTTGCTTCCCTTCCGAATCTCTTGATCCGTGATCTCCTTCCATGAGCTGGGGAATTAACGGCAGGCTCAAAAACCAAGAAAATCTTTGGTCTTTCCCAAGCAGGGAGATCCCGCAAGTACCTATCGAGCGGGAAATTCCGCATGGAAACCTGGTCCTGCAGAACATCTCTCTAAGCCAATGGAAACGATCTCATGAACCGATAAGGTTCAGCTTCAAGATAAAAAAGGGATCAAAGAAATTTTTTTCTGTTTACCGCCTACGACCAAACTCGAGAACCGCTTCCAATCAATTTTGCAACTTTTCCATTGGAAAATTGCACATTTTTTGCGCTTTTGATACGAGAAAAAATCAATCGAAAGACGGAGCGGAACCCGGGTTGGAGATAGGTGAATTCTGCCATTCAAGGAAAACCAAACATGCGATTTACATTTTCCAAGGCGGGTTCTCTGATAACCTGCACGTTACTTTTCTCAACGGCTCTTCTTGCCCAAAACCCCAAACCTTTTATTGGAACAAGCCAATCAGGAATCATTGAACCTGAGGGGCCCACCAAAGCGGGAGTCTCTTCGACCATCCCTCAGAAACCGACCCAAGCACAAATCAACTTTACGCATCCCGATCTTCCCCCCCTTCCGGTGGGACCGGTTCGCAAGATTCCTATGAGCCCTCCCACTGAAGCACCGGGAACAGCTCAGGCCAATCCCACTGCGACTCTTTCGGTCTTTAAAAACGTCCAGGTGACGCCCTCTGGGGCAAACCGCTCCTCGATCGGAGAGCCCACGGCAGCACACCATGGTTTCACCGCCTTTTACACAGGAAACTGGTATGCAGCCATCTCCAAAAACGATGGGAACTCTTGGAGTTACATCAACCCCTATACCAAGTTCCCCAAGGTGGACGGGGGGTTCTGCTGCGATCAATACGCCATGTATGTCCCCAGTAGAAAGATCACCGTCTGGCTTCTCCAATACGGATACAGCGCAACCACCAGAAATGGAAGCTACCGAATCGCCGTCGCGAAAAATGAGACCAACCTTAAAAACGGGGTTTTCCATTATTACACATTCAATCCACGGAATTTTGGATTGCCTGCCGGATACTGGCTCGACTTCCCCCACATGGCCTATTCCAAGGGCTATCTCTTTGTGACAGCCAACATCTTTACTGCAAGTCGCAATTACAATTCGACCGTCTGCTGGAGAATGCCTCTTTCCCAATTGGCGGCAGGAACAGCTGTTTCCTTCCGATATATTCGCCGAGCAGGAAGGACCTGGCGTCTGACTTTCGGCGCCACAAACACCATGTACTGGTGGCAACACAGAAATAGCTCCTCCGGATACTTGTACCGTTGGGCCGACGCCTCTACCAACTTTCAGAGATACACCATCAACATTGGATCCTGGAATTGGGGAACGAAAGGTACCATGATCGCCAAGGATCCTAAAAACCGAAACTGGATGAAGCGTTCCGACTCCAGGCCTCTCGGAGGTTGGGTCGCGCGTGGAGTCATCGGTTTCATGTGGAATGCCAAACAAGGAGGGAACTTCCCCTACCCCTATACCCGCGTTGTAGAAATCCGCGAATCCAATCGCTCCATCTATCGGCAGACCTCCATCTGGCATCCTAAGTTCGCATGGGCCTATCCCTGTGCCGCGCAGAATTCCAGGGGGCACCTGGGTGGAATGATCTGTTATGGAGGCGGAAGCTATTATCCAAGCACCGCAGCCTGGGTTGTCGATGACTTGGACACGAAGTTCGCCCCCCTCAAGAACGTCGCTGTCGCGGTAGGGAACAACAGCCCCTCCAGTCAAGGGTGGGGAGACTATCTCACTGCAATTCCTCACTCTCGCTATTCCAACTCCTGGGTCGGATCGGCCATGGCCACCAGAAATGGATCGGGCAACAGCAACCAAATCCCTCGCTATGTGCACTTTGGAAGAACAAGAGACGTGAACACCAAGCCTGACCTCAGGCCCGTAACTCTGTCAACAAGCTCTTCCAACCTCTTCCACGGATCGCCCTACACCTTTTCGACAAAAATCGAGAACGTTGGCTTATCAACCGCTCCGGCATCCACAAACGGCTTTTATCTATCCACCAATTCGACCATCACTCGCTTTGACCTTCTCATCCGGAGCTTCACCCTGCCGTCCATCGCGCAAGGCAACTTCCGGACCTATTCAGCCTCTGTTAGTATTCCCAGCTCCGCCCCCGTTGGGACCTGCTGGGCCGGGGTTGTAGCCGATCGGACCAATGCCATTTCCGAATCCAATGAAATCAACAATGGCCTAGGCAAAAAGGTCAATTGCATAGGGAAGCCCGACTTGATCATCTCCGCAGCCTCCACAACGGCTTCGAGCTTGCCAGCCGGTGGCCTCGTAAAAGTCTCCTATACCACCAAAAACGTGGGTACAGCGACATCTAACACTTCCGTTACCGGAGTCCTCCTCTCCACCAACTCCCTCATCACAACCTCTGACACCTACTTGGGTGGAGCGACAGAATTCACCTTAGGGAAGGGGCTCTCCCGCTCCCATTCGCTTTTTGTTCGGATCCCCTACGCGACCCCAAGCTCTACCCGCTACTTGGGGGTTTACGCCGATGTCGGATTCAACGTTTCCGAACTCAATGAAGGGAACAACGGGCGCGCCATTTCTGGTAAGCCCTCCATCGCCTACGGGGGTTCTCGCCGGCTCTTGGAATACCGCGGAATGAAATATACAAATTACCTGCAAAGGCGTGGACCCTACTACCTCACCAGCGCACGCCTGGATGCTTCGAACGGGGGTTCCGCGCCGATGGCCATTGTTGCTCCCAAGTTTAAAGGTTACTGGTATCTCCTGCTCTTAAGCGGAAGCTCCACCTTTAAATTCGACGCCTTCACCAATGTGGGCCTGGGGATTTTGAATAGCCCCATTCTTCCTCTCTGGCTCAGTAAGATTCCGAGTTCTGGAATCAACTACCCCAGTTTCAATCTCCCCAAATCCTCGATTTCCACTCCGTTCACGATGTATGTTTACAGCTTCTGGTTTGATCCCAGCTTTAAAAACATCATTGGATTCGGCAATAACCGGCTGTACCTCCGGATTGAAAAGTAAGCAATCCCTTTGAACAGCCCTTAGAACAGAGCCATGGAAGGCTCTGCCACAAATTGGCAGAACCTTCCATGGCTCCTTTGTTTTGCCTGGGGATGGTACAGCGAATGGGAAGCAGACCTGTTTTTGGCGGGATGGGAATCAAAGGAAGGATGAAAAAGGTCCCTGCGCTTGAGGAAAAAGCACCCTTTAAGAAGCGTAAATCCTAGAATTCGGCCACCGAAACAAAGCGGGCAGGAAAAAAACGACCCGATCCATGAATTGTTCGTAATGGAAATCCTTCCACCGCATTGCCGCGGTTGCGGGATTCCTGTACGTTCTTTCCCCTCCATCGAAACGATATGGCCGCGATTCTCCTCATCTCCTACTACGGGCTCTTTGCCATCCTTTCCATTTATGGGATGCATCGCTCACTCTTGCTTTTTCGCCTCCTTCGGAAGAAACCCAGAATAGGGCGTAAGGAACTCCCCGAAGACCCCTTAGCCTTTCCCATGGTGACCATTCAAATCCCCATCTATAACGAAAGATATGTGGCCACCCGACTGGTGGATGCCGTGGCAAAACTGGATTGGCCCAAGGAAAAGCTCGAGATCCAAGTTCTCGACGACTCCACCGACGAGACCGTGGCCCTTCTGGCCGAGCTCTGCGGAACCCTCCGGGCCAAAGGTTTGAATCTCCGACACATCCGAAGAAAGGACCGCAGCGGGTTCAAGGCGGGAGCTCTCGCAGAGGGACTTCGAGAAGCAAGGGGCGAGTTTGTCGCCATTTTTGATGCCGACTTTCTCCCCCGGGCAGATTTTTTGAAGCGAAGCATCCCCTATCTCTTGGGGGATGAGGGTCTCGGTCTGGTTCAGGGTCGATGGGAGCATCTCAATCGAGATCACAGCCTGTTGACCCGCCTTCAAGCCATTTTTTTGGATGCCCACTTTGCGATTGAGCACCAAGCCAGAGAACGAGCAGGGCATTTCCTCAACTTCAACGGGACGGCAGGGGTTTGGAGGCGCAGCGCCATCGATGCAGCCGATGGCTGGAGCCATGAGACCCTCACCGAAGACCTGGATCTTTCCTTTCGCGTACAGATGAAGGGGATTCGGTTCCACTACATGCACGATCTTGGGGTGCCAGCCGAACTCCCTGCAGAAATGAATGGGTTTAAGAATCAGCAACACCGCTGGGCTAAGGGATCCATCGAGGTCGCGCGCAAGCTCTTGCGGCCCCTCTGGCACTGTGACCGGATCCGCTTGGGAGCCAAGCTGGAAGGTTCCATGCATCTGCTCAACAACCTCGCCTACCTGGTCGTAGCGCTTGCGAGTTTTCTCACCCTCCCCGTTGCCTTCGCGCGTGGATCGGCGAATCCCGCTCTTACGGTCTGGGCTGACCGATACTTACTGGGGATCGGCCTATTGCCAGTCCTCAGCTATTTTTTCATCGCCCAACTCCTGGTCGGAAAAAAAATCATCCCAAGCCTATTGCTCTTGCCCGCTGCCCTCGCCTTGGGAATCGGACTCTCGATCAATAACGCCAAGGCCGTCCTCGAGGGTTTGCTTGGCCATCGCTCAGCCTTTGTTCGCACGCCCAAATACCGGATTCACAAAACCAAAGATAGCTGGATCGGCAAAACCTATGCGGCCCGAAAGGGCCTAGGTTTTTTGCTTGAAATCTTTCTCGGCCTGGAAGCTCTTGGAGCTTTTTGGGTGGCCGCCTGGAACGGCTGCTGGAGCATGGGACTCTTCTTTCTTTTTTTCGCGACGGGTTACCTCTATACCGGGATCCTGTCCGCTTCTCCAACTTTTGGTGAGCGCCTCCGATCAAGGACATGGACCTTATTGGGCTCTCACACGAACGCATCCCTGATTCCCAAGTCCCGGGTTGGGTAGGTGAAGGGCCAGGATCATTTCTCCCAAGGAGTTTCGCTTGAAAAACACCAAGGACCGCCGTCGCTTTCTCGAAGCCCTTGCTTCTTTCCTCGTCGCTCTCCCGCTGCTCGGTCCTGCCCTTTTAGCCTTAGTCTCATTTTTAAGCCCCGCGCCTCGAGAAGGAGGTGGCGAGATTCCCCTCCTTCCTCTCGACCAGATTCCCAGGGACCAGCCCAAGCGTATCCGCCTTCAATACGTCCGCCAGGTGGGTCCCTACCGTGAAGAAGTAGAAAGAATTCTCTATGTGCGCCGGGAGGGCAAGGAAGTGATCGCCCTTTCCAACGAATGCACCCATTTGGGATGCCCCGTTCGCTACAAAAAAGAAAAAAAACATTTCGCCTGCCCCTGCCACGGTGGTGTTTTTGATCTCGAAGGCAAGCGAATCGAAGGCCCCCCACCTCGCCCCCTCAACCGTTACACAGTCCTCCCGCCCAAAACAAAGGGCGGTCCCATCCGCCTCAAAGTCTAGGTCCGGTCATGAAGAATCCTTTGCGCACGCTTCAAATGTTTCTCGACGACCGCCTGGGACTCCCTCAACTTCGTGAAAAGTTTTTAACGGGCAAAATCCTCCCTAAAGGGAGTTCCTGGTTGCAAACCTTGGGCTTCGCGGCCCTCATCCTCTTCGCCGTCCAGTTCTTAACAGGGCTTGCACTGGCCTTCCATTACAGCCCCACGACCACAAGCGCCTACGACTCCATCCGCGTTTTCGAACGGAGCATCCCCTTCGGCAAACTCACCCGTGGCCTCCATCACTATGGAGCCTCGGCCATGCTGATCCTGCTCTTCCTCCATGCCTTGCGGGTGTTCTTTCAGGGGGCTTACAAAAAACCGCGCGAACTCACCTGGCTTTTAGGACTCGCCCTCTTTGGCTGCGTTATCGGCCTCGGGTTCACAGGCTATCTTCTTCCCTGGGACCAGAAGGCCTACTTCGCCACAAAGGTGGGGGTCAACATGGCTTCTCAAGCCCCCATCGGCGGCCACGAAATCCAACAGGCCCTCTATGGCGGCCCGGATTTGGGGCCGAATACCCTGGGTCGATTCTACGTCCTCCACATCCTCGTTCTCCCCTTGGGGCTCATGGTTCTTCTGGCCCTCCATCTCTTCCAAGTCCAACGCCACGGCATCACTCCTCCGGGGGTTCCGGTCGGACAAAAGGGAGAACCCGGCCCCGCCTACCACCCCAACCATACATTCAAAGAAGCCCTCGTAGCCCTGATTGCCGTCGGAATTGTCACCTGGCTCGCCCTCAAACACGGTGCCCCCCTCGAAGCCGAAGCGGATCCGGTGGATCTAGCCTATGACCCCCGGCCCGAATGGTATTTCCTGGGGCTGTTCCAACTCCTCAAATATTTTCCCGGATCCCTCGAATCGATCGCAGCCTTCTGGCTCCCCAATCTCTTCCTTCTGACCCTGGCGCTTCTCCCTTTCTTTGACCGAAACAAAGAGCGCAAACTCACAAAACGTCCCATCGCCCTCACCTTGGGAAGCCTCTTTGTCGTCACCCTTGTCAGTCTCACCTGGCTGGGGGCCCAGGACAAACCAAGGCACTATAGGACGCCTCCTCACCCGCTCGGCGCTTCCCCTCAAATCAAAAAGGGATACCTCCTCGTCCGGCGCGAAGGTTGCCTCTCCTGTCACACATACACCAATGAGAAGGGCCAGGTCTTTGGAGAAACCAAAGAAGAGGACGACGCTCCCGACATGGCGGACTTCGATCAAACACCCGACGAGATTGTAGAATTCCTCCCCAATCCGGAATCGGACATCATGCCCAACTTTGACCACCTCAAGACGAGTGAGCGCCGAGCGATCGGTCTCTACCTGGAAAGCATCCGGGCCAAATAAGCCCCGGAGCCCAACCGGACCTTTTTCCCGGAGTTTCGGGATCTTGCAAAAGCGGGCGCAATCGGATCATTCATCGGAAAGACCGGGGAGAAAGCCATAGCCATTGTCCCTGAGCCATGGGTAAATCTCACTCAAAGGAACAACCAAACCCATGTGAGAAATCACAACAGGTCGGATCTTCCCGTGGGTGTAGATCTTGCTGAAGACAGCCACCAACTTTCGGGTTTTTGCATCAAAAACTCCCCCCCCCGAGTTCCCAAAATACGTAGGCGCGTTGATCATCCAATATTTGGTTGCTTTCACTTTGGAATTTTGGTTGGCAATAAACCCCCCTGTCGGGATGGGATCATTGCCAAGAGGGCACCCGATCGCATACACCGAAGACCAAATAGAGATTTGCTTCAATTCCTTGGGGCTTGCGAGTTGGGCAACCCAAGCGATGCGCTCTGTGCTCTTCAACTTCAGCAAAGCAACATCAAACTCTTCGCTCCTGATCAAGAGTCTTGCTTCCACATCTTCTTTGCTGCCCTTTTTCCCAAAGATGGTGACCATTATTGTTCCCCGCTCTTTCCCAAAGGATTTTTCGTTCAAGATATTCCGAACGACATGGTTTGCTGTCAGAACATAACTGTCATAGGTCCCGGAAGAACCCTTTCTGGTCCCCTTCGCCTTCCTTTCGATCGAAGCAATGATGGTCCCCGATCCTACATTTTCTTCCCCACTGATTTGCACCGTCGGGTAGAGCATCTGTTTGAGCATCAAGGACTTTTTCTTCTCGTGGCCCCCTTGCAAGCGATTCATCAAGACCTGCTGGGCGTCTTTTTGTTTCTCGATCTCATCCCGTAAACGCTTCAGTTCCTTCTTATTTTCCGACATCAGGAGACTGGCGTTTTTGTATCCCCCAACATCCTTCCCATCCTTTTCGATCTTCTTGTTTTGAAGAGTCTTCTCGGCCCATCTTTGTTTTAAATCCTGAATTTCTTCCTTCAAACGAGTCAAAGCAGCTTCCATCTGGAGTTGCAAATGATCTTGTTTTTTGGAGGAGGCTTTCGGCTTGAGAGACAGAACTTTGGAAAGCTTGGCCAGCTCGACCTTCTTATCGAAATCTGATTTCTTAAGGGATTGGATCTCCCTCAACGTGGAAGAAAAGATGAGGAGCCCTATAGAAATTGCGGTTACTTCGATCAAGACTCTTTTCATCCCCCCCCCTTTTTCTTATATCCTCATAGAGCTGTTTCCCCAAAGAACTCTATGAAGCATCCCTTTTCCACTCCCCCATCCCGCTCTATCGCTGGACCCATTGGGTCAAGAGATCCGAGTACAAGAGAAGTTTCCCAAGATCACATCCACTTTTGATCCCCCAAAGATTGCAGGTCCCGATCCGCAGGTTTGATGACTTTGAGGCCCCTGACGGCCCGTTTTGCCATGCTTCGATTGGATAAGTTCCTCGGACCAACCCTCCTTGAGTCTTTACTTTTTAGTGTATCGTCTTGCAACACTTTCCCTTTAAAGGAGAAGAGGCACTCCCATGCCACCGCCTTTTGATCCCCCCTCTCTTCAGCCCACTTCCTGTTTCTGGTGATCCTTCCTGTTCTTGGAAAGCTTTGCGGGGTTTTCCTCCACACGAAGAGCCTTTGGTTCTGATTTCCTGTAGAACAAGCGCAAGCCAATCACAGTCCAATAGCCCCGGAGAAGCGTTTTGAAGGTCAAGGTGGACTGACCGCGCTCTCGCTCCACAAAGCGAATCGGCACTTCTGCGATGCGCAAGCCTTCCTTTTTCGCTCGATAGAGCAGCTCCTGAACAATGGCCGGCCCCCGGCTTTTGGCAAAAGCGGCATCACAGCGCAAAAGGGCTTCTCGTGTCCAAGCCCGGTATCCTGAGTTGCAATCCCTTACTTTGAGGCCAAACACGGTTCGGATATAAGTATTGGCCATTCTCGTCACCCATTGACGCCAAAGGGGCCGCCCCAGGTCCTGGCCGCCCTTGACTCCCCGCGAACCCAGGACCAGGTCAAAACCTTCCTCCACCTTGAACAAGAGATCCGGGAGGTGACGCGGATCATGGGAGAAATCCGCGTCCATCTCGATCGCTCCCCGATACCCTTCGGTGAGGGCATAGGCAAAACCCGCCGCACCGGCAGCGCCGCGCCCGCGATCGGCCTTCCGATGCAATAAATGGACCCGGGGGTCCTTCTCACTGTAAGAACGAACCAGTGAGGCCGTCCCATCGGGAGAATCGTCATCCACGACAAGGACTTCGAGGAGAGGATCGGCTTTGAGAATTGCGTCCATCAAGGGCAGGATGTTCTCGGCCTCGTTATAGGTCGGAACGATCACAAGCCAGCCCTTGTGGTTCATACCTGCGCTCTCTCTCCGAGATACGGCGCAAGCGCAGCCAGGACTCTCTCAAGGGAGATAGATTCTTGGCAGTCAGGGTGCTTGTCACAGCTGGAATAACAACAGAGGCAATCGAGGTCCTCGGCAAAAAGCTTGGTCCCCTTTCCATAGAGTTCGATCTCGGCATGGGAGGTCGGACCGAAGAGGGCCATGACAGGTTTTGCAAAGGCAGTCCCCATGTGAAGGGCCAGCGTATCCCCCGTCACCAAAACATCCACCAGGGAAAGGCGCGCAGCGAAGGCCCGCAAACTGTTGTCGTTGCCCGCGTCGATCAGCTTGCAACCTGGGCAGGCGTTCCGAAGAGCTCGATGGCGCTCCACCTCCTCCGGTCCCCCCAGGAGGACCACAGAATGGCCCATTTTGTCTAGCTTGCGGATCAAGGCGGTTTGACCCTCCAGAGTCCAGCGCTTCTGAGGCCAACGCCCCCCGGCCCCGGTGTTGATGCCGACCAAACAAGCCCCCTTGGGCCTTCCCCCCACCGAATCAAGCCAAGCTTCGGCCTCGGCCCGCTCGTCCTCACGAAGAACCAAAACAGGCCGATCCTCGATCGGAGTGGGAAGCTCCAGGAGAGAGCCTACAAGGTTTTGGTAGGTCTCCTGATTGGCCTTCTTGGCTTGGTCGGAGAGCCCCATCAGAAACCAATGCTCGGCCGCGGGAGACAGGGGCATCACCTGCCCTTCGAGATCCAGGGCAAAGCCCACCCTCCTGCCCCCCTCCTTCAAGGAGATCCCCTGGGCCAGCGCGACCGTCAAGGGATCAGCATCGGGACAGAGGACCAGGTCGAAGGGCACTTGGGCCAAGAGGGCGGGCAGGGTGCCCTTCTGCGTAAGATGCAGAGTGTCGACAAAGGGGTTGCCCTCGAAGAGAGGGGCAGCAGATGGGAGAGTCAGCCAATCGATCCGTGACTGTTCATAGCGCCTCCGAATGGCAGGAAGGAAACTGGTCGTACGCAGAACATCCCCCACTGCCGCCAACTTGACGACCGCGATCCGAAAACCGGCAGGTTCGTATTCGGGGCAGTCCGGGCAGAGATAGCCCTCCATCTTGTGCGGTTTGCAGGGCCGCTCGGGGCGGAAGTGTCGACAATCACGCCTTAGGGATGCCAGGGATACAAAGGGGGATGAAAAATCTTCGGGGCTCAAATGGCTTCTCCGTCGTGATTGGAGGCTTGGCTGCCAGCTAGAAGTTCGAGGTAGAAAGCCTCAGTGTCCCGGCACATCCTCCTGAGATCAAAGGATTCTCGACATCTTTCAGCAGCTCGCCGCCCCATGGCTCTGGCCTTTTCAGGGTCGGTTTCCAGCGAAAGGATGGCTTCGGCGAGGGAGGCTGGATCTTCTGGGGGAACATGGCGACCGCTTTCCGGGTCCTCAAAAGCTTCGATCATCCCTCCTACTTTAGAGGCGATGACAGGAAGGCCCGCAGCCATGGCCTCGAGGAGAGCCACCCCTAAGCCTTCACGCCGGGAAGGGAGACAGAAGAGATCACTGGCCGCGAGGAGATCTTCGATCCTGGAAACCCGTCCTGGAAAGAGAACTTCGATGGATCCAGGAAGGCTTGCGGCCTGTGCTCGGAGGGCATCCCCTTGGGGCCCTTCACCGGCAAAAACCCATTGGAGCTTTCTTATAGAAAGGCGCGGTGCCAGCAGCGCAAGGGCTTGGAGAAGGATGTCCTGTCCCTTGCGTCGATGCAGGCTTGCCGTAGTAAGACCTACGAAAGCCTGGGGATCCAGGCCGAGAGCTGTGCGTGCAGCTCTGCGCCGATCCGAAAAAGCGAGGCCGGCGAAGCGCGCAGAATCCACGCCGTCGTGAACCAAGCGGGCACGGGAGGGCGGCACCCCCAGCCCTAGAACCTCCCCCTGCACCGCCGCAGACACGCAAACCACCCCATCCACGGCCTTGCAGTAGAGCCAGCGCTTCCAAGGGTTCGGGCGCAGGGCATAGTCCATGCGACGCGTAACAACCTTGACTGGGGAGAGGCCAATGCTAGCCACCCCTCCCAGCTTGTGCGAACGCGAACAGGCAAAGTGCAGCAGGTCCTGAGCCTCTGCCTTCACAATGTTTCGGAGACCTCGAAGCGCCCCCAGCGAGAGATCGTTCCGCATCCTCTGCTCAAGGACGCGTAGCCCCAGAGCTCGGGGGACCTTTTCGAACTGCGCCCCAGGCTGCAAAGCAAAGATCTGCTTATGTCCCTTCTCCGCGAGAAAGTGGACGAGAGCCTCCAACTGCATCTCGCCCCCCGACCATGCCCGCTCGGCGAGAATATGAAGGATCTTGGCCAAGGCCTTCGCTCTGTCAGCGCCCCGAGCCCAGCTTGGGGAAGAGGGACAGGGGCTCACTGGACTCCTCCACGAGTCTGGGGCTCTGTCCCCGTGGAATCATCGGACCCTGGAGGAGGGGCGGTTCCCAAAGATTCTTCTCAGCAGAGAGGATCTTTAGGATGTCACGAATCCGATGGCTGTATTGGTGCTCCTGGGTCACGAGTTCATAACCCGCCTGCGCAATCTTGGCACGCTCTGCATCTCGCTTCAGATAGTACCGGCAAAGCTCCTGGCATTCTTCTTCACTCTCGAACCACACAAGATGACGGTGGTTCTCGAAGACTTCTTCAATGCCCGGAACATGCCGAACGATATGAAACCCTCGGCAGGCCAAGGTGAGGAAAAAACGATTGCTGAAGTAAAGCCGTGAATCGTTGGACTGATTGAGACCGAGGATGATCTTGGAGCGTGCACAGATCTTCGCGTAATGCTTGGGGCGGGCTTCTCCCGCTAAGTTCAGATTTTTAAAGCGGCGCATATGGGGCAACCAGCTGTCCCGTAAACCGAAGATGGTCAGGTCGGACCACTCGGAAACCCGCGACAGAAACTCGGGGCGATTGCCCATGTGACCTGGACCGCCGATGAAGGCAATGTCACGGTCAACCCCCCCACGAGAATTCTTGTAGGGCTTGTGAAACTTGGGGGAGAACCCGCTCATCAAAAAGGTCGACTGCAGGATGCCCTTCTGCCTGTAATCCTGCACAAGGCTCGGTGTGGAAAGGCAGAGCAGCCTGGTGTTGCGCACATACTCCACGTGACTGGATTCCAGGCAGCGGGTTTGCTCTTCCATCCAAACGACAGTCGGGATCTCGGGGGCGAGTTCTTCCATGAGGAGGGGTGGGAGATCGTGAAAGAACACGAAGCAGAGATCAGGCCGATAAAGGCGCTTGATCAAACGGACGGCTTGATACATTCCCCACTTGCCGATCCATCGGCGCAGCCTCGAGCAATTGACCCAGGAAACTTTGAGTCCGTTGACGCGTAAAGCATCCACGAGTCCTCCGGTGCAGCAGCTCCTGGATTTTTGTTTGCCAAAAAAGAGGACACGCTCGGGGCGAAGGGGAGGGAAGCCGAGCGGCGAACCGGTACGGAACTCTTCCGAGGAGGGAGTCGATAAAGCGCTGTGTGGACCCTGGGCAGAATGGAGAGGTTTCGGCGCAAAACGCCTGGCCTCTCTAGGATCGGCCCCTCGGGGTTCGTGAATCATTCGGGCAAGCTCCGACGCAACTTACGAACAAGATTGGGGTGGAGAACATCGAGATAAGAGGCTTGCAACATCATCCCCTCCCATCGGGAAATCCATAACACCCTCTTGATGGAGAATATACAGACTGTCCCGCGGGGAAAGCCAAGAATTGTTTCGATCCCAGGCGAGGATTCGACTGCCCTGGTCGGGTCCCTCGAGGATGGCGCGAAGCCAATAGCTGCGAAGGGAGCGGTTTGCGCGGAGCCTCAGGATGGTTCCACCCCCCTCGGCGGGAGCCTGGCTGAGCTGGCAGCGGCCAAGTGGGGGGAGATGGGTCATTCCGGCGGAGACGTAGTCCTGGGGCAGGATTGCGCCCCTTTGGAGATAACGAATCCAGAAGGGATGACGGAGGGGAGCGGGACGGAAACGGCGAACCTTGGTGCTGTTGCGGAGGGCGTGGCGCTCGCGGGTGCGGCGCTGTTTTTGGCCGCGACGATCGACCGCGGCGAAGCATGGGGTAGGAGAGATTTTTTTTTCAAGAAGCCAGGTTTCGAGGGTGGATTTTGGAAGGAATTGAAGCTGTTCTTCCAGAAAAGGGGCCAACATGGAGGGGAGGAGGCGGGAAGGAACCTTGCCGGGAAAGAAGCGGCAGGACTGAAAATCGAGGAAGGCGACCCGCCCGTCCTCGAGGAGGCGCAGGTTGTCACCGTGAAGATCGGGATGGAGGACACCCTTGTTTGCGAGATCCCAGATGGCCTCGAAGAGGCGGTGGCGGGCGGGGGGATCGAGGGGGCGCCCTTCGGGAAGGGCTGCGGTGAGAAGGACGGCGAGGGTGGGACCGAGGGGGCTGCGCTGGCTGGACTCGGCGAGAACGCGGGGAACGAGGAGGCCGAGGGCGGCGGCGCGGGTGAGGTTCTCCGCTTCGCGGCGCGTGGGAGAGGACCGAAGGGCATAGCGCAGGCGGACGCGAAGGAAGGGGAAGAGGTGCTGCTTGGCAAAGAGGACACCCTCCGGAGTGGGGACGCGGAGGACACGGCGGAGGATCCGCTCGGAGACGATCTCGGCTTCTTCGGGGATGTCCCCGCGGAGAAGGCGGGCATGGATGTCCGCTTGGTGGGCCTTCTCCCCTTGCTGGGCTTTCACGGGCTTTGAAGGGTGCGTCATCCCCTACCCTCCTGGGGAAGGAGGCGGGCGTAGAGGCTGCGCAGGGCGGTCTTCCCTTGGCTGTCCCAGTTCTGGACCTCGCGGGAGGCGGCCTGGCCCAGGCGGCGGGCCCTGGGGCGGTCCTTCAGGAGGAGGGCGAGAGCTCCGGCGATCGCTTCGGGATTGGGAGCAACGAGGAGGCCGGTCCGCCCGGGGTCGATCAGTTGGTCGAAGCCCCTGTCCTCCGGTGCGACGACCGGCAGCCCCAGGAGCATGGCTTCGCGGAGGGCGCGGCAGGTGGCATCGCTTCCGGGCACCAGGAACAGGAAGGCGTCGGCTCCTGCGAGCGCCTCCGCATAGGACTCGCCCCGGAGGTAGCCGGGGAAAAGCACCCGGTCCTGCAAGCCCAAGGCCGCCAGCGGGCGCTCACAGACCTCTTCGAGGACACCCTCGTCCGGGCGCCCCAGGATCACAAGCCGGGCGCCGGGAAGGTTTTTCTGAAGTGCGGCAAAAGCCTCCCAGGCCAGGCCCCAGCGGCGGCGCCGCTGGATCCGGGCCGTGAGGACAACAATGGGTGTCCCCTTTTGTAAGCCGAGGCGAGCGCGGAGCTTGGCGCGGGCGGGCTCGGGGGAGGCCAGGGTGGGGAGGGCCAGGTCGACGGGAGGCGGGGTCAGGGAAAGAAGGCTGTCCCCCCTTGCCTTTCCCATCGCCTGGAGGCGGGAGGCGAGGCGCGGGAGGGGATAGCTGAGGGCGGTCGTGGCGGAAAAAGCAATCCACTGCCGAGGGCCAGGATGGAGATCGCCTTCTCCCCAGACCGTTCGGAGCAGGGGGACCTTGCGATGACTGACCTGCAAAGCAAGGGCCGCCACCAGATGATCCCCCGCCTGATGGCAGTGCAAGAGGTCCACTTCTCCCTGGTCGATCCACGAGGCAAGGAGGCCAACATCCCGAAAGATCGAGCCCAGATGAAAATGACGGCGCAGCTGAAGGCCCTCGAGCAAAGGAATCCCCAATTCGATCGCCCGCCCCGCGATCGCATGCTTCATCCCCGGATGCACAAATCCCGCCAAGGCCAATCGCGCCTCAGGAAAGTCCTTGGCCCAAAGCAAGCAAAGCTCCGCCGGGCCCGTCCACTTATGATTGCTGTAAAGATGGAGGATCTTCAACGCCCCGCCTTCTTTTGTAAGCCCCGCAACTTCTTGTATTTGAGATAGCCATAACGCCCCGCCATCCAACTGGCCAGCCCCCCCCGCCATCCATCGAGGACACCCATCTTTCCGAAAAAGGCAGAAAAAAATGCCGAAGCCCCATGGGCCCAGGGGTCCCAGATGCCCGCCCGGCGCCCCTCCTCCCAGAGCGCCTGAGCCGCAATCTCGGTGAAGCGCTCCACCGTCCGGCGGTGTTCGGAAAAATCTCGATATGAATCGTGCAGGATCGGAGAACGAAGAGTCCGGACCCCACCCACAGCCCCCGGTTTCAGCTCAACCCGGTCATGGGGATCCGTCCCCCCCCAGCCCGCCCGCTGCCGATCAAAGAGCCGGATCTTGGTGTCCGGCCAGAATTTTCCATGGCGCATCCAACGCCCCAAATAGCGGTTTTTCCGAGGCATCGCATAGGCCGCCGGCAGGGCAAAACCCTCTCCCCCTCGCAAAGCCCTCAATTCCTCCCCAAGCTCAGCACTCAAACACTCATCCGCGTCCAGCGAGAGAATCCAATCATGACAGGCCAAATCAACCGCCCGCTGCTTCTGCGCCCGATGCCCAAGAAAAGGCACCTGCCTCTCCACCCTGGCCCCCAAGCCTTTCGCAATTTCCACAGTCCGATCCGTCGAACCACTATCCAAAACCAGAACCTCATCGCAAAACCCGAGGCCCTCCAAACACCGCCCAATCCGGTCTTCCTCCTGAAAGGTGATCACACAAGCACTGATCCCCCTCACGCCCCTTCCTCACCCCGCCTCTTCGCCCGGGCGTTCCTCTTGTTTTCCCGCCGGATCCCCCTCCTCCCCTCGAGCATCTGCGCCTTCACCGCCGCAAAACGCCTCTCCCAGCGCTGAAACCCCGCATCCTTTTCAAAAGACTGCGCCGAAGCCTTGAGCACCTTGTCCACCTCTTCATCCGACACATCCAACTTTTGCCGCAGAAGGTAGCTCTGCGCATGCGCCAAAATCTGCAACCAGCGAAAACGCTCCAACATCTCAGACATCAAGTCCAAGAGTTCCAATTCCGCCGGCTCCACCCCCACCCGCGCCGCCTCCTTTTTCCGCTTTCGATGTGAAGTCATCCCCCCCAACCATAGCCCCCCAGCCCTTCCATTCCTCCCTCATCCCTCCAAAAAGCTCAGCCCCAATCCCACTTCACAGACTCCACCCCTCTCAAAGCAGTGAGCCCCTCCCCGAAAGCAGGTCCCCCGTCCGAAGCTCCGCAAGCGGCTTCCACACCCGCTTTCCCGGCAACCAAACAGGATGCTCCGGCGTCCCCTCGAGCCAGGTCGCGCTCTCCTTTTTCTTCCCGATCAGGATCAGGGTCCCGGTTACAAAGCATCCGCGCCCAAGACTCTTGCAGGTTTTTCCAAAGCCCCCGACCTTCTTGGTCGCCCTGTTCACCAGGTCTTTTATCTTCTCAAAAGCTTTCTTCACTTTGTTCCAGATCCCGAAGGCACTTCCGGCAAGGAGGATCGCAGCCTTTCCCCCTGTAATGACCCTATCCCACCAGCCAAGTTCTTTTGGTTTACCCTGGAGGCAGCCTTTAATCCTGGAGGTGATGTCTCGGCAGGAGATCGCGGAGAGGAGATCCAGGATTTCTTCGAGGAAGGGGTTGCCACCGGGGGGCGCTGTGGTTTGCTAGCCGTTTTTGTCGAAGATCTTGGGCTTGCCAAAGGGATCATAGTCGTAGCTCTCTACGACAGAACCATTGCTTCCACAGAGTTCCACGAAGATCCTTCGCTTCGATCAAAACGGCTACTGGCTCTCTTACAAAAGGCTCGAGAAGAGCAGCTTCGGCAACGGTTTGGCTACTTCGTAAACAGAGCAACCCTGGAAATGTGTTTCGAATGAATCCAAACCCCAAGTTTTTGCATGGATAAACCGGCAACAGTTCTGGGTCTTCCGATGGAAAAGCACCTCTCTTGGTGATACATTGTTATAACAATGGTAGACCATAAGGAGGTAGAACCATGATCAAGAATCTGACAAAGCATGGAAACAGTTTGGCCTTGGTGATCGACCGTGCCGTCCTCGACCTCTTGAAGATAGACGCTGACACCCCCCTTGATATCTCCACTGACGGACAGGTGCTCATCGTTTCTCCCGTACGTGACCCCGAGCGTCAGAAAAAATTCAAAAAGGCTTTGGAGAAAACCAACCACCGTTACGGAAAAGCTCTCAAGAAACTGGCGGACTGACACATGACACCTGATTTCCTCAGTCTTGCCGAAGTGTTGGAGATCCATCGGGACCAGATTGAACGATACGGAGGAAAGAGAGGTATTCGGGACCTGGGGCTTCTCCAGTCCGCCCTTGCAATGCCGGCAGCCGGGTTCGGAGGTCGCTATCTGCACGGTGACCTTTTCGAGATGGCTGCAGCCTATCTTTTTCATATCATAAGCAACCATCCCTTTGTGGACGGCAACAAGAGAACAGGAGCGGTGGCCGCCCTGGTATTTCTGCTCCTTAACGGTATGGAAATCAAAACCGACGAGGATCTGTTCGAACAAACGGTTCGTTCTCTGGCCGAAGGAAAGGTGGGCAAAACGGCCATAGCCGAGTTCTTCCGGGAGCATTTCTCTGGTTAAAGTCGGTGTTCCCGCCAAACGGTTCGACCCCGCCACTTTCCCCTCCAGCAACGGAATCCATCAGGCTTCTTTTTTTGGTGGTCCGCATGAATCACGACTCCGATGAAGAACGACGCCGCATCCTCTCCCGGCGTGAAAAACCGACCCCTTCGAAGGCAAAAGCCGAGATGCCCCTTGAGCGTGATCAAGGATAGGACTCTTTTATTTACTGCAATGTGATGGAAATGCTTGCTTCAACCGGCATGGCGAAGGGATCACCCCGGTCGGGTGCTGGGCGCATGTAAGCTGTTACTTTCACAAAGCAGAAAGGCTTGTCTCTCGCAGAAGATCCCTTCCAGAGACTCCGATCTTTCATGAGGAAAAGCAGATCAAAGATCTTAGGGATGATCCCAAGGCTTTGGTCGCGGAAAGGCAAGCAAGGGTCCTCCCCCTCGTAGAGAAGAAGTGGAGACCTTTTTCGAATGGATCGAAAACGCAAGTCTACGCATGGAAAAGGGCGAGGCCGGAGATCGCGGAGAGGAGATCCAGGATTTCTTCGAGGAAGGGGATCGAGCCGATGAGGAGGTCGCCGATGATGTCTGCATTCTTCTTCATGAAGTCCAACAGACCTCTTAGGGCTTCGCGCATGCAATGGTTAAATGAAACGCTCGATCCCTCACATGTCGTATCGACTCTTTACATAGCCTGCTCCTTCCATCTGACGAAATGGAACAAGATTCGCATCCTCCACCGGACCCATCATTGGTCAAAGAACGGAAACAATCATGAAAAGCCAACCCCTTAGGCAGGAAAGGGTTCCTTCCAAAAAGCTTTATTCCCGCAAAATGCCAAATGTCCTTCAGACTATGCCCAATTGGTTCAAAGCAAAGAGTTCTACAATGCATATAACATTCTTCTAGTAGCCCTTCAGAGAAATCTATTTCAGCTTTTCTATGACCGGTTCCTGTTCAGCAAGGTGCTGTTTTCCCCATTTCTCAATAAGTCGAATATCGTAGGAACAAGAGCTTAACTTTGCCATTTGCTCATGGTACACTTTCGAGGGAATAATCCCCGCATTTTCTTTCTTTGTTAACTCTATAATCTTGTCAAATTCCAAGGCAAACAAAACCCTTTCAGGAAGGAAAGTTTGTTGCTTTTGAAGCAGGTTAAATAATCTTCGAATTCGAATCTCACGTTTTGGATCTCCCATCGCTTCTTCCCATTGTAAATACGGTAGAATAAGTGGAAATACCTGCTTAAGAAAAACATCCAATTCAACATCTCGATCGCCTTCATAAAATTGAAATACAAAGTCCCGAAGAGATGAAAAGGGCAACTTACCTTCTAAAAAACCCCGAAAACATGACAAAAGTTGTTGCATCTTTATCAAAATCATTTGACATGCCTTACGAGACCCGGAACTTTGATCCCCCGATGGATAAACCTTCCAGTCTTATCAAAAGTGTCATGGTAAAGTCGAATCGTGCGACCGTCTTTACCAACGGCCTTTACCCACCGAGTAAAACTCCCAGGAACTTTTCGGGGAACATCAACGGAAAATTCGGTGAACCTTCCTAACCTTCTTGCTTTGTGATTTATCCCCCCCTTGAATTTTTTGAAAAACTTTGCTCCTTTGGAATGGGCGGCCTTTGTTATTTTGGCTAAAAAGTCACCACATTGCCCCCCATTATGAACCAGCCCCACCCACCGGCTCACCCTGTACGCATTCGCCCCCGGCACCCTTAGGTTAAAGACCCGCACCCTCCCGAAGGAAACCCGGCGCCCAAAGACCCTAAGAAGCCCCTCCCTCCCCGAAAGCAAATCCCCCGTCCGAAGCTCCGCAAGCGGCTTCCACACCCGCTCCCTCGGCAACCACACAGGGTGCTCCGGCGTCCCCTTGAGCCAGGTCGCGCTCTCCTTTTTCTTCCCGATCAGGATCGCGTGGACCGCTCCCTCGTACCAGCGCTTGGAAGTCCCCGAGACCTCGAAGGAGCCCTTCTTTTCCTGGACCGATTTAACAGGAGCAACAATGGCAGACTGGACCCGATCACCCGCCTTGACCTGTTCGATGGGTAAGAGGGTCCCATGGGCCATCAGGACCAGGGTCCCGGTTACAAAGCAACCACGTCCAAGACTCTTGCAGGTTTTTCCAAAGCCCCCGACCTTCTTGGTCGCCCTGTTCACCAGGTCTTTTATCTTCTCAAAAGCTTTCTTCACTTTGTTCCAGATCCCGAAGGCGCTTCCAGCGAGGAGGATCACGGCCTTACCCCCTGTAATGACCCTGTCCCACCAGCCAAGTTCTTTTGGGTTACCCTGGAGGGCGCCTTTGATCCAGGAGGTGATGTCTCGGCAGGAGATGGCGAAGAGGAGATCCAGGGTAGATCACCTAAGTATGAAAGAAGGAATATGAACATTTAAAGTAAGGCCCCTGAAGGAATCGGGGCTTAAGCCTCGAAAGTTCAAACAATTCGACTTTCGCACCTTTATCTGGGATAAGAAAACTAGGAAAAACTATAAGAAAAAACTTTTATCCTTGTTGTGCAATTCACATCCATATTCTTTTTTCTGATTGCCCTATTGAGCAAGAGGGATGTTTTTTAAAAATTCCACCACTCCTTTATCTGAAACATCACTCTTCCAAAACATTCGAGTAAAGACAAAAACCCCTTCACCTACTTCTTCTTCATCTAATTCCTGGATTTCAACAACCCCAAGATAACACCAACGCACAAGCTCACCTTCATTATTTTCATAAGAAATTTCATGTTTTTTTGCAACTCTTTCCAGTTCCTTTTTTGCACCATCTTCATCTTCGCTTCTTACCAAAATAATAGATTCTTCAATAAGAACATCAGAAGATTGTTTAAATTTCAGGGAATCCTTTTCTTTAAAATGGCTGCTGGCAAAAAGGACCCTCCCAGAAAACCATAATCTATCCACCGAGGTTTTTTTCATTTAGGCGCTTCGCCTCCTGTAACAGCTTTTTTGCTTTTTTTAATTTTATCTTTTCCACACCCTTTGCGACCTTCAACTTTGATTTTATTTCATTTAATGAATTCCCTAAAAGCTCGCTAGGGAATTCTCTCTTGAGCTTTCCTGAAAGAACTTCCCTTGCAGGTTTTGTGGGGTCACACCCATTATGAACCAGCCCCCCCCACCGGCTCACCCGGTACGCATTCGCCCCCGGCACCCTTAGGTTAAAGACTCGCACCCTCCCGAAGGAAACCCGGTGCCCAAAGACCCGAAGCAAGCCCTCTCTCCCCGAGAGCAGATCCCCCGTCCGCAGCTCCGCAAGCGGCTTCCATACCCGCTCCCTCGGCAACCACACAGGATGCTCCGGCGTCCCCTTGAGCCAGGTCGCGCTCTCCCGCTTCTTCCCGATCAGGATGGCGTGGACCGCTCCCTCGTACCAGCGCTTAGAAGTCCCCGAGACCTCGAAGGAGCCCTTCTTCTCCTGGACCGATTTAACAGGAGCAACAATGGCAGACTGGACCCGATCACCCGCCTTGACCTGTTCGATGGGTAAGAGGGTCCCATTGGCCATCAGGACCAGGGTCCCGGTTACAAAGCAACCACGTCCAAGACTCTTGCAGGTTTTTCCAAAGCCCCCGACCTTCTTGGTCGCCCTGTTCACCAGGTCTTTTATCTTCTCAAAGGCTTTCTTCACTTTGTTCCAGATCCCGAAGGCGCTTCCGGCAAGGAGGATCGCAGCCTTTCCCCCTGTAATGACCCTATCCCACCAGCCAAGTTCTTTTGGTTTACCCTGGAGGCCGCCTTTGATCCAGGAGGTGATGTCTCGACCCGAGATTGCGGAGAGGAGATCCAGGATCTCTTCGAGGAAGGGATTCCACTAGGAGAAGGATGTCCCCTGGCCACTTTTTCGATTGATGTCTCTTCGTTTAAGAGATGGAAAGGTTATTGGGTTTCCCGAAACAACCATGGAGACAAGCCTTGACAAAAAATCCATCACACCAGAAACAGGAGATCCCTTGACCTGTCCTCTCTTTACTTTCTTTTCTGCTCCCTTAACTAAGGGAAGTAAAGAATAATCCTTCTTAGTTCTAAGCAAAGAGGAATCCAGTGACTTTGCTTTACCTGCCCTCTCGCGAAATTAGCACGAGCAGCCTTTTATGGGCATCGTGACAAAGTCAGGAGGAACACTTCGGATTTTCACCTCTCCGGCGACACCCAGCATTTGCACTATCACCGACACGGAAGCGACATCCCGAGCAAACTCCACTTGGAAGCCATCAAAATAGCCTTGCTGATTCGACATTTCCCAGGCCCACAGCAACGGAAGCCCAATTGCTTCCTTCCACGGTGAAGCACTAGTAAAATCCACCAGTTGAGAAGCAGCATCCCCACTTCTGAACAACTCAGCATCGAGCAGAGTCAGGCTATCGTCACCCTCCACGAGAAAGGCAACTTTCGTCTGATCGAATTTCAGCATTACGGCGACAAGCATGGGTTCTTCTGCAGGATCCTTAGAACACCAGAAGGCTCCCGTAACCTGACGTAAAACCTCGCTCTCGTCAGAAATACTCTCGAGCTGTTTCTGTCTCATTTTTGCAGCCTGCTTAATTATTTTTTAATGCATTTTCGGCAGCCGTATCCCCGGCCCCAGCCATATTGGCAATTTCGCCGACAGTCTTGCCTCTCAAATAATCGCCCAACGCCTTTCTGACGTTACCGGCACTCCCTCCGGGAATCAGAATGCCCTCGGCTGCGTCCATGTCCTTGATTCTTTTCATATTGCCGATCTTCTTGATTCCCTTTCCAGTGAGCTTTACGCCTTTTGAAAAAAGGTCATCATAATTATTATGAACCAACCCCCCCACCGGCTCACCCGGTACGCATTCGCACCCGGCACCCTTAGGTTAAAGACCTGCACCCTCCCGAAGGAAACCCGGTGCCCAAAGACCCTAAAAAGCCCCTCCCTCCCCGAAAGCAAATCCCCCCTCCGAAGCCCCGCAAGCGGCTTCCATACCCGCTCCCTCGGCAAGCATACTCGGGCATCCCCTTGAGCCAGGTCCCGCACTCCCGTTTCTTCACGATCAGGATCGCATGGACCGCAGACTCGTACCAGCGCTTGGAGATCCCAGGGATCTCGAAGAAGCCCTCCTTCTCCTGAATCGTAAGATTCGGGGCCTCCGCCTCCATTTAGGAAATTTCAATCCTTTTTTATTGGGGATCAGCCCCCCATCTTTTTAAGAAACTAGGGTTGATCCAAGAAAGGGTCAAAGAACGTTCGTATAGCTTTTCTCCTGGCCGGATCTCAAAGGTCCAAGATCGGTAAAGACAAAATGTTCCCAGAAACTCCCTGAATCCTTCAGGTACCTCTTGGTATGCCCAAAACAATTCCTTCGGGCAAAAGAAACCTTCCTTCTTCCCTAAATTTGGCAAAATACAAATTAAATCGTGGATAGCACCAATTGGGTTAATAAAAAAAACAATTTCAGGTGGAACTTTTATAAAATATTCACCCAAGGATCCCTTCTTTATCAATTTCCTACTTTCTTTTAATTCGAACATTAATGAAACTGAATAATTTTCTCTTCCCTTTGAATACCAAAGTATTCTCTTGAAAAGATCAAAGGAAAATTCAAGAACCCTTTTTCGCCCCCAATCCTCGAAATCGTCAAAAGGATACAAGTCATCCAAGTGAAGTGAGGCTGTTTTTTGTTTGTTATCGCCTTTTAACGCATCTAAAAGACCCAAACATTTTTCGAATCCAAAAGAAATCAAATCAACAGAACCCTTAGTTCGGTCGTTTCCATCCATGCTTCTCCAACCATTTCATTTGCTTGTTTATCACAGGACCTTTTCCATGCTTCCAGGAACCATCAAGGTTTAATGCAGAACCATTTTTCAGATGAGCATGCCATTGTTCCCCCTTGGATAAGGGACGATCAATTCTCTTAATCCCCCTTGGGGCTTTCCCTTTGAACACAGCATTTCGCGCCTTCCTTAAAAGGCTACCAGAACACTCCTCCCCATTATGAACCAGCCCCCCCCACCGGCTCACCCTGTACGCATTCGCCCCCGGCACCCTTAGGTTAAAGACCTGCACCCTCCCGAAGGAAACCCGGTGCCCAAAGACCCGAAGAAGCCCCTCTCTCCCCGAAAGCAAATCCCCCGTCCGAAGCTCCGCAAGCGGCTTCCACACCCTCTCCCTCGGCAACCACACAGGGTGCTCCGGCGTCCCCTTGAGCCAGGTCGCGCTCTCCTTTTTCTTCCCGATCAGGATCGCGTGGACCGAACCCTCGTACCAGCGCTTGGAGGTCCCCGAGACCTCGAAGGAGCCCTTCTTTTCCTGGACCGATTTAACGGGGGCAACAATGGCAGACTGGACCCGATCACCCGCCTTGACCTGTTCGATGGGTAAAAGGGTCCCATGGGCCATCAGGACCAGGGTCCCCGCCACAAAACATCCGCGCCCAAGACTCTTGCAGGTTTTTCCGTAGCCCCCGACCTTTTTGGGCACCCTAAACACCAGATTTCTTACCTTCTCAACGGCTTATTTCTCATAATTTTCTAAATTCCTTCAATAGAATAGAAAGAAAACACCCTTTTAAGAAATAAAGAAAAGGCCTTATCTTTCAATCACTTTTTTATTTTTAGAAAATTCGAGGTCCTGAAAAAGAAAACAACACTCTTACCTTTAGAAACGCTCTTTCTTTTTTGAACAGGTTTTATATTTTTATATAATCTAAAGACACGAATCTATTGGTTAAAAAAAACAAAGATTGACCTAAAAAAACATAAAAATGATATATTTAATTTCTTAAATATAAAGGGAGACCTTTTTTCGGAACTCTAGTGAAACCATAGGATCTTTTGTAACTTTTAAAAAGGAGTCCTGAAAACCATCATAGTCACCTCGTGAGATTATCTCTTCAAAAGCAAGTTCCTTTATTTGATTACAAGCATCGAACAAACAAGGGATGAGATTTTTGGTTTTAAAGGATTTATAGCAATGAATAAACGCCTGATACCGAACGCGTAAGAAAAGAGCTTCTTTGTAAATTGTACCAATTATTTTTAGAGGAACACCAGTCCACATCTTTTGAGAAGAAAGGTGGTTTGCTAAAGCATTTTCTGCTAAACTGTTCTTAGCTTTGGATATTTCCATAAAAAGCTTTCCTATATTTAATCCGGACAATAGTCCATCATTATAAAGATCTAGCTTAAATAGAGTCAGCACATGACCCAAATCGCCATAAACCAATCTAACATTTTCACAAATTGTCTTTACAACATCAATTGGAGAGCCATTTAAAAAACCAATCATAGTTTCATCTGGAAAAGAAACAACAGGCCATCGTTTATCGATAGAAAGCCACTCTTTATAAAGAAGATTCGAGCCTATTTTTCCAAGGAGTAAACCAGAAATCCTAGCCTTTTTTGGACAAAAGGAAAAGAAATCGAGACCGCGAAGGATTGTTTCCTCAAGATTATCTTCTGTAGACACATCACAGGAAGAGAGGAGACACAAAGGAAACCGAGCAGTTCCTTTTTTTAGGGATTCAAAAGCTTGCTCTTTATCCAATGCTATGGAAATTTCGTGGAAAGATCCACTTGAATTGCAGCATTCATATGTTGCATCGGTTAAAGAAACATATGTGAGACCAGCCTTTATGATTTCATCCCCTGCCCAAGTTGCAATCACGGTTGATTGCAGTTGCTTATCCATAACATAGGAAGATTCAAAACTTCCCCTCCCCCATTTTCGTTCATATTCCTTTATCAATGAAAGAACCCAGAGAGGAATGGGGTTTTTCCACAGGGACAATTCTGCAAAAGAAAGAAGCCAAGTTAACCGATAATGTGCATTTTCAGAAAGAAGACCACTCCTAACATATAACCGATCCTTTTTTTTTCCAAAAAGTGCTCGAAAAAGAACGAATAAAAACAAGGGAACTTGCTTGACGAAAGAGGAATTAAATTTTTTTGAAAGATTACTCCCAAAAGGGATCTGTAATTCGGGGTCAAGGTTGACTTCAACTTCCGATAAAACGGAAAGTCTTGCAAAATAAGCGGAACGCTCTAAACAACCTTGATTCTCAACCTTGTTGCTATACACCGAAGCTGTAAGTGCCGAGGGATCTGGATTCGATAAAAAACGAATAAAAGCTAACCCATTCCCTGCCAACAAGCCCCTTACCATTTATCCTCCATATTTCTCTGGTAAATCTCGAACTCGTGCTTTAATTATCTGGCCAGTCTTTATTACACTTCCCTTTATTACCCCTGTTACAGTATCATAAACCCCATCATTCATTAAATTGTTTTGAAATCTAAACTCTTCTAATTTCTTTAGAATAACCTCCTTTGTTGTTCCTTCATTCTTTGCAATCTTTTTTGCAAAATCATGTGCAAAACGATTCAGCTTCCCTTTAATATACGTATTATGAACCAGCCCCCCCCACCGGCTCACCCTGTACGCATTCGCACCCGGCACCCTTAGGTTAAAGACCTGCACCCTCCCGAAGGAAACCCGGTGCCCAAAGACCCGAAGCAGGCCCTCTCTCCCCGAAAGCAAATCCCCCGTCCGAAGCTCCGCAAGCGGCTTCCACACCCGCTCCCTCGGCAACCACACAGGATGCTCCGGCGTCCCCTTGAGCCAGGTCGCACTCTCCCGCTTCTTCCCGATCAGGATCGCGTGGACCGATCCCTCGTACCAGCGCTTAGAGGTCCCCGAGACCTCAAAGGAGCCCCTCTTCTCCTGGACCGATTTAACAGGGGCAACAATGGCAGACTGGACCCGATCACCCGCCTTGACCTGTTCGATGGGTAAGAGGGTCCCATTGGCCATCAGGACCAGGGTCCCGGTTACAAAGCATCCGCGCCCAAGACTCTTGCAGGT
>JALSSW010000136.1 GCA_026984035.1 Planctomycetota bacterium
GAACTCGCCGATATTAATCCCATGTGGCCCTAAAGCTGTGCCGACAGGGGGCGCGGGTGTCGCCTGCCCAGCCGGACACTGGAGCTTTACAAAAGCCATAACTTCTTTCTTTGGTGCCATTACCTCTCCTTCGCGGTTCGAACGGGCAAAGCCCTCCCACGGCAGGAACTCAGATAAAACGTGATCCCCTGGAAAACTCGAGGAAAAATCCCATCATTCTCAGGCCACCTCAACGAAACCGCCCGAGTAAAAGGGGAGCCTCAGGAGCCAAAGGGCGGAAAAGTATGAAGAGCACAGCAGCTAAGGTCAAGACCTTTCCTCAGGAAACCTCCCTAAAGAGTCAAGAGAAGAAAAAACAAAGAGAAGAAAAGCTGAAAGGAATGAAAAGGCATGCCTGCAACCTCCAAAGGAAAGGCGGCCCTTCAACTCTTCAAGAACCCGAGACAAACCCCTTAGAGACGGGGGAGCTTGCAAGCAAACAGGTAAAATGAGCTTTAAATGGGCTCTACTTCCCAGTACTCCAATTCCACGGGAGTCGCCCGCCCAAAGATGGTGACGATGACTTTGACCAAGCCTTTTTCCAGATTCACCTCGTCCACGATGCCGTCGAAGTTCTCAAAGTGGCCCTGCTTGATCTTCACCCGGTCACCCTTATCAAACTGTACCGACAGCTTGGGCTTTTCCCGGGACTCTTCCATGGTTCCAAGGATCCGGGAGATTTCTTCATCCGTCATCGGAACCGGTTTTCCACGGGCGCCGACAAAATCCCCAAAGCCGTTGGTCTCCTTCAGGACAAACCAAACATCATCGTCCAAGTCCATCTGGAGCATCAAATATCCGGGGAACAACTTACGTTTTACAACACGCTTTTTTCCCGACTTAATATCAGTGATGGTTTCCACCGGCAACAGGACCTCGGGAACCTTATCCTCTAAGCCCGACTGCTTGATGCGGAGGAGAAGCCGCTGCCGAATCCGATCTTCACGGCCAACCTGGACACGAACGATGTACCACTTGAGTGCCACGGAACCCCCTAAAACAGTCTTCTGAAGAGATTCCCAAAGAGGTAATCAGCCCCAAAGAGAATACCTGCGAGAACAAGCACACAGACAATTACGACAATAGACGCGCTCTTTGTTTCGTTGAAGGTGGGCCAATGAACCTTTCTCAGCTCCTGCTCGGTCTCAATGAGGAAGTCCGCGTACTTGGGCTGATTCAGTTTTCTGTGAAGAAAAAGCGCTGATCCGCCCGGGACCAAGAAGTAGGCAATCAGCACATTGATCGTAAGATCCCCAACAACCGGGATACTCGCGAAAGCCGCCTTGAAGGAGGCAGGAAGCCACCTGATGCCATCCAAACCGTATCGCAGAGAGAGACAGCCATAGACGATAAAGAGGAGAAGGACCCAGAAGGCAGCCATGCGGGCGTACCGACCCTGATCTGGTTTATATGCCACAGCTCGAGACCTATCCTTTCCTTAGGTACCACCACATTTGCGAAAACTCGCCAAAGCCTACCACCCCTATCGAGGATCTACCTCGAGGGAAAAATGGCAGGGCAGGGAGGACTTGAACCCCCAACCTAGTGATTTGGAATCACCCGCGCTGCCAATTGCGCCACTGCCCTACACAATCGACCTCGCAACAATAGGATAGCCGCGAAGCCGACTTTGTGAGAAGGACCTTTTTACAAGACCCTCCTCAAGATCACTATTCAATCACCTTGGTCACGCGGCCAGCACCCACTGTCCGCCCACCTTCACGAATCGCGAACCGCTGGTGCTCAGCCATTGCGATGGGGGTAATCAGTTCGATGGTCAAGTTGACATTGTCCCCGGGCATGCACATCTCAGCGTTGTTGATCGTTGCCGTCCCTGTCACGTCCGTTGTCCTAAAGTAGAACTGAGGACGATATCCGGTGAAGAAAGGCTTGTGACGCCCACCCTCATCCTTGGTCAAAGCATAAACTTCAGCTTCGAACTTTGTATGGGGAGTGATGCTTCCAGGGGCGCAGATCACCTGCCCACGCTCCAAATCCTTCTTTTTCAAACCGCGAAGGAGGAGTCCGACATTGTCGCCGGCCTGACCCTCATTCAGGGTCTTCTGGAACATCTCAACACCCGTGACAGTCGTCTCGGTCGTTTCCCGAATCCCAACGATCTGCACCTTGTCGCCGACATTGATCACTCCAGACTCGATCCTGCCGGTGCCCACCGTTCCACGACCTTCGATCGAGAACACATCCTCAACCGGCATCAGGAAAGGCTTGTCCACAGCGCGCTCAGGCTCGGGGATGTAGTTATCAACGGCGTCGAGCAGCTCAAAGATACACTTGCTGTCGGGGTTCTCTTCTCCGGGGTTCTCCGTATGGAGAGCCTTGAAAGCCGAACCCCGAACAACCGGAATATCATCACCCGGGAAATCGTAAGAGCTGAGAAGCTCACGGACTTCCATCTCTACGAGATCCAACAACTCGGGATCATCTACCTCGTCACACTTGTTCAAGAAAACGACGATTGCGGGGACGCCGACCTGACGAGCAAGCAAAACGTGCTCACGGGTCTGGGGCATCGGTCCGTCATCGGCCGCAACAACGAGAATAGCGCCGTCCATCTGGGCGGCCCCGGTGATCATGTTCTTGATATAGTCGGCGTGACCGGGGCAATCCACGTGAGCGTAATGCCGATTCTTGGTCTCATACTCCACGTGAGCAGAGGAGATCGTGACAACACGGGTGTCGTCACGAACCGTCCCCCCCTTGGCGATGTCCGCGTAATCCTTGACCGTCGCCAAACCAACCGAAGCCAGCGTACGAGAGATGGCCGCGGTTGTCGTCGTCTTTCCGTGGGCAACGTGACCGATGGTGCCGATGTTTACGTGAGGCTTTGTCCTCTCAAATACTTCCTTGGCCATTTTGGTTCTCCTGAACCCTCCTAGGTTCTGGTCAATCCGGTCCACGGTCACATCCTGTGACAGTCAATCAATTCAAGGACCAGGGGGATCATAAAAAAATTCACCGAACTGCAAAAACGCGGCCCGGCACAATAACAGAAACACACACAACAAGAACTAAGGGCTACAAAAATGAGACCTTTGTATACCTTAGGTCCAGCTGATTCGCTTTACCCTTAGTCCAGAGTATAAGGATTCTCGAAAAGGATCTTCAAACTCTGGAGAATTGGAGCTGCTGATGGGACTTGAACCCATGACCTCCTCCTTACCAAGGAGGTGCTCTACCACTGAGCTACAGCAGCAAACCTGCGGGGCGGTAGGAACATTCCGATCCAACCACTCCGTAGTTCCTGGAGCGGGTGATGGGGATCGAACCCACACAACCAGCTTGGAAGGCTGGGGCTCTACCATTGAGCTACACCCGCGCACTGAATGAAAAAGAACGAAAAAAAGAAGATGGTGGGCAGAACTGGATTCGAACCAGTGAAGGCTGTGCCACCAGATTTACAGTCTGGTCCCGTTGGCCACTTGGGTATCTGCCCCTAAACCCTTCTCATAAAGATCTACCAACAACAAAAACAAACAGACAAGAGGCATGAAAGCCCTTCACCACTCCCTGCCCCCCACTCCAGTGAGCCTCCAAGGTTGGCCCTAAGAGACGCCACGAGAGAGAGTTGCAAATGGAGCTAGCGATGGGACTCGAACCCATAACCTCCTGTTTACAAGACAGGAGCTCTACCAATTGAGCTACGCTAGCCTGGTAAGCCACCTGCTCGCCTCAAGCCCCCAAAAGGCACAAAAAGGCCGCCCCAGGGTTCCTGAGTTTGCAAAAGGACGAAGGAGGATACTCATCCAGATCTCAGGGTCAAGGGCTTTCCTTTGGACTTCGATTGCCTGGCTTTGGCTGAGCAAAAAGGCCCCTAAGGCGCTCTCGATGCCCCTGGAGCCTCTCATGAAGAACGGAGAAGCTTCCCTCTCCCAAGAAATGGAGGCAAGCATCCGCAAGAACCAAGGCCACCATGGCCTCCGCGATGACAGCGGCGGCCGGAACGGCACAGATATCCGAGCGCTCGAAAGCCGAAATCGCCTTCTCTCCTGTCTCCAAATCCACGGAGGGAAGGCCCCTTTTCAGCGTCGCAATGGGCTTTTTGGCCAAACGCAGGACAATCGGTTCTCCATTGGCCACTCCCCCTTCCAGGCCTCCGGCCCGATTGGTCTCCCGTTGAGGGACAGCCCCTGACCCCTGACTTCCGGGCAATATCGAGTCATGCACGGCGCTCCCCCGCCGGCGGGAAGCTTCAAAGCCCAAGCCGACTTCGACTCCCTTGATAGCAGGAATCGACATCAGAGCCGCAGCCAAACGCCCATCCAAGCGCTCGTCCCATTGGGCAAAGCTCCCGATCCCCGGGGGGACCCCAACTGCGATCACCTCGATGCGCCCGCCCAGGCTGTCCCCGGCCTTGCGGGCCTCGTCCACCAGGTGTTTCCACTCGGTCTCCATCGATGCACAACTCCCTCCCTCCAAGGCTGCCCCAAAGGGAGAGGATTCCACCCGTTCCCGCCAAAGCTCCAAGTCCTTCAAAGTCCTCGGGGACTCCTCTTCTTCCTTCACATCCCGATCCCCGATTCCGACAACCCGGCCCAACACTCCGACCCCCAACTCCCGCAAAAAGACCTGGGCCACCGCCCCCGCGGCCACCCGCGCCACCGTTTCGCGGGCAGAGGCCCGCTCGAGATTGGCTCGAATATCGCGATCCCCAAAGCGAAAGCATCCAGCCAAATCCGCGTGCCCCGGCCTGGGCCGGCTCAGCTCGGGCATCTCCTCCAGTCGGCTGTCCCGATTCCCCACCCAAAGGGCAAGAGGGGACCCCAGGAGGAACCCTCCCTTGAGACCGGCCAGCACTTCAGCCTGGTCCTTTTCAATTTTTTGCCTTCCTCCCCGCCCATAGCCTCGCTGCCGCCTTGCCAACTGACGCGCCACAAAATCGGGGTCATAGGGACACCCCCTTGGAAGGCCCTCAAGCAGCGCAAGGCAACCCTTTCCGTGAGACTCTCCCGCACTTCGAAAAAGGAGTCCCATCCCCCTCAGCTCCCGCCCCCCATCGAAATCTCCCCTTCCCCAAAATCCCCACCAAAAGGAAGTGTAGGAGCATCGTTGGCCAAAGGAGTCCTGGCCCGCCTCGCCTCCACCGCATCCAAAACCTGCGCATGCAACTCCAGAAGATCAAAAGGCTTCAAGAGAACCGCCACCACCCTTTCCTGCTTTCGAAGGAACAGCTGATCCTCCTCCGAGATGAAGCCCGACATAACCACGACTTTGGGGCCGCCTTCCCGCTCTGCCATCTTCTCCAGGAGCCCCACTCCCCCCATCCCCGGCATCCTCAGATCCAGGAGCAACAGGTCCACCTCTCCCCATTGCTCTTCGGAAGCCAAGATTTCCCAAGCCTCTTCCCCCGTCCGACAGGAGAGGAGATCGATCCCCTTACGCTGAAAAAAAGCGTGGACCAGCTGCGCAACCCCTACATCGTTGTCGACAACCAAGCATCTAGGATTCTTTCCGGGCTCGCCCACTTCCACACTCCTTAACTCCGATCTGGAATTTCAAGGAAAAGAGTTTAGCAGCAGGGAAGCCTCTCGACTCCATATTCTTCATTCCTTCAAAAACTCTTGCATCCTTTTTTCGAAGGCCCTGGCCTCTTCAAAGCGCTTGAGGCGATCCTGGATTCGGCCCTTCGCGTCGATGAAAAAGAGATCCGGAATGGAAACGACCCCATAGACCTTGGCCAGGCCTGGGAACTTGTCGAGGTCCACCATGACGAGTTCAACCTTTTTGAGGAGGGCCTCGACTTTGGGATCATGGAAGGTCTTGCGTTTCATGGCGATGCAGGGGGCACACCATTTGGCCCAAAAGTCGATGAGGATGGGGCGCCCCTGTTTGCGGGCGAGGGCGAAGGCTTCTTTGAAAAAGGCGGGAGCGTCCACCGGCAGGGGAGCAAGGGGGAGGGATGCTTGAGTGGCCGGCCGGGAAGCTGGCTTGGTGGTCTGGGGCTTGGTGGGGGAAGCTTTGGCAGGGCGACTCTGGGGCGCTTCCTTGCCTGCAACCTGCTCCACCTTGTATCCCTTTGCCTGGATGATCTTGGCCAGGGCACTGGGATTGGTCTTTTGGGGGTCGTAGACAATCGTCAGGCGATCACTTTTGAGATCCCAGCTATATTTCAAAGTTTGGTGAGACCCATCCAGAGCCTCGGAGACCGCGTTGGGTCAACCCATTCAGGTAGCGCCCGAACGCGCCTTTCGCATGCCGATGACATGGAAGATGATGGTCTTGTTTTTTTTCACGCCATGGGGAGGCTGTTCCGGCTTCGAAGATTTCTGTTGGGAAGAATCGCTCATAGGCTTTTTCTCCTGCTTGCCCCTTTGGGTTTCTCCGCGGGGCTTTTTCACTGCGGGTTTTTGTACTTTGGGGGGCTCCACCTTTTCCCCCGACTGACTCTTGGGACTCTGGGCCAACAGCCCCCCAGGGAGCATCCCGAGGAAGAGGAGAATCGGCCGGATGGAGCGAAACTTCCTTTTGATTTGCATCGCCAATAACCTCCTAAACTCTTCAGTTGCCCAGTTTTAACGCCAGGGAAACCGCCTTGGCCAACCGTTCGGTTCGCTCCCGCTCGCTTCCTCCCATACAGGTTTCCACACAGTCGGCAAGATGTCCTTCGAGGACTCGGGCAATGAACTGCCCCAAAGCTCCGCGGGCCGCTGCGGCCTGGACCAAGATGTCGTCCGCACAGCGGCCCTCATCCACCATCCCCTTGAGCGCACGGATCTGCCCCTCGATCCTCGCAAGGCGGTTGCGAAGCCGCTTTTTGGCTTCAGGATCCAAGTAGGAAAGGAGGGCATTCTTAGGAGAAGTGTTCGTTGCTTTCGTGGCCTTTGGCATGGGTTTTAAGATACCCCATTAGGGTATAAGGAATTTCGAAAAAATACAGGGAATGATTCCTCTCCGATCTTCTTGGTCCCTATAAACCCTTCGTTTCCCCCTTCCCCTCGTCCTTCAGGAGCCCTCCTTGGATCGAAAAACCCTCCGCGCCGAAGCAACCCTCCTGCTGGCCTCCGCGATCTGGGGTTTCGCCTTCGTCGCGCAGCGTGTGGGCATGGAATCCATGGGACCCTTTTTCTTCAATGGGCTTCGCTTTGGCCTCGGGGCCTTGGCCCTTCTTCCCCTGGTTTTCTTTCCAAAAAAAGGGGCTCCCAAGGCCCACCCCCCACAGCTCAACGGCCGCCCGCATCCCCGAAATCAAAACCTTGTCTCAGCCATCGCCCTGGGGCTCCTCCTTTTCGGCGGGGCGAGCCTGCAACAAATCGGACTGGTCTCTACCACCGCGGGGAAGGCTGGCTTCATCACCGGACTCTACGTTCTCCTGGTCCCGATCCTGGGATTGCTGGGCAAGGCCTTCCCCCCCAAAAGGACCTGGATCGGCGCCGGGCTCGCCACCCTCGGACTCTATCTCCTGAGCGTCCGCAAGACCTTCACCCTTGCCAGAGGAGATGCATTCGTTTTGGCTGGAGCCTTTCTCTGGGCCTTCCATGTCCTCCTGGTCGACCGCATCAGCCGAGGTCCAAAAAGTCAAAGAGAAGGACCAGAAGACAACCGAGTGCTTAGGCTCGCCATCACCCAATTCCTCGTCTGCTCCTTTTTGAGCCTCTTGGTCGCCTGGAAGACCGAAAGCATCGCCTGGGCCAACATCCAGCAAGCAAGCATCCCCCTCCTTTATGGAAGCCTCGGTTCGGTGAGCATCGCCTACACCTTGCAACTCCTCGCCCAGAGAAGTGTTCCCGCCGCCC
Source organism: Planctomycetota bacterium (assembly GCA_026984035.1). Lineage (GTDB taxonomy): Bacteria > Planctomycetota > UBA1135 > UBA1135 > HyVt-539. The sequence goes on from JALSSW010000136.1 coordinate 7,791, forward strand.
CCGCAGCCATCATCCTAAGCATGGAAACCGTTTTCGCAGCCACCGGCGGTTGGCTCCTCCTGGGGGAACGCATGGATGAAAGAAGTCTCCTCGGCTGCACCCTGATGTTAGTGGGGATCCTTTTTGGAAGACTGGGAAGGCCCGGAAAGGTCTGAGCAAGCCCCTTCCCTCTTTTTTTTCAAGATTCTTCGTGCGCCTGGAACAAAACGGCACTTCGGAGATGAAGACTTGTTTAGAACAAAGGAGCCATTCCCAATGCGATGCCATTTACCTCGACACGCTTTCCTTCTTGCTTTGCTTAGCGTCCACCTCCCGGCCCAGGATCCGAAGGTCCCCCCCAGTCGCTTCCAGGTTCAGATCAAAAAAGACATCCTTGTCACTTGGTCGGATGGCTACAAAACCAAAATGGACATCTATGCCCCCAAGCAAAAGCCTTCCAAGACTGGCTGGCCCTGTGTCCTGATTGTCCACGGAAAAACCGGTCATCGGGCCATTCCCGAAAACCGTCAACAAGGGATCTACTTCGCCAGCTTCGGCTATACCTGCATTGCCTACGATGTCCGGGAGGATGGAATCACCAGAAAACTGAATCCCACTGGGGACACAAGTGTCGAAGCCAAAATAAGGGACAGCGCCGAGTCCTTTTACAAGGCAGCCTCACTTGCCCCCGGCTGGATCGACCTCAACCGCCTGGCCGTTACAGGCCGCTCCATGGGGGGAAGCCACGCCTACCGCGCCGCAGCCTGGTCGGGCAAACCCCTCCCCAAAGCCGGGCCGATCATAAAGATTTTCCCCAAAATTTCCGCCGTCGCCGGGGACTGGCAAGTCCTCGATAAGCTGGAAGACCTGATCCCGGGAGGCACCATGTTGTCTGCCGGATTTGTAAAAAGCCTTTTTGATAACCGCTTGAAGGACCCTGTCAGTTGGAACTTGGCCCAAGGTGGACAATACCAACTGCTTCGGAACCAATTCGCAAAAAGCCCCTACTTCAACCTCGTTCCCCAACTCCAACAGAACAAGGTGCCCGTGCTCAGTCTTCTGGGTTTTCGAGATATCAAGCATATGGTCTACAACCTGACCCGAGAGATTCCCAAGCTTTCGCAGATCCCCCACAAACTCTATCTTTCCGTTCGGGGACACGGGCTTCCAGACAATAAGACCGAATGGCTTCTCCACATGGACATGAAGCGTCGCTTTTGGGACCGCTTCCTCAAAAGTCAAAAAAACGGCATCATCGCTGAACCTATGGCCGAAGTCGGCATCCTGCCCACCAAGCCCAGCGACTATGCCAACCCCACAACCCAATGGAAGCACATCCAAAGCCAAAGCTGGCCCCCCTCTCTGCCTACAACAAGTCTCTTCCTTGGCCAGGCAAACAAACTTCTCTCCAAGAACCCTCCCCTGCCCCAGCTCTCGGCCAAGATTAAAAACCAGGTAAGCTCCTCGTACAACCTGGCGAATTTCGCATCCAACCCGAAACTCCCTTCCGTCCTCTCCAAGATCCCCTTCTCACGCATCCGTTACCAGAGCGCCCCTCTGGGCCAAAGCCGGACCCTTCTGGGCCGCGCCCATTTCTCCGGCACACTCAAGGTCACTGGACCCGCGGGACAAATCAGCGCCGCCCTCTATGACCTTCCCCCCCAGGGCAAGCCGGTTTTCGTGACTCTGGGCTTCGTCCACTTCAAGGGAAACCCAACAGGAAAGGTTCCCGTCCAAATCACCCTCGATGACATCGCCTTCACCTTCCCCAAGGGCCACCGCATCGGACTCGCCCTCCAAAACCTCTGCATCCGCGAGACCATTCCCCACAAAGCCAAAGACCCCTACCTTTTCCTCGCCCCGGAGTTTTCCAACTTCGAGGTCCAAGTTGCCTTCGGGGGCCTGACGCCTGCCAAACTGGACCTCCCCCTCAGCTCCCCACCGAACTCCCTTCTCCCCCGCATCGCAGAAGTCAGCTTCGGCAACAATCTTTCCTTTCCCTTCAGGATCCAAAGCAAGCACCCCGGAGGAGTCTCCTATGTCCTCCTGGGAAATTCCGGCATCCAAAACGGGCTCAACCTTCCACCCTACATCCCCCTGCACATCGACCAATGGACTCTCCTGGGGACCGCCCTAATCGGCACCCCCATCCTCTCGGGCTTCCTCTCCGTCTTGGACCCCAATGGCCAGGCCGGCATGAAGTTCCAGGTCCCGGGAACCTACAAAAAGTTCCTCATCGGTCAGAGGTTCACCTTCGCCCCTCTCATCTTCGACAAGGGCACACTCTTTAGCGGAAGCCCCACAGAGATCCTCATCCGACCTTGACCCCATTCCACCCTCTTCCGGGCCCTATGGGGTCCTAGCCCAGGCCCTCCCCGACAAGGGGGGCCTGGGCTTCACGGCTTCACCGCTTCCGGCTCAAGGACTTGAGCTGCCGCCAGATCTTGGAGGAAAGGGCTTTCGCGCCATTCCCAATGAACCACCTTCCAAGGCTGCTTCGGACCGTCGCGTCCATCTTGCGTCTCGCCTGCGGGCGCCGCAGCTTCTTGGGAGTCCCCTCAACCGACTTGCCTCCAGCTGACTTGGAAGCCGAGGATCCACCACCCTGAGCCGAAGGCCCATGGACCTGGCCCGGATCCCAAACATAGCCTCGCAGCATCGT
>JALSSW010000137.1 GCA_026984035.1 Planctomycetota bacterium
TCGTTGGGAAGGAGGAAGGTCAGGGACCCATTCCCACCCGCGACCGGAGCGATCAGGATGAAGTTGGGGACAATCAACAGATTCCCGTAGGGAGTGGGGACAGGAACGGGAAGCCGCAGAGGGCTGGCGAAGAGCATACCACCCAAAGCCGGGAAGCCAGATTTGAGATCCAAGGAAGGCTTCAAGCCAAACCCGGGCCGGTCACCGGAGGGATCCAGGGAAGGAACCTTAAAGGGAGGGAAGTTCGCCTGGCCTGCCACCATGACTTCGACACGGCCAACATTGAAGGCACCATTGGTAGCGATGGGGCCCTTGCCGCTGTTCGCGATCAGGTCTGCTTGCATCACGATGCGATTCATCGTGATGGGCTTTCCTAAAACGAAGGATTTGCCCGGCCCGGCGCTATAGGAGCTGTAAAGGGTCTTGGCGTTTGAGTTGTAATTGGAACCCAAGACCACGAGCACTTCACCCTTTTTATAAAGGATGGGAGTTGACAGTTTGATTTCAGATCCAGCCGTCTTGCCTTTGGCAAAGAACACGGGAGTTCCGGCTACGGACTGAGGATATGCCGGGGGAACCTTGGCCATCTTGTAGAGCGAAACGACCTGAAGTTTCTGCTTGCCTTCATTAGGAACCCGAAGACTTGTGACAAGGAAGTTCGTCGGTGCCGTGAAATAATAACCTCGGGGATAACCGCGAGAGTCAGCATAGGTTCGCTGGAATGCTGGCAAAGGAGGGAAGGGAGAGCCAATCTTCTTGTTGGCGGAACCCTTGCCGAACAAGGTCGCAGTTCCCAGGGGTTTCTGGCCTTTGATATAGACTTCAACACGCCCCAACACACCGGTGGAAGCATTGAAGGCACCCTTGCCCTGAGCCGTAATCAGGTTGGTATTCGTCCAAACCCGATTCAAAAGAGTCTTGTTTCCCAGGATATTGGAGGGATAGCCAGGAGCCGTCACACTCCCATAGGAATTGTGCTGAATCGTTGCGTCCCCAGCATTCCCGAGGACGACCACCCACTTGCCTTTCGCCACCGAGATATTGGTGGGAAGAATCAGAGAGCTGCTCTTGCCGGCACTGAAAAAGACGGGAGTCGCAGTAACGTTCGATCCCGGCTTGCTTGCGAGGACATAAACCGCAACATTTTGTTTTCCGAACTTCTTCTCATCGGGAACCCGAAGTCCCGTAATGGTGAATGCGACCGGGGCTTGAAAATAAAAGCCTCGTGTTCCTGCGGTCGCAGAATAGGTTCAAAGGTATTTGGGAATGGGCATCTGCCCCTGGCTCACACCAATGCCTGCCAATAAAAGTGAGGCGGCGGCGATCTTTAAAAACGACATAGAAAACCTCCAAAGAAAGAATAATGGAGAAAAGAGAAAAGAAATAAGATTGGGCAACCAAGGTCCAGGAGAGGTGAACGCCTGCGATTTCACCCAAGAAAGTTAAAAGATTATAAAAGCATTGAGGAAATAAAGCCAGTTCAAGTAAATCTTCCACCGAGCTTTTCCCTCCCAAAAGGAAACATAACGCAGTTGTCGCTGTGTAGCTTGGCCAACCCAGCCTGGCTAACCCAGGTTTTCTTGGCCTTTTCTCACAAGAAAACCGGACTAATCCCTGAAACGAAGAACCCGAAATGCCTTTTTTATCCAAGGCTTTGCCTTTACGTAATCATCGTACAAAAAGACCAAATACGCATCGGCTTTATCGTTGGCATGGAGAGCAAGAACAAAAAGTCCCTTCTTATTTGTATATTCTGGATTGGGGATTTCGGCTGCAGCTGAGGCCCAATCAGCGTGGAACACCATGAGACCCTCTTTTGCAAATTGTTTCTTGGCCTCGACTCCGTGCCCTGAAATCCGTTGCAAAATCGTTTGATACATCATCGCAAATAGATGGTTTGGTTCAGGGGCAGAAGAATGGGGATCTCGGTACTCAACTTTTATTTGCTTGAGGGGGCGCAGGGAAAGGCGAACCTCCAGCCCGGAATCCTTTTGAAAAAGGCTCCATTCAAAAGGGAGGAGTTCATTGGGACGAGGAGCAATCTCCACAAACCCTTCTGGGAGAGAATAGATGAGCTCCGAAGCATCAAGTAGTTTATGGAAAGCTTTTCTTGTTTCTGGGGAAGGCGAAGGCAAAGAAGAACCCGCATCTGGAGAGCGATGCTCCTTTATTTTCGCGCCGCACGCCCCCAGCGAAAGCAACAAGACAAGGGGCAATCCCCAAAGAGCTTTCATTTACCGGCCTTTTCCTTTTTGTGGCCATTCTTTGCCCCACTCTTCCAGGCAGTCATCACTTTTACCGCCATCTCCTTCTGACCCGGATCCTTCACCATCTCAGCGTATTTCTTCATATCAGCAAGAGCTTGTTCGGAGTTCCCCATCGCCCAATACACAAAGGCACGAGTCCCATATGTTTTAGCAATTCGTGGATCAGCCTTTTCACAGAGCTGATATTCTTTTAAGGCTTCCCGGAAACGTTTTTTTCCGGCAAACATCCGGCCCTTAAGGAAATGGGCGGGGAAATAAAGAGGATCGAGGGAGATCGCCTCGTCCAGATCCTTCATTCCTGCATCATAGCGGCCAAATTTAAAATACAGAAAAGCGCGATTGACTAAAAAACCTGGGTTATCGGGGGAGAGGGAAACCGCCTTTTCTCTATCCGCCAGGGCCTTGCTGAACTCTTTCCTTTCAACGTAGACCGAAGCCCGGGCATCAAAAAACTCAGGATGATCCGGATACTTTTTTATCCCCAGGTTGAAATGACCAAGCGCATCCTCGTATTTCTTGGCATTGAAATGCCGCATTCCGATCTCAAACAGAGTCTCCGCCGAGAGATCAGCGTGAACTGAAGGGTCGCTGGCTTTTGCATGTACGTTTTCCTTGCCCCCCTTTTCTTTCATGGATAGAGAGCCAAGGCCCTTCTGATCCTTTCCCCCATTTTCTCGGCTGCTCCGATTTCCTTCCGGCTCCTTCCCGCAGGACCAAAACAACAGACAGGCAAGTGTCAGGAGAAAGATTTTCATCGGAGCGACCTCAATACATTGGACCCATTAGCTAGCAGCTTGTTCAGAGAACAGGCTACAAAAAAACTGGGATGAGCAAACTACGCCCATCCCAGGATTTTTACAGATCCTCACTTACCGGCTTTCTTCTTTTCGAAGTAAGCCTTGAGAACCTTGTTCATCAGCTCAATATGCTGGCTATCCGAGAGCTGCCCCGGTGTAGAGACTTTCGCCCATAGCTCGGTGTTTGTCATCTCTCGATGGCATCCCATGCAAAGACCTGTTCTCTTCATTCCAGTCCGCATCTTTTTTGTCAAAGCTCGAGAGAGAGGCCAGTGCGTCCCAACGGTCTGCACCTGGTTTCCATCCTTGTCGATAATTGTGGAGAGATCAAAGGTCAGGTCTTTGATTCGTTGAATCTGAACCGAGTATTTTTTGGGGATTGGCTTCCCAGTCTTTTGATCAATCAGATCTTCGACGATCTCTTCGGCATACCGATTCTGGAAGACACCACCAGAGATTCCATAGCCTTGGGCCTTCGGATTATTGTGGCAGCTCTCGCAAGTTCTGGCCTTCCGCTGGGCGGAGTGAGGTTGAACAGGGGCCATGTCGATTCCCAGAGGAACCCTCGTTTGCCCCAGCTCCTTGGCCTCATCATTCGACTTGGCGATCTCGTTGTGAGTTCTGGCTTTGCCATCCCGACCAATCACGGTGAAAATCACCTGACAGCCAGGCATCAGAGGCGTCACACGGCCCTCACCGTTGATCCCAAGGACAGGTTCCTCCCACCTGAGATAGGACCGCGTCTCGAAGCATTTGCCCGGGCTTTTGATCCCGGGGGTACCAAGAGATGACTCCGCTGTCTGCCCATTGGAGAAGCGCTTGCTCCCAGAGGAAATCCAGTCCACATCGGAGTAGGGCTTGCCACCGGGATCCTTACCGTAGTTCACTGCCACGTGACAACCGTAGCACTGTGGAACCCACGAGGCATGACAGGCATAGCACTCAAGGCTCTCATTGTGCTTCTTCACTTTGGACATAGCTACTTTTGCATCCAGACTTTTCCAGCTGTTGTCGAGGTTAATCTGTTTCAGAATCGGAACCTCAAAATCATTGCCGGTGGCTGAGTGGAGGATGACTTTGTTTCCATCTTTGACCACGTTTCCAAAGGGGTTGCCACGCGCTGTCAGCAAGAATCCATCCTTCTTCTCGTACTTGGTCGCAAATGCAACGGTTTCGGGCAAGGCTTCATCCGCAAGCCCTCGACCTTTGTTACCAATATCCTTCTGGAATTCTTCACCATAGCCGACCGGAAGTTCCCATGGATATTTCTCTGGAGTTCCATGGCAGTCTTGGCATTCGATTTCGACCTGAGCAAGAGTCGTCCCGAATATGTTCCCATCTCCATGCATATCAATCGTCGTGTGACAATCCTGGCATAGCATCCCACCCTTAGGATTCCCGGGCCGGCTTTGAATCTGGTGATGCAAATCATCCGAGATGAATAGATATTTCTTGGTGTGGAGCTTCGGTTGCTTCTTACCCTGAGGAGTGAAGGGACTTCCATAGGGGAACTCCATCAAACCCTGGTAAGTCACGCCAATGCGTTTGCCACGGTTGTGACAAGAGTTGCAGGTCTCAACCGGGATTCCCTTGCCTGCATCGCGTGTTCCATGCAAGCGGTGGGTGAGTAAATGGCCAGGTTCATCCTTCTTGATAGTCGGATCCTTGCCTTCATAAAGCCCATTGTTGCTATAGAGGATGTGACAGGAGGAACAACCCATCCCTCGATAGTCTCCTCGCTTCTCTCTTCCTCGGACGGCCACGTGGCACCTTTGGCATTGCTGCCGTTGGTAGGTGAAACCAGCAAGCTTGGGATCTTTTTCGATTTCTTCGACACTGTGTTGCGGGATCTGTTTCAATTCGGTTGGAAACTGATCCGGATGATCCGCAATCATCTTGGCCATGTAGGCCTTATAGGCCTCCGTCCCGACGATAGGCACCCTTCCATCTTCATCCTTGATGTTGTAGTTACCCCAGGGAACCTTGTGGTTTTGGACTTCGGGGATGCCCCAAGTGTGGAGGTTCCCCTGGATCTTTCCAGCCTCAGTGTTCATCAAGGCTTTGGTCATGCGGGAAACATAACCAGGATGGCATTGACCACAGGTCTGATTCGCAATCCAGATGCTCCCCGGATCGGGATAGAACTCCTTGGGGCCGGCAGGGGACATGTTTTTAGGAGTCCCCTTATGAGCCTCATCGGCAGTCGTTGCTTTGGGATTGCCGCCATGGCAAACAACGCAACCAGCTGGATCCCCATAAACAGCCCCCATGCCTTCGATTTGGGTCATCATCAGACTTCCCTTTTCGCGAATCGAGGCCAGCCCCTCGTGGCAACTTAGGCAACCCTTTTTCTCGGCAAGAGCTTTAGTGGTTGTCCTCAGATTAGAAACGGGAGTCGTGTGCTCTCCCATTTTCGGAGCATCCCCACCCAGGGAAGGCATCGTTGCATTTGCAGGGCTTTGACTAGGCCTTGCAGCCTTTTGAGAACCAGACCCGGTCTTATCACTCTTCCCGCAAGCAGGAATCAAAACAAGGCCAGCCAGAACAGCAAAGGTTGACAAGCCCATCAATAGTCTTCTGCCTCGATTCAGCATCATGGCGCCACCATCCTTACACTTAGAATTTAAAGGTGAAGTCCGCACGGAAACGCCAGCGCAGGCCGTCGTTCGCCGATGTAGAGCCGTCTTCGAGGGAAACAGCACTCCCCCAGAGGTGCATCCCCAGGTTTTTCATGAGGCCTTTTTTCCAGCCGAAAACATGGCCGGTGAAATTGGTTGCCAGGAGGAAGTCATCCTGAACTAAGGGGGAATAGACAGCGTCCTGCCCCACAACCATGTATTGGTAGTAGAACTTGCCCAGGGATTTCTTGGGAGAACCATAGGCGATCCCAAGAGCCCAACCTGTGTCATCCACTCCACTGCCCGCATCGGTGTTCAGGAAAAACTCAAGCCCCACCGTCAGGGGGTTTTCCATTCCGCTGTAGGTAAAGGAGAAAATGGGATGGAGGAGGGTAAACCGGGAGGTGAAATCATTGGGTGTTCCTCCCGTCGTTGCATTTCCACGGTTGGCTGCAACAAGAGCGGTGCTGCCATCGGGGGATTGATCGCCGAAATAATAAAAAGCCAAAGAGGCCGCACCCTTCATATCGTCGTTGAACTTGAGGTCAGCCGCAGCTTCGGCAAAAAAGGCAACCGCATCTTCTGCACTGGACTGCTCGAGAACCATGTATTCGCCAGCAATAAACCGATAATTGGTGATGACAGAATCCTGGACCTTTCCCGAGTAGATCCCCGCAATCCCCTCCGGGTTTAAGTCAGCGTCAAAGACCAACTCCCCATAGACAGGATTCCGCTTGGCAGGATGGCCGAATTTACCGGCAACAAAGGTCAAGCCCTTGACCTGTTCGGGAGAATAGGTGGCATATAAGCGGGAGAGATTGAATTCGAAGCTGGTAAAACCACTTCCAAGATCCTGATAAGGGCTTGTCGGAGTATTGGGGTTTCCCGTCCGGACTCTTGCATGGAGTCCAATCTGATCATTGAACTTATGATCCAGATTCAAACGAAACCTCATCCTTTGGCGATGACGATCCCGAGTACTGGGAACTTTGAAATTGGACTCCCAGCGAAGCCGAAGATCACCGGAAAATTTTAGAGGGGATTTGCTTTCTTCTTTAGGAGCCTTTGCCTGCCCAATCGCCTGGCCTCCCAAACCCAACATTGCGAGAACAAAGCCCCAACGAGACAACTGAGAAAAGGTGGTGCAATTCATGCCTTCCTCCATCAAACGGTTTGGCAAGAAAGAGAGGCCCTCAAAACTTTGCCCGCACAATTGACACCATTGATACGAACCACGAACGCCCCTGAGAAATCATAAGAAAGGAGAAAAGTTACACATCTTTCGGGAATGGTTCGAAGAACTCTTGGATTTCAGAGGTATGGCAAAACGTCGCAAGGATGCTTCGCAACTCCAACACAACTGCAATACAACTGAAAGGCTTTTCAAAGTAGAAAACCCGTCCGCGTTTTTTGGTCAAAATCCCTCTGGGGTTTTGAAGGTATTTACTCAAAATAAATCCGAGGACTTCCCTGGGGATCTTGGATTCGATCCTCTCCTTGGAGCCGCTCCAAAAACTCCAAAGTGAAAAGGGCTGTCAGACCCCAAAGAGGATGTCCCTTAAAAAAGAAAAAGGGCATCCTCCGCTGAAAGGGAGGCGGAGGAAGGGTTTTCCATTCCCAATTTTGGGATTGGCAAAGAGATTCAATGGGGATTTCCAGCAATTCCGCGACTTCGTCCGAGGCGAGGGATGGAGCAAAGGCCAGAGGGTCCACCCTCCCCACAACAACATGCACCCAAAAATCGGCAATGCTGCGCATGGGGCGCAAAGCTCCCAAGGGAGTCACCGCTTCGGCAGAGATCCCCACCTCTTCATAGGCTTCCCTCAGAGCGCAAGCCAGAGGGCTTTCACCCTGTTCACGGGCTCCGCCCGGAAAGCTGACCTCCCCACTGTGATTCTTTAAGCCCGGTTGGCGAAGAGTAAAGAGTAGGACATCCCCCCCTTCCCGCCGAAGAATGGGCGCGAGGACTGCCGCGTTCCGCAGGCCCGGGCGCCCTCCAAAACTCTGGGGGATCTCCAGGAGAGCCTTCCGAAATCCTTGATCGTCAACTTCCATAGACCAAAGAATACCCCTGCCATTGTGCAAAATGGGCCTTCCGGGCATAGTGTTATCCCTTTTTTATGAAAATGTGGCCCCCGTTTCAGGGGCAATAGCTTGGATGAATGCGCGTCGAAGAAGCCCTCCCAGCTTTTTCCACCAAGGACAACAGAAGGTATGGCCGAACAAAAGATCCGAAATCTGGCGATTATCGCCCACGTTGACCATGGGAAAACAACCCTAGTCGATGGCATGCTCGCCCAGGCAGGTGCCTTTCGGGAAAACCAGCAGGTTGCAGAATGCTTTCTCGACTCCAACGACCTGGAACGGGAGCGCGGGATCACAATCCTTGCTAAAAATACGGTCATCTCCTGGGAAGGGGTAAAGATCAACCTCATTGACACCCCCGGCCACGCGGATTTTGGAGGGGAGGTCGAGCGAGTCCTGTCCATGGCCGATGGAGTCCTTCTGCTTGTGGACGCTTTCGAAGGTCCCATGCCCCAAACGAGGTTTGTTCTCTCCAAGGCTTTTGAGAACCACCTGGTCCCCATCGTGGTTGTAAACAAAATGGACAGGCCCGAAGCCAGGCCCTCGGAGGTTCTCGATGACGTTTACGACTTGTTTATCGATCTCGATGCGGACGAAGAAGCTCTGGAGTTTCCGGTCCTTTTCGCCTCAGGCCGCAATGCTTGGGCAAGCACCAAAATCGACGAACCGGGATCGGACTTGAAACCCCTCTTCCAAACGATCTTGGACAAGGTCCCCGCCCCCACCGACGACCCCGAAGGTCCCCTCCAATTCCGCGTGTCCACATTGGACCACTCGGATTTTGTGGGAAGGATCGCAGTCGGAAGAGTCCACAGGGGAAAAGTCCAGCGTCAAGCAAGAGTGATGCATGTAAGCCGCGATGGCAGCCGCAAAGAGGTGCAAATCCGCGGGGTCTATCACTTTGTGGGGCTTTCTCGGGAAGAGTGCAATGAGGTCTCGGCTGGGGATATCTGCGCGATCTACGGGATCGAAGATCTCGATATTGGGGATTCTCTCACGGACCTTGAGGTCATTGAACCCCTCGAACCCATTGCCATCGACGAGCCCACCATCTCCATGCTTTTCAGGGTCAATGATTCCCCCTTTGCCGGGAGGGAAGGGAAATTCGTTACCTCCCGCCAAGTCAAAGACAGGCTTTTCAGGGAACTCCGCCACAACGTCGCCATGCGCATCGAGCCGGGTCCCAGCAATGATGCCTTTATCGTAAAGGGGCGCGGCGTCATGCACCTGGGCATCCTCTGTGAGAACATGCGACGCGAGGGCTTCGAATTCTCTGTTGGGAAACCCAAGGTCATCCTCCGCGAGATCGATGGCAAAAAGCATGAGCCTATGGAGCTACTGGTGGTAAATACCCCGGAGGAGACTGTGGGTAAAATCATCGAGTTCCTGGGGCAGCGTAAAGGCGAATTGGCCACGATGAACCCTAAGGGAGATTACACCCACCTTGAATTCCGGATTCCCGCCCGAGGCTTGATCGGGGCCAGGACCCGCATGCTCAACCTCACACAGGGACGGGCCATCATCCACCACAGCTTCTTGGAGTATGGCGAATACAAGGGCGAGCTCCCGACCCGGACCAATGGAGTCATGATCTCGTCGGACAATGGCGCTGCGACACCCTACTCTCTCGAAAACCTTCGGGACCGAGGGGTGTTCTTTACACCGCCACAAACGCAGGTTTACGAAGGGATGATTGTCGGGGAACACTGCAAGGACAATGACATCCAGGTCAACATCTGCCGCGAGAAAAAGATGACGAATATCCGATCATCAACCAAAGAAGCGACGACCAAAATGATCCCAGCCCACGTCTTGGCCCTGGAAGAGGCCTTGGAATACATCGATGACGATGAATACGTGGAGCTTACTCCCAAGTCGATTCGACTCCGCAAGATCCACCTCAAGGAAAAGGATCGCAAAAAGGTCGCCCGGCAGGCAGCCAAACTATAGGACAGGCCAAAGGAGGTCATCGAAGCCGCGAGAGGGCTTGGCGGGCCTTGGCCCGAAGCTCCCGCGAAAAACGCTGTCCTTCGACTAGGGTTTTCAGCTCTTGCATGGCCCTGAACTTCTGCCCTCGGTTGAGATATCCTCCAACCAGGTTCCACCTGAGCTGGGCCTCGGTATCCACGGTGAGAACCCGAGACCGCAAGCCTCTTTCGCCGGCTTCGACCCCCTTGGCCCAGAGCCCCTTCCCCAGGTAAAAAGCGGCAAGCTGAGCCCAGCCATCCCCAAAACCGGGCCAGAGCTTCGTCGCTTCAAGCAGCAGGGATTCTTCTCGCTTTTGGTCCCCCTCGCGCCCGAGGATGGCCGCCAGTCGAAGATGCAGCAGGACTGACCTTGGATGCGTTTGCACATCTGTGCTGAACAGCCTCTTTTCACTTTGCCATGCGAGGCTCCGCTGCACATCGACAATCCCGTTGTCAATGGACCAAAAACCGAGCGCCAGAAGAAGGCCGATTCGGATCTTGTGTTTCAGCCCGGGTATCTGCGCGATCCCCACGATGGCCAGGGAGAGTCCGAGCACGGGAGTAAACCAGAGCCTGTCCCCAAAGACAGTCCCGATCGGGAAAAGAAGGTTCGAAACCGGCAGGGAAAAGAGAAGATACACAAAGGTTCCTCGACCCAGGT
>JALSSW010000138.1 GCA_026984035.1 Planctomycetota bacterium
GGAGTCAGGTAGTTCCACAACCTCATAAGCCTAACGGGGCAGTTGAAACCAACTGCCTTGGGCTTCGAGGCGACCTTGTTCGACGAGACGGCTCAGGCTTTGATCCAAAACCGCTCGGAAGGGAGCCGTAGCGCGAGAGATGCCAAGCCGAGCCAAAGCAAGGGAGATTAATTCCTTGGCTCCGATCCTGATATTCTCACGGACGGTGGCCAAAACGGCGAGATCTATCTCAGAGGGAGGGATGGCTTCGGGACGGCGGATACTGGGGGGGGCATCGCTTCGATCCCGAATAAGAGTCCGGGGAGGGCCCTTAGGACGAAGAAAAGCTCCTTCCTCCACAGCCTCGCCATTTGCAAGAAGTACATCCAAAGCTTCATCAACGGCTTCCCGAATGCGCTTGCCTACCCTGGTTTTTCCGAACAATTGCGCGAACCGGCGGGCACATTCCTGGCGGTGAAGGGGGCCTTCAACCTCCAGGATTCGCTCGAGAATCAAAGCCCGCTTCTCCATGGGGAGACTCTGAGGCTCCGGATTGGGCTCCACCGTGAACTCCGCAACCACATAGGGGTCTTTGGGAGGATCGGGTGGAAGGGATGGCTTATCAGACTTCCCGGCCTCTTGAGTCTCTGCAGCGCCTTGCGCCCTCTTTTCAAAGCCATGAGGGGAAGGGAGTGGTTCCGGAACATTCCTTGACAGCTCCTTGGCCTTCATCACTTCTCGGATGCGATCCATCAACCAAGCCTTGGCGGCCACAGGATCTTTGAACCAATCGACCGACCAAAGTCGCACGACGGCCCAGCCCATGTACTTGAGTACCTCCTCCCGAAGGCGGTCTCGCTCTCGCGACCAAGGCGCATCTCGGTAGGCCGGCCCGTCCAACTCGATACCCAGCAAAAAAGCCTCTTCATCTTCGGGATCCCGCACTCCCAGGTCGACAAAGAGGCCGGCAACTCCAACCTTGGGAACCACCTGAAGGCCTTCTTCTTCGAGAGCCAACCGCACTTCATTTTCCAGGGGAGAGAGAGAGGCTAGTTTCAGGGAACCGGCACCGGGGGATGCTCCGGCCCTCTGGTTCTCCGCTGCCTGAAGAAATCGCTGCAAGACTCTGGCTCCCTCAGATTTGGTACGCCGAAGGTCGATGTCCCGGGCGTGGATAGAGGAGAAAAGGACGCAGCTTCTCCGCGCCCTCGTCATAAGGACATTCAGGCGCCGCTGCCCCCCGTCGCGGCTTACGGGGCCAAAATTCATGGCCAGTTTCCCGTTGCGATCTTTGGCATAGCCGACCGAAACGAAAATCACATCTCTCTCGTCCCCCTGGATATTCTCAAGGTTTTTGACAAAGAAGGGCTCCGCACCGTCTTCGGAAAAAAAGGCACGAAGCTCTGGGTGCTTCCGCCAGCGCACTTCCAAGGCATCCAGGACCGCATCGCGCTGGGCCACACTGAAAGTCCCGACTCCCAAGGAAAGATGCGGAAATGCCCAGGCATGCTCAAGAACTGCGTCAGCAACAGCCTCGGCTTCCAAAGGATTCTTACGGTCCTTTCCCCGGCCAAAAACACCTCCTTCGACAAAATGGAAACCCAGTCCGAGTTCCGGATCTCCAGGCCGCGGGCTGGGAATGACCTTGAGATCTCCTCCGTAGAACTCCTCATTGGAAACTTGAATGAGGGATTCGTGCCTGCTCCGATAATGCCAGCGCAGCATCGATCGTTGCATGCCCTTGCTTGTGCAAAGCCCAAGCACACTCTCCAATTCCCGAACGCTCCCCAGGTTCTCCTCGTCAGGATCCTCATCGGCTTCGACCGCCTCAAAAAAATGAGTCGGTGGAAGTTGGCATTCGTCGCCAACGATCACGCATTGGGATGAACGGACCATCGCACCCAAAGCGTCCACAGGGCGGACCTGACTCGCCTCGTCCATCAAAAGGAGATCAAACTGCAGGGCTCCCGGAGGAAGAAACTGGGCCACGGACTGTGGACTCATCATAAACACAGGCTTGATTTCCTGGACCGCAGGACCAGCCTTCTCCAGAAGACGTCGGATGGGAAGGTGACGGCGCTTTTTGGAGAGTTCATGCCGGATGAGCCCCATGGCCCCTCCGCTTCCCCGAGGAATACGTTCGCAATGTGTCGCACGAACTTCCGCTCGCATGAGCGCGATCCGCTCACGGTCGCTCTTCCCAAACTCTTCTTGCACCTTCCGATGGCTGCGCCCTTCAAAGCGCGCCAATTCCGGTCGGCGCAGGAAAACCTCGTCCAACCAAACCCGGTAATACTGGAATTCAAAATTGTCCAGGAGCCGTTGGGACTCCAAGGCTCCGCTCCGTAAGAGCGACACAAGATCCCTCAGGTCCAAAGCTTCCAGGAGACCGAGGCGGCGCTCCCAAAGGATGCCCTTCTCCACAAGATCCAAATGGTCCTTCCAACGACCAATGGCCGAACCCAGGGCCTCCAAGGAAAGTTCGCCCATCGAACCCACTCCAAGAGACTTTCCCAAATCCAAATCCAGGAAAGCTCGGAATTCCTCAAAAGATTTTTCCAAGGCCAAAAGGGCATCCAAAAGCTCACCTGATGCAGAGGGAAGGGCCGCGATGTCCACCAGTTCTGCAAGGATGCCGGGGAAGGGGAGATCCCGGATCTTCTTTCCCAAGGCCAAAATCCCCTCACAGTAATTCTTGAGAGCCTCCCAATCCGATTCTAAGCCCGCCCATTTCTCACCAAAGGCACGCAGCCCAAAAGCGTCCCCGGTCTCAAGAGCTTCTCGAAGCTCCCGCGTATGGGCCAAGTCCTGGAGTTCCTCCAGGGCAGCTCTCAAGGAAAAGGTCCTCCCCTTGGAACAAAGCGCCTGATAATCCCGCCTAGCCTGTCTCCAACTTGGAAACAAGGAACGCCAAAGAGGAAGGCGGTGGGCTTCCAATCGGTCCAAAAGAGTC
Organism: Planctomycetota bacterium; assembly: GCA_026984035.1. Classification (GTDB taxonomy): domain Bacteria; phylum Planctomycetota; class UBA1135; order UBA1135; genus HyVt-539. The sequence continues at coordinate 2,933 of JALSSW010000138.1, forward strand.
AATGTTTCCTGCGGCCGTCCCTCAAAAGCATGGGGGAGTAGCTTGGCAGTGAGCCGGGCTTTTGACTTTGCAAACGAAAGCCCGGTTTCCAAGAGACGGTTTATTCGATCGGTTTCTTCGCGCCAAAGGGGATCTTTCAGGGCTATCCAATCCCCTTCGGGAGCTTCGACCAACAAAGCAGCATCCTCGGCACGCCTCAACAAGGTTGACAAGGAGTCATCCCTTCCCTGGCTCAAAGCCATCCCTAAAGCCTTATCCAAATCTAAGGCAAGAGCTTCCGTTCGAGAAAGACCCTTTTCCAAGTTGGAAAGCAATGCCTTCAAACGAGGACGATCCATCGCAAGAAAGGTCTCCTTCCCTACACCCAGCCATGGATGTTTCGAAGGCGGCCCCTCCTCCTTCATTCGTTCTTCGATTTCTTTCAGGAGGGTGCGAACTTCATCCAATCTCCCCGAAGGCCATCCCAGCACCCGAGCCAAATCCAAACCTTCAATGGGAGCCGCACCTTCACGGTCCAGCCGGGCCAAGGCCCCAAAAACCTCATAGGGAGTATGGCCGGCCGGCTCCAAAGGGCCGTGCAAGGCCTCCACATGTTGATCCAAACAGCTGCGTTCTTTTTCAAGCGCGGCAACCACCTTCGCATTCTCGGGAGCGGTGACCTTTTCAGATTCCAACGTCCGCTTCAAAGCTTCCAGAAAAACCCGCTTGCGCGCCTTCTTGCTATGCAACTCCAGGCAAAGATCTCCCAAGCCTATTTTTTCCAAACGTCGTTGCACAACCTGGAGAGCAGCTGCTTTTTCAGCAACAAAGAGAACACGCTTGCCCTCCTTCACAGCAGCGGCAATCAAGTTTGTGATCGTCTGGGACTTTCCTGTCCCGGGAGGCCCCTGGAGAGTCAGGTTTTCTCCATCCAAAACCCGTCGGATCGCAATCGCCTGTGAAGCATCCGCATCCAACACATGACCCGCCCGAGCAGGATCAATCCGCACATCCAGGGGTTTTTCTTCGGGCCAATCGGGAGCCTCCCCATGGAACCCATCTCCCAGAAGAGCCTTCAAGAGCTGATGATCTTCAAGACGGGCTCCAGCAGGCCAGCGATCGGGATCCAGATCCAAAAACATCAAAAACTTGGCGAAGGCGAAAAAGCCCAAAACCATGTCATCGGCCAACACTTCCCAGCCTACTCGCTCCCCGATTGCCTCCCTCACTCCTCTGAGGTAGCCCTCCGGGTCCAAATCATCCCCTTCCGGCATCTCGGGAAGGAGGATCCCAAAGTCCCGCTTGAGGCGCTCTCGCAGAGAAAGGTTTTCTCCAATCTCCGCCTCATCAAACTCCAGCCGGATCTCTCCCCCCACCGTCCTACGCAGAAGTTGCACGGGCACCAAAATCAGAGGGGCGTAGCGTTCCTTTCCTCCCTCCTCGACCCAACGCAAAAAACCCAGCGCCAAATACAAAGCCCCGACCCCATGCTCCATCTCGAAGCTCCGGGCATCGTAAAACATCTGGAGGAGCTTCTTCTGAAGCTGCCCTTCCGTCAGCTCAGTTTGTAAAAAAAGATCCAAATGGCGAGGCGCCAAGGGGAGAGCTGATCCAGCCTCCTTCCTTTCTTCTTCCGCCTCCTCCGGATCCTCTGCCCAAGGAATGGGCGTCTCCTCCATAAGCAGCTCCCCCCCATCAACTCCATCCCCTTCTTCCACCTCCTCCAATTCAACAACCGGTAAAAACCGAAGCCGGCGCTTCTCCTCCACAAGAAGACGGAAGATTTCACTGCTTTTCTCATCCACGATTTCAAGCAGCTTTCCCCGGGTACGGTGCCTGGGACAATGGACAAGACGGTTGCGAGAACTCAGGTCCAGTAGGGCAAGTCGGAGATCATCGAGGGTGTTTCCCATCTTCATTGCTTTCTATGATTCCATGGAAAGAACTTGGGCGCAAAGGTTTAGCCCTCAGGCCCTTCCATAAGTTCCTTACAACCAGGAGCTCCCTTCCCCCCTCCTCAGTTGTATTCTAAGTTTCATGCACAAAAAGCTCTTCCTCCCTCCCCTTCACCTTTCCCTGGCAGCAATCTTCCTTCTTCCAAAAAACCTTTCTCCACAGAGCCCCAAGGTCGAAAAAGCCTTTCCCCGCTTTCGGCTCGAGCTGTTCCAAGATCCCGAACCCAAGGACAAGGGTAGGCACGGACACTTCGAGATCTTCCACAAGGGTTTGGGCAAACCAGGCAAGAGCTATTTTAAGAAACACAAAAAAGGCGAAATCGCCGAGTTTCACCTCTTTATTCCCAAAGGACTCGTCAAGGGGAAGCTCTATCCCTTACTGATCGCTTTCCATGGCGGAAAAGACGGTGGCTCTGGAAAGGGGACTTGTGCCAGCATGGCCAGGGTCTCCACCACCAAACATCCGGTCTTCGTTCTCGCCCCCAACATGTATACGTATGACGCCTATCATGAGATTTTAAAACGCAAGGATCTCCCCATCGATCCCAATCGTGTCCTTGTCGTGGGCTTCTCCTCTGGAGGCATGGGTGTTCTCCAGGGCTTTCAAGAATGGAAGGAGAGTAAAGGACGCTTTCGGCCTCTGGCTTATGTCTCGGCCAGTACGACAGCCTCCTTGGGACGAACGCAATATCCACCGGTCCCGTACTTCGTCGTAGCGGGTGAAAAGGAAACCCCCGAATTCGTAAAAAACAAGATTCTAAAAAATCGCCGAGCGGTTTGTCGGCGCCATGCCCTAATCATGCAGGCGGTCTTCAAGGACGTTCATTACATCGAGGTCAAGGGAAGGGGGCACAGTGGAGGGAGCCCCGAACTCATCGCCTTCTATCGAAATCTCTTGGCTCGGGAACCGGATTTCAGTCTTGAGATCCCGATGAAAAAACTCCCCCCCAGCCTCGCCGAACTTGGAGAGGCCATCCAAAGAGGAAACTGGGAAAGGATCCGGAATCTGATTCACAAATTCGATCTAAGTCCTCCAAAAAAAGCCCGAATTTCCTATGCCACCCTGCGACGAAAACTTCTTTCAAACCTGGTCAAGCTCATCAAACGCGAGGTCAAAAACATCAGTACGCTCGGTCCGCAATCCGGAAGCATCGCAGTCCAACGAGCCTTCTTATCTTTTGACCGCATCCAAAAGATCCACATACTCTTCAGCGACACGAAAAAGGCAAAGCCCCTTCGAATCGCCATGAAAGCGATCGCCAAAAATCCCTGGTGGAAAAAAGAACTCGAGGCAAGAGCTGCCTTCTACGCCTTGATGAAGGAACGCCCCTCCCAAGAATGGAAGGCAAAACTCGAAGCCCTCCGCCTCAAATACCCGGGAACGGAATTCGGCGAACGGCGCGTGGGAGAAAAGCTTCTTGCCTTCGAATTGGATCGGCCAAAATAAGAAAGGAGTCGGAGCTGAAACCTTTCTTTCAGGCTTTTGCCCGTTTAACGAAACTGAAGTACCAAGCCCTTGGATAAGCGGGGATTCCCCGAGGCAGGCATTTCGAAACTTTGGATGCCCACCCTGGCCCCCCGGAGGACACTGAGATTGGGAATGTTGAACGCAAAGTCCAGGAAGCCCGTGGGATCAACCTTGCCCATGGAAAACACAAGGATGGGTTGGACCCGAAGCAGGCCCCAAGGAGTGTTGACGGCCTGCATGGGAGTTCCAAACACCTGGAGGACGGTACTGCCCTTCTGCCCCCGATGGGTCAGGAGGATCTTACCACCCAAGACAGGATCCCCTTGGCTCGCGAGGTCGGGAAGGCTTGGGGCCTTTCCCACCCAGTCCACCCGGAAGAGCCCCCCCTTGGAAAGGTGGGAGGTCAGATAGTATTTTCCGTCAGCGGCCACCTGGGCATCCACCGGGAAAATCCTCGCTTTGACCACCGTTTCGGAAAGGACTTTATCCGCAGGTTTCCCACCCAGCTTGAGAATGCGGAGACTCCCGTTGTGACCTACGAGCCAGAGGCTATTCACCCATTCTGCAGGATAGGCATGGCCCCGATAAAAGCTGAGACTGCAAGGCCCGATGGTAGGCGTCCAAGTCTTCAAAGGTTTCTCCAGGCCGGGCTTGTTTTGATTCCCCAATTCCGTAGGCCAACCATAATTTTTTCCGGCCCTCAGAAGGTTCAATTCATCATTGGTCGTGGGACCATTGTCCCCCGCAAACAAGGCCTTGGTAAAAGGGTGCCAAGCGAAACCAAAGCAATTGCGAAGCCCCAAAACAAACTGGCTATTCCCTGAACCGAAGGGATTATCCTTGGGGATGCTCCCGTCAGGATTGTAGCGATGCATTTTGCCCGAAGGGTTCTTGGGAGACCGATCCTGAGCATTCTTGCCCACTCCAAAATCCCCCACCGCCGAATAGAGTTTCCCATCCGGGCCAAAGGCCAAGGTTCCCCCATTGTGCACATTCCCCGAAGGGAGGTTGACCAAGAGATCCGTGCGCTTGCTCGCCACATTGCCCGTGGCCGTGAACCTGACCAGGCGTGCGATTCGCCTGGTCCCCTTCGTATAGTGCTGGAGGACATAGACGAAGGGTTTGGTTGGCCAAGCAGGATCCAGGGCAATCCCAAGGAGACCCCGCTCGCTGTGATCCCCTCCTTCTTTGCTCGGAAGAACGGCAAATGGTTTTGCCAGAACCTTCCCCGTCTTGGTATCGAAGATCCGGATCGCCCCCGAAAGTCGCTCCGTGACAAAAATCCGTCCGTCCGGAGCAGGAGCGAGGCAAGTGGGAAAGTCCAGGTTTTTTGTGACCTGCACAAGCTTAAACTGACTTGGAGCAAGAGAGGACAGCAGGCCAAGAGTCAAAAGAGGAAGGAGAGCGGGTTTCATAGATTCGAAGGGAAGAAGAAAGGAAAACCCAAAGGATAGCAGATTGGGACCCCGCTCGCTTGAAACCTCCGCCCTGTAAACCAAGGCTCCCGAGTTAAGGCTTTTCCTCCTCCCCTCGGGCTTGCCGGCTTTCGTTGTGGTCTTCTGTTCCCAAGATCACAGAACTAGGGGTTTTTCACGTAAGCGTTCTTTCTCAGGTAGAACCACCAATTGATGATGATGCAGACCAAATAGAAGGCCGCGAAGCCATAGAGGGCATATTCGGGAGTTGTCGCCTTGATCTGCCCCTTGAACTCGATGGGGATAATGAAGGCCCCATAGGCCGCAATCGCCGAGGTCCAACCGAGAACAGGCCCAGCTTGTTCCTTGTCAAAGACCATGGCAATCGTTCGGAAGGTAGAACCATTGCCGATACCGGTGGCCGTGAAGAGGATCAAGAAGAGGATCAAGAAGGGGACAAAGTAATCCTGCGGAGTCGCCGAGCCATAGGCCTGGTGCATGAAATAAGCGACTCCCACCGAACTGAGCACCATCACGGCCGAGATGATTTGGGTCACCAAAGCGCCCCCCACCTTATCGGCAATGACTCCCCCAACAGGTCGAATCAAGGCCCCGATAAAAGGACCGGTCCAAGCCCACATAAGGGCGCTGGGACCCTCGGGATTGGCGATATCGTGCAGCATCTTGCCGTCCACCATCATGTGTTTGAACCCAAAGATGAGCTTGATGGCCAAACCGAAGGATGCGGCAAAACCGATAAAGGAACCGAAGGTCATCGTGTAGATGACCGTCATGGCCCAAGTGTGCTTGTTTTTGAAGATTTTGTACTGGCGATCCAAACTGCTTTTTATGGACCCGGGGGTAAAGATCTTCAAAGCATAAACCGTCACAATCACCACGAGGGGCAGAACAATCCAGCGGTTCACAGACCAACCTAAGGAGATTCCCCCCTTGGTGACAGGTAGATAAAAGAGAAGCCCGATCGATGCAGTCACCAGACCGATCAGGAGCATCCCCAAGATTTTTCCGAAGGCGGCCATCGTTCCCCCGATGTTGGGAGAAACATGCTCGTCCACGATATTGTTCATCCCGAACCAGGCCGCAATGACCAAGGGGATCAGGATCACCACCCAAATAAAGCCCGCATTAGCAATATAGGTTTCGGTCCCAGCAGGGATCTTCCCGATCAGAGTCCCGGAGGTAACTTTCAAGACCATGGCAGTGGAGCCGAATAGGGCAATGGTCATCACAAAGGGGATCAGGATCTGCATCGTAGTGACCCCGAAGTTGCCAAGCCCGGCGTTCATTCCAAGGCCATAGCCTTGAATTCTCTTCGGAAAAAAGTAACTGATGTTGGACATCGAAGAGGCGAAGTTCCCACCCCCGAATCCACTGAGTAAGGCCATGATTTGGAACTTCCAAAGGGGGGTATTGATATCATTCAACAAGAACCCCGTCCCAAGAGCCGGCAGAATGAGAAGGGCAGTTGTGAGGAAAATCGTATTCCTCCCCCCGGCCATTCGGATCAAGAAAGTGGAAGGGATCCTTAGAGTGGCTCCCGACAAACCGGCGATCCCCATCAGGGTGAAGAGTTCTCCCTTGGGGATGGGAAACTTGAGGTTCACCATCTGAACCGTAATGGTCCCCCAGTAGAGCCAAACCGCAAAACCGCAAAGAAGGCAAGGGATCGAAATCCAGAGGTTTCGATTTGCAATCTTTTTGCCGAAGGACTCCCACTGCTCCTTGTTTTCGGGGTCCCAATTCTTCAGATCTTGTCCCATCAAGTTCTCCTTATTGATCTCGGGGTTCCCCAGTCACCAAAAGTACCTGGAGAGGCATCTCCCAAATGTGCTTCCATCCTCAGATTCAAGAGGCTCTCCCCGTCTCAAAGTCATGGGCAATCCCAGGGGCTTTTGCCTTCGTCATCTTCCGAATCACGTGATGCATCCAGATCAAGCTGATGGCAGAGAGTGCTCCCATCACAACCCAGCAAGTGGTCCAAAGACCCGTCCAGCTCAGCAGATACCCGAAGATCAGAGGACAGAAAAACCCGCCCAGGCCCCCCAGGACTCCCACCATTCCACCTACCACTCCGACGTCCTCAGGAAAGTAGTCGGGAATGTGCTTGTAGACAGCCGCTTTTCCAATGCCCCAAATGGAGCCTAAGAGGACCACAAGGATCACAAAGACCCAAAGATTGGCTTGAAAAAAGATGCGGGTCCGACCCTTCGCAATCAGGGTTTTCTTTTTGATATCCATACCCTCCTTGACACGGGGAACTTGCCACATTTGGCTTGTAGGAAAGATCAAAACCTTTTTCTCTTTCTCTGTTTCGTTCAGCCCAAGGATCTTTTTGGGCCTGGGAATCAGTTTGTAGGTTCTCGGTCCCACTTTTTTCCCGGCGGGAGTCACCTCATCAACAACGACCTGGGTAGATTCAACCTTGACGACCTTTCCTCCACGTTTCGCTTGGATTCCTCTCCCAGGGGATTCAATCGCCATTCGAGGAACTATCAGTAGGATGCTGATG
>JALSSW010000139.1 GCA_026984035.1 Planctomycetota bacterium
CTGACAGACGCAGAGTTCCCTCCCCCGAAGGGCAAGGAGAAGGCGCACTCGTCCTTCATCCGAAAGGGCCTTTGTGATGGCGAGAAACTCTTTCATTGGTTTTTCTATATTTCGGCAAATGGCGAAGTATAGAATCTATGAGTTCTCGATTCCACTCATGGGCTGCAAAAAGTTGGGAAGCTTGGTTTATCGGGCAAAAGCATTGGCCTTTGCTTAGGGCAAAGGGAGAAGTGTTTCCCGAGGAAAAACTGCTCAAGGGCCTGAAAATCTTTCCGGCAAAGCCTTCAGGACGAAAGATGGGTTCTCCTTGGAAGGTTCACCCTCTTTCGTCCTGATTATGGTGGGCCACTATCGACCCAAGGTCCATTCGATTCCTTGGCTCAGGTCCACATGAGGAGCTGCTCCTACTTTAATAAATGCAGCCTGGAAGAGAGCTGAGTTTCCTAGGAGGGAGGGATTGTTGGGGATTGGTAGATTCCGTGCCCATGCTCCGTTGGGAGGGATGCCGAAGGAGTCAAGCAGGAGGAACCCGGATCCAAGGTAGAGGCTACAGCCTTTTTGAATTCCAAGGATACGAATGGGTAAAGGAGCCAGGAGAAAAACGGCAACATGGCCTCCAGCATTCTCGCCAAAGAGATGGACTCCGGAGCCCAAAATGGGGTCGTCTGAGTGAAGTGTGGGACCAAAGGTTTCTTGTGAACAGGAATGTCCAAAGGACTTGGCCGTGGCCCCTCCAAAGGCGCGGAACAACTCTTGCCCCGAGAGGCCATTGTCCGCAACCATATAAACTTGTCCACCGGAGAGGACAAACCCCTGAGGCAAAGAGGAGGCTCCACCTTTGTTGATGTCTGCGACCATCTTTGTGCCCGCCGGGGTGCCGTCGGTCTCCCAGAGTTCATTTCCGTGGATTCCGTCATTGGCTTGGAACCAAATTCTGCGTCCACTATCGCTGAGGACGAACACCGGTTGGTTCACCTGATTCACGATTGAGCTTTTGGATCCGGGGTTAATGTCTTTGAGGAGAATCGTTGTTGACGGAGTTCCCTTGGTGAACCAGGGTTCTATCCCATGGCTATCTGTGAGCGTGAAGAAGATGCCTTTCCTGGAGGCGACTAGGTTACGGGGATAGCGGACGCCAAAGGTTGGGAGTAACCCGGTCGTGCCGGCTGAGGTCCCATCGCTTTTGTAAAGCTGCCTGCCTAACCGGCCGACAAAAAAGACCTCGCCACCAAATGCGACCATTCGGTCGAACAAACTTGTTGAGACTCCTGAGAGCCCACCTGCCCCTAGGTCTTTGACCATCTGGGTCCCGGCCGAAGTGCCATCCGTTTTCCAGAGTTCGCGCCCTGCAGTCCGCGTGGCAGCACTGAAAAACAGAGTCTTTCCAACGACCGTAAGGTTCCTTGGGTAGGATCCCCCGGATCCAGGTTCGATGTCCTTGACGAGTATGGTGCCGGCCGCTGTCCCATCGGTTGAGAAGAGTTCGGTTCCATGGATTTTATCGTTGGCAACAAAATAGAGTCGTCCCCCAAATACGGTCAGGAAATCCGGATTTGCAGAACCTCTGCCAGGGAAGAGGTCTTTGACTAGACTTGTTCCCCCGGAGGTGCCGTCACTCTTCCATAACTCCCGCCCATTGGGATCAAAGAATCCGCCTGCTGCGAAGTATGCTGTTCCCTTGTAATCCACAGCTTTGCTTGGATTCGAACTCCCTGGACCAGGAGTAATATCCTTAACCTCAAAGGTCCCAGAGCTGGTCCCATCCGAGACAAAAAGTTCGAACCCGTGCAGTCGCTTTGCGGAAAAGAAGGTTTTATTTTCAATCCAACTGAAATTATGTGGGACGGATGAAGAGCGTCCTGTGGCAATATCGCGGAGAAGGCCTGTTCCCTGACTGCTTCCATCTGAATGATAAAGTTCATTGCCCCGGTGGAAAAAGGGGTTGGATGGGTCGGGTGCGCTTCCTTGAAATAAGATCCCTTTGTGCTGGTCGGTTAATTCCCGAAGCAGAGAACTCAGGCCGCGGTCGGGGGCCAGATTTTTTAGCAGGGCTGTAGTTTGCTGGCTTCCAGAGGTCTTCCAAAGCTCAATCCCATGGCTTCCCGTTCCCTTTTTACCGCCATCGGAAGAGGCCAGCACGATTCCGGGAAGACCGATGAAAGCTTTTGTCAAATTGAAGTTGTTGGAGGGTGCGAGTCCCTTCAGGAGGAAAACCGGCTTTTGAGGACTTGCCCCGACACGGAAGAGTTGGTGGTCCAAGACGAATTGACTTGGCTGGAAGCGGGCCTCGAAGTAAATGGAATTGCCGGAACCTTGGATCAATGCTTGATGAAGTGGGAAGGGATTTTCCTTGAAGAAGGGAAGAGCCGATGTCTTTGGGGGGAGGATTGCGATTGTTTTCGTACCAGCTGCAGTTCCATCCGTCTGAGCCACTTCGTATTTTCCTCCATTATTGCGGAAGAAATAGACTTTTCCTTGGATGGCTTCCGGATGGTAAAAGCCGGTTTGAAGGAGAGCGGTCGTGCCTGGGCCCGTTCCGTCACTGACATAGAGTTTAGAAGCTGCGCTGAAGAGAACCTTGTTGCCCAGAACCGTCAGATAAGGAGCACTGAGAGCATTTCCCCGACCGGGAACGAGGTCTTTGACCATTTTTGTTCCCGAAGGGGTGCCATCGGTTTTCCAAAGCTCGAATCCATGATTGAGGTCGCGCGCCATAAAAAAGACTTGGGTTGCGCTTGCAGCCATATTCATTGAATAGGTGGGTTTCGTCGGCATCCCACTACCCACCCCGGGAATGATGTCTTTGAGCATTTTGGTACCAGTGACCGTTCCATCGCTGATCCAAGGCTCTATGCCATTCGTGGTCGTTGACATGCTGAAGATCAATTTTCCACCAAAGCCAATGGCTTGGTAATAAAACCCCGGAACCAAGGCTCGGGTTCCGGCTGCGGTTCCGTCGCTGACAAAAACGAAAGTGCGTGTTCCATTTCTCGCGATGAAAAAGACACGGTTTGCAGAGGGAACCAGCCGCTGTGGACTCGAGTGACCTCTCCCTGGAACAATGTCTTTTACAATTTTCGTTCCCTTGATTGTTCCATCGGTGACGAAGAGTTCGTTGCCGGTTGAAGGCGTGTTGGCTTTAAAGAAAACCTTTTTGCCCGCGACAACAAGATCAGAGGGGAAGGAGCTCAAGGGACCTGAAACGACTTCGAGAGGAAAGGTGCCCGTTGCAGTTCCATCACTTCGCCAAATTTCTGTGCCTGTATCCGGAGTGGTTGCGACGAAAATGGCGATACGGCCAAGCCGGACAAAATTATGGGGAGTCGAACTAACCCCGATAAAACCGGGACTGAGATCTTTGACGAGTTTGGGAACTTGGCCCGTTCCAGTCCTGAGCGGAAAACTCAGGGAAAGGAGAAGGGGAAGGCCCAATTTGCAGGTGAAACTTGATGCAGAAAGGCGCATTGATGGATTTCCTTGGTAAAAAACAAAGGTTCCTTTTTTGATCCAGGAACCCGCAGTGAACAGAAAGAGAAGAAGAGAGGAAATAGCACTCTTGAAGAACCTATGTAGGTCCAAGGATTCAAGAGCGGGCAGAAGAAAGGTGAAAAGGAAGCTTTATTGCATGATAATACGTTTTAGGGGTTTGGGTGCAAGCTCATGGCGCCTTCTGGCATCTTTGTTGAGTTGGAACCGCTGTTCATAAGGGAGAATCGGCTTTGGCCAGTTTCTTACTATTGCCAACCCTTGAAAGCCAAATCGATCTTTTTACACGGCTTCTACGGTTTGGTTCCTAGGTCTGATCCTTTTGTTTGGAAGCAATCGGGGGAAGATCCAACCCCGTCTTTCAGCCCGAAGAAATTCGTTTTTCTGAGATTCCTATTGCCCCCTTGGAGGAGGGGATCTTTCCAGCTCTGGCGGCCCTTTGGCTGGAGATCCAGAATTCGGCTTCCTCCAGCAACCTGGATGAAATCACCCAGAAAATTGCTGCCACGAATTTCTTCAAACAATCGTTGATGAAAGAGGGGAAAAATATCAACACAATCGGGCCGGCCGCAGAGAAGCTCCTGGGAGCCCAAAACCTCCAGGCCTATATCGCAAGGACCTTGGACCTCTATGTTCTCCCCGAAATCGAGATCCTCCAACCCAGGATCATTTTCGCGTACAAAACCTTCACCTCTTTCTTATAGAATCACCCAGAATTCCAAAAACTTCGGATTCCCCTCCTTCCGATCAACGACCCCTCTTGGATCAAGCAAGGGATGAGCGGAGTCGCCAAAGATCCCGGAGGCGAATGGTGGGAACGCATCCAACAGAATCCTCTCCCTCCCAAGCTTCCATCCCTCATTGATTCTTTGCTCCCCAATCTCCATCCGACGTACAGCCAGGGTAAAAAAGAAGCCACTCGGATCTACCTGAGTTGGTATGCCCTTGAGATGATGGCCTTGTTCCAGAAGCAAGATTGACAAGCGCTGAACATCCTCGAAGGGTGCGTTTGAAGTTTTTGAAAAGCCCTGAACCTCAACGGACCTGCATCACGAAGAGGCCTTCGAGGAGGATGGTGGTTTGTTGGGCTTCGCCGTCGCCGAGGATTCCTGGGGAGCTGATGCGGCCGACCATGATGGGGTGGCCTTGGACTGTGATGGCGAGGGAGGGGGCTCCATCTGTTTTGGGGCCGCCTGCGTTTCGGAAAAAGTGGGTGGTTCCGGTTTGGGTGTGGAGAGCGGTCAGAAATTTGGACCTGAGTCGAGGTCCCCCCCTGGGGTTTCTGCTCATCCATTCCTTAGGGCGTCTCCTGCATGTAGAACCGAGCGCAGCTGCCCCTGCTGAAGCTTGCGCTTAATCTCACTCAGTTTGTTCAGGCTGCGGTTGAAAAACATCCGCATGGCATCGGCTGTCTTGCCGCCGAGGAGGGCACGGAAGAGCTTGCCGTTTTCGATTTGGAACCTGGGGGCGTCCTGCAAGAAGGCAAGGATGGCTTCTTGCACATAGAACATGGTGTTGTCCTTGGAGCGGAGGGCGGGTGTCAACCTTCCCCGCGCCTTCCGGCAGAGCCAGGGGAGATGCTCGCTGAGGAGCTGATCGAGGGCTTTGGGATTCCCGTTTCGCCAGTCTTGGAGAAGGAGAGATGTCTTGAGTTGCGGATTGGGCATTGGGGAGCAGAGGGAGAGGTTTCAAAGGTGGAGAAGCTCGGGGGCCGGATCGCTTTGCCGGGGACCATTTGCTCTGGAATCGTCGTATTGCTCCGGACGATTCGTAGTGCCGGCCATGGAAGCGAGGCCTTTTTAGCTTAACCCAATGGATCTTTTTCGGGGGACTCTTTTTGAAGGAAGGTCCAAGAAAAAAAGATGCGATTTTTTGAGAAAAACCGTTCGGTTTTTCTCTTCTCCGCAATGCCGGATCCCTTGATTCAGATTGTTCCCGCTTTCAGCGGCAGATGACCGTAAGGCCGTTTGTGGAACTGAGACTGAGCTTGCTGACGGGTCTCAGAACAAGGTCTTGGAGGTTGAAGGAAATCTTGAGGCCGAGGGGGACCTGCAATTGATGTGTGGCTGCCCCGGCCTTGTCGGTGAAAAAAGGCGACCCCAGGATCTGGATGTCGCTGAGGAGGAGGCAGGGGCCGCCGGTGAGGGGAATGGAAATTTGTTTGAAGCCGGCGATGGTGAAGCCGAGGGCCTTGAGGGGGTTTCTTACACTGGAGAGGGTGAGGAGGGTTCCCCCCTTGTTTGTTTTGGCCTGGCCGGTGAGACCGGAGCAACTTCTTCCATAGGGGACGATGCGGCATTTGGGGACAGGGCCGGGGTCGAAGCTGATGGAGGTGTGGAAATTGAAGGAGGCGGAACTTTGACCCTGGGCCAGGGCGCGGGCAAAGGCGGTGGAGGTGATGGTGAGACCCGTGCTAGAGATGGTGACCGGGAAGGATTTTTGGATGTTGGGCTTTCCAAGGGTCCAGCTGAGGAGGGTGGAGCCGAACTTCAGAGAGGCGAAGGCCGTCGCATTTTTGGTGCCTGTTCCCCCGAGGGAGAGGGTTAGGGTTCCCTTCACAGCTGTGGGAGCCTTGAGTTGAAAGGCAAAGATGTGGGGTTGGGTGGGAAAGGCGGCGCCCTTGCTGGTTCGAGCTTCGGCGCTGGAGGTTTTGGAAAGCGAGTTCACTTTCGCGTTTTCGAAGATGCGGATCCTCACCTGTCCCTTTTGGGTCATGTGGGTGATGCCTGTGGAGATCTGCGTCCCGGGGGTTGCGGCCCGCAAGGCGAAAAAGGGGCCGATAAAACTGTTCGCCGGGACAAAGCGGTAGCTTGTGTTTTTCCCAGTGCGCGCCGTGTCTCCGATGATGGACTTTGTGATGCCGGTGGAGGTGACTTGGGCGGAGAGCCCTGCGCAAAGAAGCAGGACGGAGGGTAGGAGTCGGTTCGGATTCATATGTGGCCTCTTGGGAGTGGAAGGGAAGCTGCGGAATGAAGGATGGGAGAAGAGGAGGGAAGGGGGGGATTTGGGAGAAAGCCCCCTCAGAATCTTCCGTGAGAGGGGAGGGTTTGGCAAGGGCCCGAGGGAATACGGGTCCTTGGAAAGAAGAGGTCATCCAAAAAGGGCTTTGTTAACCGGTTTTTTGATCGGCGGCTTTCCAATCTCCATGTTTGTTGCAATGGGAATAGGCCGTGATCCTCGTGGTTCCCTTGGGAATCATGAAACGATGCCTTGCCTCTTTGTCGGTCCCCTCATAAAGCTGGAAACCGATGAGTTTTCCGTCTTGGTCCTTGAGGTAGTGCGCGGTGATCCAATGCTTGGGGGACATGGGATGCTTGGTGAAGAGGGTGATGGCTCCCTCCCCTTTGTGCATGGTGACCTGAGGGATGTGGGAACCTTCCTTGCCCTTCCATTTACCGGGATGTTCCATGGTCATCACTCCGGCTGCTTCGAATTTGGACACCATGGCCGAGGTTTCCGCTGGAGAAAGCTTGGTGGCCTTCATGTTTGAGGGCATGGAGCCAGGTCCTGAGTTTTCCTTGGGGGCTTCATCTTTTTTGTTGCAGCTCCAAAGGCTCGCACCTACGGCAAAGCTGATTGCTGTGACGCTTGCTTTTTTTACGAAACTCCGACGGTCCAATGGTTGATCTGAGGTCATGCGATGTTCTCCAAAATTCTGTTCTAAGAAAAATTTCTGCGACAGGCCCTACGAGGCGGGCGGGATGGGACGGACTTTCGAGAGGTTCCTGGATACTACAACTTTTCAAACAGCTTCCAAGGCCTGGATAGAGAGAGGTGGTTTTGGAAAAGGAGTTTCTAGGGGAGACAGCTGATCTCAAGGCCCTGGGTCGTTCGCAGAAGGAGTTGAGAACCCTGATAGGCAAAGGTCGCGGCTTGGACCTGAAACTTTAAGGCGATTCCGGGTGGAAGGGGGAGAATCCAGGCGGAGGACCCCTGCGCATCCGTCAAAAAGGCCCCGAGGTAGGCAATTTTGGTCAGGAGAAGGCAGGGAGTTTTGGGAATCGTGAAGGCCTGCCTGGTGAAACCCAGCACCAGAAGGCCCCCGGCCTTGGGAAAGCCCTGGCTGAGCTGCAAAGCGATTTCCCTTGTGGGGTAGGCAGTGCCTTGGAGTTTGGAACCACAGGCTTTGCCATAGCTTTGGACAGAACAGGGCATTTTGGGAGTGAAGGTCAGCTTGCATTCATACCAAAAAGTTCCCGTATTCAGGTTGTTGGAACCCCATTGCTCCGAAGTGCTCAGGATGCGGAGGCCCTTTGCGTCAATGGTCACGGGGAGGACCTGGTCGACCTTGCTTGCAAAGGGAGGAAGGATCCTGAATGTGCTGGATCCAACTTGGACGATGTCGTTTCCTCCTGCCCTGTGACTGAACAGGGTCTTCTTCCAGGACATTTGGATGTGGAGTTGCCCCGTAACCGGGATTTTGGATTGGAAGGTCAAAAGGATGCGATGCCTCCCCGTTCGGACATTGGGCTGGAAGAAGCCTTGGCCCGAACCTTGTTCCGAGAGCTGGAAAACCGTTTGGCCTGCCTTGTGGGAAAAGCTGGTTTGAAGAGTCGCAACGTTCGAAGAATCGGCTTTTGCGGAGAGTCGGACCCCCTTGGAAAGATCTGTTTGGGGGGGGAGGGTCTTGACGATGTTTTTCGCCTTGACTTGTAGAGTGGTGTCTGCGACGACCTTAACTTGGATCCCCTGGGCCAGGGTCGATGTCGCAAGAAGAAGGGGATAGAGAAGGTAAGGAAGCTTTGTTTTCATGGTCTCCTCATTTTAACCCTCTGCGATTGGGCCCAGAACCCCCTAGGTAGGACCGGGGCTTCCGGGTCCATCCTTGTAATCTTCCTCAGGTTCGCTATGAATCCTCTCCGCGTCAGCGCCCGTAGCTCAGCTGGATAGAGCGTTCGCCTCCGGAGCGAAAGGTCGCAGGTTCGAATCCTGCCGGGCGTGCCAATTTTGAGGAAAGGAGGCGGGGTGGGGCGAGACAGACGAGAAGTGGCTCTTTCGATCGATGCCCGCGAACCCGGGAATCAGTCTCTTTCCTGCTCGGCGGAGCTTAGGGTGGAGGCGGGGGAAACCCTTCGTTTTTTGTTTCCTGTCTGGACTCCTGGTTCGTACTTGATTCGTGAATTTTCGAAGCATCTGATGGACCTCTCGTTCCATTTGGATGGAGCTCCTGTTCCCTATGCCCAGGTCTCAAAAAACGAGTGGATGCTGGCTCCCGAAAAAGAGGGAACTCTCCGGCTTTCCTACCGGCTGCACTGTGGAGAACTGTCGGTCCGGACCAATTATGCCAGTGATGCTTTGGTTCTCCTGAACGCCTGCGCCACCTTCCTTCTTCCTTGGGGATTGCTGGGGCCGCGCTTCAAGCTGGAAGTCCGTTGTCCTGAGGATTGGCGGATTGCCTGTCCCCTTCCTCCCCATCCCGAAGACTGTCCCGAAGACGCGGTAGGATGCTTTCTGGCGGAGGATGTAGATACCTTGTTGGACAGCCCCATTTTGATGGGAAGGCTCAAGGAGCGCCGCTTTGAAATCGATGGGGTCCCTCACATCCTTTCCTTTCTTGGGGCCGAAGAATCCTTGATGGACCGAGTCAGCTCTGCGCTCCAAGCATGTGTTCCCGTGACTCGGGACACCTTTGGCGGCGCATTGCCCTATCCTGTATATCACGGTCTCTTCGTCTTTGACCAAGGGGGAAGCGGGGGGCTCGAACACGCGAACAGTTTTGTGGTGCATTATCCCCGGGGGAGTTGTTCCTCCGAAAAGGACCTTCATCGGCTGTTCTCGTTGAATGCGCATGAGCATTTTCACGCCTGGAATGTGAAACGCATTCGCCCCCTGGGTTTGGAAAGCTACGATTATTTCCAGGAAAATTACACAAGTGGACTCTGGCTCTCCGAAGGCTTTACGTCCTATTACCAGGACCGTGTTCTCTACAAGGCCGGCATCCTGGATCGCAAGGATTTTTTATCTGTCCTTTCGCGGCAATGGAACCGTCTTCGGACGATTCCCGGGCGTTTTGCGCAAACCCTGAGGGAGGCTTCCTTTGATGCCTGGATCCGGCTTTATCGCTCGGACGAAAATACGGTGAATTCCACGGTCTCCTACTACCTCAAGGGAGCGATCGCCGCCTTTGCCTTGGATGTTTTGATCCAGGGCGCCTCGGGGGGGAAGCATTCTCTCGATCAGGTGATGCAGGGGCTCTGGAAGGATTATCTCGATCAGGGGCCGGGACAGTCCGAAGCGCTTATCTTCGAACTGTGCTCGAAGTATGCAGGGAGGGACCTGGGGGAAGAGTTGGAACTACTGATTGGGCGGACGGAAGATCCTCCCCTGGCCGAATGGTGTGAAGATGTGGGGCTCGATTGGGTTCCCGAGGCGGGAGAGGAGCAGCGTCCCTGGTGGGGGATGGGGCTGAAAGAATCCGAGGGGCGGGTCAGGATCCAACAGGTCCGCCGGGGGAGCCCCGCCTGGGAGGCAGAGCTGCTTCCCTCGGATGAAATCGTCGGGATTGATGGGCGGAGGGTTTCGATCCCCTTCGGGACGTTTGTCGAAAAGCTCGGGCTAAGGGCGGGACAAAACCATCGCTTCCAGATTTTTCGAAGGGGGGAGCTGCGGGAAATCGAAATCCGATCGACTTCCTGTCCGGATCCAAAGGGGGCCTTCCGAGACCGCGCCGATCCCAAGTTTTGCCTTTGATTCAGGGTCGGGACAAGGCGTCTAGAAAGGGGTCCCGAAGGAACGGTTCGGCCCCGCCACCCGTGGACAACCCGTAGAAAACCCGTGGA
>JALSSW010000140.1 GCA_026984035.1 Planctomycetota bacterium
TTATCTGAGTTTCTGCCGTGGGAGGGCTTTGCCCGTTCGAACCGCGAAGGAGAGGTAATGGCACCAAAGAAAGAAGTTATGGCTTTTGTAAAGCTCCAGTGTCCGGCTGGGCAGGCGACACCCGCGCCTCCTGTCGGCACAGCTTTAGGGCCTCATGGGATTAATATCGGCGAGTTCGTAAAGCAGTTTAATGATGCGACTCGTGATCAGATGGGGATGGTGATTCCTGTCGAGATCTCGATCTACAAGGATCGGACGTTTAGCTTCATTATGAAGTCTCCCCCCGCCTCCGTCCTTCTAAAGAAGGCTGCGGGGATCGAAAAGGCTGCCCATAATCCTGGATCAGAGGTGGTGGCTTCGGTGACCCGGGCGCAGTGCGAGGAGATCGCAAAGATTAAGGAGGCAGATCTGAATGCCGCGAGCACGGATGCTGCGATCCGAATGATCGAAGGGACCGCAAGGTCAATGGGAATCCGGGTGGAGGGCTGAAGTGGCTGCAGAAAAGAAAGACCCCCAAAAGGGAGGCGCTGGTGCTGAAAGTGTTGAAGGCGCAAAAAAGAAATGGCGCAGGCCTCACTATAGCAACAGTAAGCGGTTACGAAAGTCCAAGGAGCTCATCGATCGGATGAAGGCCTATGGGCTTTCCGAGGGGCTTGAGCTTCTGCTGTCGCTCCCCTCGGCGAAGTTTGACGAAACCGTTGAGCTGGCTGTTCGTTTGGGGATCGATCCTCGAAAGACCGATCAGCTTGTTCGTGGGGCCTTTAGCCTCCCCCATGGAATCGGTAAGGAAATGCGCGTGATTGCCTTTGCTGAGGGCGAAAAAGCAGAGCAGGCCAAAGCCGCAGGCGCATTCGAAGTCGGTTCCGCAGACCTTGCAAAAAAGATCGAGGGAGGCTGGTTGGACTTTGATGTAGCCATCGCTTCTCCGGACATGATGAAATATGTAGGCCGCTTGGGGCGGGTCCTGGGTCCCCAGGGGAAGATGCCTTCTCCAAAAGCGGGAACCGTGACTCCCGATGTTGCTAAGGCGGTTGCTGAATTTAAGGCCGGCAAGGTTGAGTTCCGGACGGATTCGGGAGCGAATGTTCATATCCCGATCGGAAAGAGAAGTTTCTCTGTGGAGAAGTTGGCTGACAATGCAAAAGCTTTTGTCGGGCATTTACGGTCCTTGAAGCCTGCTCAGGCCAAGGGCCAGTTTGTCGTAAAGGCTGCGATCTCTTCTACGATGAGTCCTGGGATTCGCATCGCCGTCTCGGAGGGGGATAGTCATGCCTAATCTTTTCAACCGTCTCGCATTCAAAGAGTTGGAAGCCGGCGTCGAAAACATGGATTCCTGTGTTTTCGTTCGCTTCGATAAGCTCAAGATGAGCCAGGATTTCGAACTCCGTAACCAACTCCGTGAAAAGGGGCTCCGGTTTCAGGTCATTCGAAATCGACTGATGGTTTTGGCCATGAGGGATGAGGGTTTTGAATCCTTCCCCAAGCTGACCGGAAAAATTGGTGTCGTCTTTGCGAAAGAAGAAGGTGCCATCACCGCTGCGAAGGTGATTCGAGATTTCGCCAAGGCGAACAAGAGTTGCAGTTTGGAATTTATTGCAGGGGTCCTCGAGGGTGAGGTTTTGCAGGGAGAGGAGGCAAAAGCTTTTGCTGATCTGCCTGACAAGGACACTCTTAGGTCCATGCTCCTTTCTGCGATCCAGGGGCCAGGGCGTGGGTTGGCGACCGTTCTTCAGGCTCTGCCTGTAGGGTTAGCGCGCTGCATTCAGGAAAAATACTCCGTCGGAGAGGACAATTCCTAAGATTTAAGGGTTCATCGGGGCTTCTTTGGGTGGATTGTTTTTTGCCGGAGGAGTGCGGGGCGGGAGCCCTTCCCGTTTCTATTCAAAGATAAAGAATTTTATTACCGGAGGTTTGAAGATGTCTGAAGAAACAAAGGAAGCCACAGTCGAGCTCGACGCCGACCTCGAGGAAATCTTTCAAAAGTTGGATTCCTTGACCCTTGGAAATGCTGCCAAGCTGGTCAAGGCTCTTGAGGATCGTTGGGGTGTTTCCGCGGCCGCTCCTGCTGCTGTGGTTGCTGCTCCTGCTGGTGGCGCTGGTGCAGAAGAAGAGGAGAAGACCTCTTTCGATGTCATCCTCAAGGGTGGTGGGAATGAGCGAATCAAGGTGATTAAGGCTGTTCGAGAAATCACTTCCTTGGGATTGAAAGAAGCCAAGGCGCTCGTGGACAGCGCTCCCCAACCCATTAAGGAAGGGGTGAGCAAGGATGAGGCTGAAGAGCTGAAAAGTAAGTTGGAAGCTGTAGGCGCTGAAATCGAGGTGAAGTAAAACTGTTCTCCCCTCCCCGCTCTTTTCTCTTTTTTAGCTGAGGTGTGTGGGGTGGAAAGTCAGTTTATCTTTATCGGTTTTTAAGGGCTGAAGCGAAATGGACCCAAGCAAGTCAAAGTTTTTTTAATTTCTTGTTTTGTTTGGTTCTGTTTTTGCTTAACCTCTCTCTGGGTTCTGCCCTCTTCATTGGAGGCTGAGCTCAGAGCGGGCAAAACAGAAGAGGGCCTAGGTCAGGCTTGGATTCTCACTCTTGGATCAGCGGTTTTATCTCGTCAAGTAGCCGAGATTTCTTTCAATCTTTTTCTCGAGGTTGTTTTGACCTGAGGGAGAAAGCAGAGAAGTCTCGGTTCGGGATATGTACTGGAAGAGGGTTGAGCCGGAAGGTGTTAAAAGCTCTGGGATTTGGAGTCCTTGGGCTAGGTTCTATTTTGGATGCGATGGATAGGAGCTTTTCTCTTCTTGGGGTATTGCTTTTCCCATGGGGGACCCAAGTGAATTCACGCCGATGGAGGTTTCATCGCTTGGCTGATGGGTTGGATCTTTGGGGTTGACTCGGTTTTTTCGGTATGAGAAGCAGCAGGGAGGGTTGGGCTCACAGTTTTTGTGAATGACTCCTTCCTCTGTGTTTTGGATAGGTGAACATGGAAACGATTCGCTATGGCCGTTATCGGTTTTCGATCGAGATCCCGGATCTCGTTCGACTCCAAACCGAATCCTATGGGGATTTCCTCCAAATGGATGTCCCTCCCCAGCAGCGGAAGGATATCGGGCTTCATGCTCAGCTCAAGGAGACCTTCCCCATTGAATCCTATGATGGCTCCCTTCGGCTTGAATACCTTGACTACGAGCTTGCCCAGCCTCGGTACACAGAGGATGAGTGCCGAAAGCTCCGTCTGACCTATGGCTATCCCTTCAAAATCCGTCTCCGTCTGATTGGCGGCGGCCAAGGGATTGAGGAAGAGGTTTATCTGGGGGATATCCCCGTGATGATTGGTGGAGGGGAATTTATCATCAATGGTTCCGAGAGGGTCATTGTGAGCCAGCTCCATCGTTCTCCAGGTGTGGATTTTTCCATGGAAACCATCATGGGGGACCGGAAGCTCCACTCCTGCTGGATTATTCCCGAGAGAGGCAGTTGGATTGAGATCAGTGTGAGCAAGAAGGACGCTGTGCAGGTCCGGATCGATCAGTCCGGTAAGTTTTCAGCGCTGACTCTTCTCCGGGCGATGGATCCTAAATACTCCACTGACCGGGATATCTTACATGAGTTCTATCCCAACCATATTGAGGTCTTGAAGCGGAAGAAGTCCGAACCCATTCAAAAGTTTGCCGACAGGATGGCGAATACCTGGGCTGTTGGGGACATCGTTGAGTTGCAGACAGGCGAGGTCATTGTTCCTTCTGGTGATTTGATCACCGAAGACGTTGCGATGAAAGTCGCCGAAGAGGAGATTTCCCAGGTTGAAGTGGTGCGTGACCCCGAGGACCCCATCATTCTCAACTCCTTAAAAGAGGATATGACAGGGTCTCATGAGGATGCCTTGCTCAAGCTTTATCAAAGGCTTCGTCCCGGGAACCCTCCGAACCTGGAAAAGGCTCGCGATCTTTTTAACGAAAAGTTCTTTGATGTGAGCCGTTACCGGCTTGGGCATGTTGGGCGCTTCCGGCTAAACCGCAAATTTGGGCAGCATATTGACGAGTCAATGATGACTCTACAGCCCGCTGATTTTGTCAATGCTGTCCATTACCTGTTGGGACTTCGGGCTGGAGTTGGGGAGATTGATGACATCGATCACCTTGGCAATAGGCGAGTCCGAACGATTATGGAGCTGGCGGGGGAAGAGTTCCGTAAGGGGCTCCTCAAGCTTCGTCGGACTGCGCAGGAGAGGATGTCCATGGAGAGTGGGAATGCGCAGGAAACAAGCGTGACTCCCCGCAATGTGATCAACTCCAAGACCTTCTCTTCGGCGATTGATTATTTCTTCGCCCGTGGAGAGCTATCCCAGGTTGTAGACCAAACCAATCCTCTTTCCCAACTTGCCCATGAGAGGAGGCTCTCTGCCTTGGGTCCCGGTGGACTCAATCGAAAGCGGGCAGGCTTTGATGTTCGGGACGTGCACACCTCTCACTATGGGAGGCTTTGTCCCATCGAGACACCGGAAGGAACCAACATTGGTTTGATTTCCAGTCTGGCCATTTTTGCGAGGGTGGACCACTACGGTTTCCTTGTTACGCCTTACCGAATCATCAAAAAAGGTAAGGTTACTGATGAAATCGTTTGGCTCCGAGCGGACCAAGAGCGCGACGCCATTCTTGTGCCGGCCGACATCCGAGTGGATGAAAACCTTCGTCTTGCTGAAGAAATTGTTCTCGGACGTCGAGATGGGGAACCCATTGAAGTTCACCGGGATGAAGTTTCCTATATGGATGTCTCTCCGATGCAGATCGTCGGGGTTTCAGCCAGTTTGATCCCATTCTTGGAGCACGATGATGCAAACCGTGCCCTGATGGGATCCAACATGATGCGGCAAGCTGTTCCCCTTCTTGCTACCGAACTGCCCCTGGTTGGAACCGGAATGGAGGATAGCGTTGCTCGCAACTCTGGGATGGTGATCCGTGCGAAGCGGCCGGGGGTTGTCCGCTATGCGGATGCCAACAAAGTAATCGTGGGTGACGAGACCTATACTCTCAAGAAGTTTCGAAAGCTGAATGAGAAGACTTGTCTGAACCAACGCCCGATCGTGAAGGAGGGGGATAAGGTTGAAGCTGGAGATCTCCTTGCGGATGGCCCTGCAATGGAAGAGGGAGTCTTGGCTCTCGGTAAGAATCTCCTCGTGGCCTTCATGCCTTGGGATGGGTACAACTTTGAAGATGCGATTTTGTTGAACGAGCGCTTGGTGAAGGACGATGTCTTTACCTCCATCCACATCGATGAGTTCGAAATCGAAATCCGCGAAACAAAGTTGGGCAGGGAAGAGTTCACCCGGGACATTCCCAATGTCTCCGAGAAGGCCCTCTCCCATTTGGACGAGAATGGAATTGTCCGAGTGGGAACAAGAGTGCGCCCCGGATCTCTCCTCGTCGGCAAGGTCGCTCCCAAGTCCAAAAGTGAGTTGACTCCCGAAGAAAAGCTCCTCCACGCGATCTTTGGTCGGGCGGGAGAGGATGTGAAAAACGCCTCTCTCGAAGTCCAGACGGGAGTGAATGGGATCGTGATCGATGCCCAAAAATTCTCCCGTAAGGTCAATCTGACCGAGGCTGAGCGCGAAGCGAATCTCCAAGAAATCAAACAGGCCGAGTTCGATTTTCTTGAGCAGTTTAGAGAGTCCACGCGCTATATGCTCGAGGAAGCGAAGGAGATCCTTGGGGGTGATGTGATTGATCCCGGGACCGGTAAGGCTGTGGAGCTTCCGGAAAATGTGATGTATTCCGACCTTAAGAGGATTCGGGACTTCATTCGGGCGGGGGCGGAAGCCTCGGGCAAGAAATCCATCTCCAAGAAGATCGAAGAGCTGATCAAGGACTACTCGGATCGAATCAAATCCAGAGAGGCAGAGAGAAACAAAAGGGTGAACCGTCTCTCTCGCGGGGATGAACTTCCCCCTGGTGTTCTTGAGATGGTCAAGGTCTATGTTGCCACGAAGCGGAAGATTTCTGTTGGTGACAAGATGGCTGGCCGTCATGGGAACAAAGGAGTGATTTCGAGGATTCTTCCCCAAGAGGATATGCCCTTCCTCGAGGATGGGACTCCTGTGGATATCGTTTTGAATCCACTGGGTGTGCCTTCCCGGATGAACGTGGGGCAGATCCTCGAAACCCATTTGGGATTTGCGGCGAAGAAACTGGGTTTCCGTGCAGTCACTCCTATCTTTGATGGGGCAAAAGAGCTGGAAATCGAAGATGCGCTCCGCAGAGCAGGTCTCCCGGAAGAGGGGAAGATGGTTGTTTATGATGGCCGGACGGGTGAACCTTTCGAACAGAAGGTCACCGTTGGCTACATCTACATTTTGAAGCTTCACCACTTGGTGGATGACAAGGTCCATGCGAGGGCGACAGGCCCTTACTCTCTGATTACGCAGCAGCCCTTGGGCGGGAAGGCCCGCTTCGGTGGCCAGCGATTCGGAGAGATGGAGGTCTGGGCCCTTGAGGCCTATGGAGCTGCTTCGATTCTCCAAGAGCTTCTGACCGTCAAGTCCGACGATGTTGATGGTCGGACCAAGATCTACGAAGGGATGGTCAAGGGTGAGAATATCCTTGAGCCGGGTACACCCGTCTCGTTTGGTGTCCTTTGTCATGAACTGAGAGGTCTGGGTTTGGATATCGAGCTTCATCGCAAGGGGACTCCCGAAGAGTTGTTTGCCTCTTAGGAAGGGTTTTTTCGAAATGGAGAGGGGTCCTGGGGATTCTCTCTTCAAGATTCACGCAGTTGCATTCTTGGGCGGTAAGGCCGCCTCAATGTGTTCCGGAATATGTTCAAGCAGGATTTTTCTTTGGAAGGTGCGGCCCTCTCTTGTGGGAGATGCCTGGAACCTCCCAAGGAAGGAACTCTGATCATCCACTTTGGTGGATAGGGAAGGGAACGATGGCAGAGACCATCTATGAAAAGATCAACGACTTCGCTGCGGTTTCGATCAAACTTGCGTCTCCGGACGTGATTCGATCGAAGTGGTCCTATGGTGAGGTGAAAAAGCCGGAAACCATCAACTACCGCACATATCGTTCAGAAAAGGATGGGCTTTTCTGTGAAAGGATTTTTGGTCCTGAAAAGGATTGGGAATGCTCTTGCGGAAAGTACAAGGGAATCAAGCATAAGGGGATCATCTGCGATAAGTGCGGTGTCATGATTACCCATAGCAGGGTTCGCCGTGAACGCATGGGGCACATCAATCTGGCTGCTTCGGTTGCCCATATTTGGTTTTTCAAATCCATGCCGTCTCGGATTGGAAACCTGCTTGGAATGAAGACATCTTCCCTGGAGAAGGTGATTTACTTCCAAGATTATGTCGTCATCGATCCTGGGGATACCCCTCTGAAAGAGTGCCAGCTCCTTACGGAAGAAGAATTTCGGGAAGAGAGGGAAAAACATGGTGCTTCTTTCACTGCGGGCATGGGGGCTGAAGCTATCAGGGAGATCTTAAAGCGTCAGGATCTTGACAAGGTGAGCCTCGACCTTCGAGAAGAGCTGAAGAACACCAGGTCCAACCAGAAAATCAAAGATCTGATTAAGCGACTTAAGACAGTCGAGATGCTTCGGGATTCACCCAACCAGCCCGAATGGATGATTTTGGATGTGATCCCGGTTATCCCACCGGACCTGCGTCCTCTGGTTCTCCTGGATTCAGGGAACTTTGCGACCTCGGATTTGAACGATCTTTATCGGCGCTTGATCAATCGGAACAACCGCTTGAAAAAGCTCCTGGATCTCAATGCTCCGGATGTGATCATTCGGAACGAAAAGCGGATGCTTCAGCAATCCGTGGATGCCCTTTTTGATAATGGGCGCTGTCGGCGTCCCGTTCTGGGTTCCAGCAATCGTCCATTGAAATCCTTGACGGACATGATCAAGGGAAAGCAGGGGCGTTTCCGTGAAAACCTTCTTGGAAAGCGGGTGGACTATTCTGCTCGCTCCGTGATCGTTGTGGGGCCGGACCTTCGGCTGAACCAATGTGGCCTTCCCAAAGTCATTGCCCTGGAGCTCTACCAACCTTTCATTATTCGTAAGCTCAAGGAAAAAGGTCTGGCCGACACGATTAAATCCGCGAAGAAGATGATTGAGCGGAAGGAGGAAGAGGTCTGGAATATCCTTGAAGGGGTGATCAAGGGGCATCCTGTTCTCCTGAACCGGGCCCCCACTCTTCACAGAATGGGGATCCAGGCTTTCGAGCCTGTTCTTGTGGAAGGGAACGCTATCCGGGTTCATCCCCTCGTTTGCGAGGGATATAATGCGGACTTCGACGGGGATCAAATGGCGGTGCATTTGCCGCTTTCTTACGAGGCGCAAATTGAGGCTTCGACCTTGGTCTTGGCGACCAATAATATTTTCTCCCCCGCCCATGGTGGGCCGATCATTGCGCCGAGTCAGGACATCGTTCTGGGTTGTTTCTATCTGACCTTCCGCTTCCCGGAAGACAAGGTAGAGGACGCGACGAAGCGATTGATGCCTTCAGAGGCTTGGGTTGCTTACGCCTTGGGAAAACTGCGGACTCATGAACCTGTTCTGATTCAGTTCGAAGAGGGGCGTGAAATACGGGATGAAAAAGGCGAGAGTTTCATCTCGGACGGGACCCAGCTTGTTGAGACCACCGTCGGTCGCTTGATCTTCAATGACATCCTTTTAGAGGGCATGCCCTTCTACAACTTCAGTCTTCATAAGCGGGCTTTGTCAGGGATCATTGCGGATTGTCATCTGATCCTTGGCCGTTCTGCAACATTGGAACTTCTGGATCGGATTAAGGCGCTTGGATTCAAGGCGAGTACTCGTGCTGGGGTCTCCTTCGGTAAAAGTGACCTCACGGTTCCTCCTTCTCGTGAAATGATCATGAAAAAGGCGGAAGGTGAGGTGAAAGAAATCTGGGATGCTTATCGCCGCGGTGAAATCACCGATGGGGAACGCTATTCCAAGGTCATCGACGCTTGGACTAGGGCTCGAGATGAAGTGGCTACCGAGTTGATGGGGACTCTGGAGCAAGACTGCGGTAAGAATCCTCATGGGAAGACCGGGGCTTTGAACGGAAGGGAGCCGCTCTACCTCAACCCCATCCACTGCATGGTTGCCAGTAAAGCCCGTGGCTCGGTCGAACAGGTCCGTCAGCTTGCGGGTATGCGAGGATTGATGGCAAGGCCCTCAGGGAAGATTATCGAAACCCCGATTCGAGCGAACTTCCGAGAAGGTCTGAAGGTCCTCGAATATTTCTCTTCTACCCACGGTGCCCGAAAAGGATTGGCCGATACCGCCCTTAAGACAGCCGACTCCGGTTATCTGACCAGGAAGCTGGCGGATGTCGCCCAGAATGTGATCGTTCGAACCCATGACTGCAAGACCCCTGCCGGAGTCATGCGCGGGGTCGAATACCATGGGGATAAAGTGGCTCTGA
Source organism: Planctomycetota bacterium (assembly GCA_026984035.1). Classification (GTDB taxonomy): domain Bacteria; phylum Planctomycetota; class UBA1135; order UBA1135; genus HyVt-539. Next base: position 9,423 of record JALSSW010000140.1, read on the forward strand.
GTTTTGTGGATTCCGTTCGAGGACGGGTGAGTTTGACCACCATCGAGGATCCCATGACAGGAGAGATCATCGTCAAGCAAGGCGAGCTGGTCACCGCGGAAAAAGCGAAGCAGATCCATGATTCTTGTCACTTTGACGAGCTTCTCGTCCGCAGCCCTCTTACCTGCGAAGCAGATATGGGGGTTTGCTCGAAATGCTATGGAATGGACCTGAGCCGCGGCCGAATGGTGGAAGTGGGGCAGGCAGTAGGAATCATGGCTGCGCAATCCATCGGAGAGCCGGGAACGCAATTGACGATGCGAACCTTCCATATTGGAGGGACGGCCTCCAAAACACTGGAAGAAAGTGAGGTTCATGCCCGTAGGGCCGGTTCAGTGGCCTTTACCAGTATGAGGGCTGTCAAGAACCCTTCCGGGCAGGTGATTTCTCTGGACCGAAAGGGCGAGATCTTAATCCTGGATGACAAGGGTCGGGAGTTGGAGCGCTATTTGATCCCGATTGGATCTGGTCTTTTGGTCAAAGAGGGGCAAAAAGTAAAAGAAGGAGATGCTCTCTGTAGTTGGGATCCTCACTTTGTTCCGATTTTGGCTGAAGTATCGGGGACTGTTCATTTCGAGGATGTTGTCGAAGGACGGACCCTCAAGATCGAAAAGGATCCTGGATCCAAGGTGCTCCGAAAGCAGATTATGGAGCACAAGGGTGAGATGCATCCTCAGATTTTGATTACGGACAAGGATGGAGAGGTCTTGGAGATCCAT
>JALSSW010000141.1 GCA_026984035.1 Planctomycetota bacterium
CGTCCGCAGCGACGACTGCACCGACGGCTCCCTCGCATCATGCGGCAAGGCCTCATCCAGGAGCAAGCCCGAACCCAGATCCTCAAAAACGGGGACACCCTTGTTTTGCCCCAGGGCCACAAGCTCCGACAGCGGAACCTCCTGGTGGAAGCCCTCAATGCGGTAGTTGCTGGGGTGGACCTTCAGGAGGCAGCCTGTCTCGGGACCCAAGGCCTTGGCGTAATCCGCGAGGCGGGTCCGATTGGTCGCCCCCACCTCCACCAGCTTGCAGCCGGCTTGGAGCATGACCTCGGGCATCCGAAAGCCCCCGCCGATCTCGACCAGTTCCCCGCGGGAGACCGGCACTTCCCGGCCCTCCGCCATGACTTGAAGGCCGAGGAGGGTTGCCGCAGCGTTGTTGTTGACCACCAGCGCGTCCTCCGCCCCAGTCAGCGCACAGAGCAGGTCGCGCACAGCGTGCTCGCGGCGCCCCCGCCCCCCCGTCACAGGGTCCACTTCGACCAAAGCCTGTCCCCCCACCTCCTGCAAAGCCGCCTGGGCCGCATCGCAGAGGGGTGCCCGCCCCAATCCCGTGTGCAGCAAGATCCCCGTCGCGTTGAGAACCCGCCGATGGTAGGGAGTGTTCAGCTCCTCCCGGATCTCCCGCAAGCCCTTCGCAAGAGAAGCCTCCCTGAGCCTTGCGTCCCCTGCCTCGAAACCTCCCTCCCCAATCCCGATCTCCCGCAAGCGCTCCACCAAGAGCCTGGCCGCCCGCGCCGCCAAGCGATGGGGGACACCCTTTTGTAGCTTGAGGAGCCGGTCAATCGAGGGAAGATGGCGGAGTTGGATCGGTTTCGGAGGGGTCATTGCTTCCAATCATAGGAGATCCAATCCTTGGATTCATGAAATCGTTTGGGGAAGAGCCCCCTTTGGTCTCCCTTCTTGTCTCCAAACCGTTCTCCAGAAAATGCCCCGTCCTAAGGAGAACCCCCGGGACACCCCAGGGAAACAAAGGGATGCCCAAGGGCCACTCCCGGGATTCCCCATGCTCGCCCCCGGGACACCCCTGGATCGACCAAGGACTTTCCCTGAAAAGCTTCTGGGGATTTCTCGAGCTCTCCATGCCTCCCGGCTAGACTCGGATCTGCATGCTCAAAATCCTTGTTCCGCCACCTGCCCCACAGGATGAAGTCGCAGCTCTCGCAAGGCGCTGTGGCCTTTCGACCGTCCTGGCCGAAGTCCTCTGGAACCGAGGCCATTTCGACCCCAAAGAAGCATGCGATTGGCTGGATGCCGACCCAAGGGGCCTCCAAGACCCTTGGAAATTCCACGGGATGCAGGAGGCCGTGGACCGAGTCCGCAAAGCCCTCTACGACCGCGAAAAGATCCTGATCCATGGGGACTACGATGTGGACGGCCTCACAGGGACCGTCCTGCTCCACTCCTTCTTCAAGCTCTGCGGGGCGGATCCAAAAATCCATATTCCTTCGCGGGAAGAAGGCTACTCCTTTTCGGAAACCAGCCTCCAAAGGATCCGGGAGGGCGGCTTCACCCTCTGCGTTTCGGTGGACAACGGGACGGCCGAGATCGAAGCCATCGGCAAGGCCCAAGCCATGGGTTGCGATGTGATCGTCACCGACCACCACGCCACAGGCCCTGAGATCGCCCCCGCTCACACCATCCTCAACCCCAGACTCGCCCATTCGACCTACCCCTTCCCCGACCTCGCAGGAGTGGGTGTCGCCTTCAAGCTGGCATGGGCGGTGGCGCAAAGCTTTTCCAAACGCAAGATCCTCTCCGATGATTTCCAGCGTTTTATGGTCGAAGCCTCCGCCCTGGTCTCCCTCGGGACCGTCGCCGATGTCGTCCCCCTCCACGGCGAAAACCGCATCCTCGTCCGCCAAGGACTCAAGGCCCTCCTCCACTCCCGCCATCCCGGCCTCCGCGCACTCATCGACGTGCTCGGCCCGCGCTACGGTCTCGAAGCCGAGGACGTTTCCTTCCGTCTCGGCCCCCGGATCAACGCCGCCGGCCGCATGGGCCAGGCCGACCTCGCGATCGACCTGCTCACCGCCCGCTCCTACGGCGAAGCCCGCATCCTTGCCAAAAAAATCGAAGGTCTCAATCGCCAGCGCCAGACCATCGAGCGCAGAACCGTGCAAGAAGCCATCGAAAAACTGCAAAAAGATCCCAAGCTCGAGAGTCGCAGGGTCCTTCTCGTCTGGGATCCAAGTTGGCACCTCGGCATCCTCGGGATCATCGCCGCCCGCCTCTCGGAGACCTTCCACCGCCCCGCCCTCGTCCTTGCCCCCCAGGACGGCCGCGCCAGAGGATCCGGGCGCAGCTTCGGCGAAACCAACCTCAAAAACCTCTTGGATGCCGCAGGAGACCTCATGTCCCGCTATGGGGGTCACGCCAAGGCGGTCGGCCTCGAAATCGAAGAAGCCAAGCTCCCCGCGCTCCAAGACCGCCTGGAAGAGGCCGCCTCCAAGCTCCCCCCCTTGGCCGGCCCCTCACTTCGGGTGGACGCCAGCGTCGGACTCGATCACTGGAACCGCACCGAACTCAGCATGCTGGACCGATTCCGCCCCTTCGGCGCAGGCAATCCCGTCCCCAAGTTTCACGCAGCCGAGGTCCGCATCGGCCGCCAGATGAAACGCATTGGACCCGACGGTCGCGGGATCGCCCTCACCGCCATCCAAAACGGAGTGGCCATCAAGGGGCTTGCCTACAAACTCGGGGGGCGCATCCATGAATTTTTGGAAAATCCCGGAGGATGGAATCTTGTCTACACCCCAAGGGTTCCGATGAGAGTAGAAGAAGGCTGCATCGAACTCTACGTGCACGCCCTCGAGCGCAGGGTAGAACAACTGCCCAGAGTCCCCGCCAAACCCTCAACACAAAAACAGACCTCAGTAGAAACAAGGCCCAAAGAGACCTTGTAGGCAAGATGGTAGAGACAAGATGGTAGAAGAACCGGAACCCACATCTCCCTCCCAGGGCTTGGACATCACGGAGGCCCCCTCCCTCACAAAAAAAAGGGGCATGGTCCGCAGGCTCTACGACTGGGTTTTGCACTGGGCCTGGACTCCCTATGGTACCCCCGCACTCAGCATCCTCGCCTTTACCGAGTCCAGCTTCTTCCCCATCCCTCCCGACGTTCTCCTCCTTCCCCTGACCCTTTCCCGCAGAAACAAATGGCGGTTTTACGCATGGGTCTGCACGATCGCATCCGTCCTAGGGGCCTTCCTCGGCTACTACATCGGCCATGTTCTCTGGAGCAATGTCCCTTGGATCCAAGAAGTCTTCTTCAAGATCCCCGGCGTCACTCCCCATGGCTTTGAGCGCGTCAAAGGCCTCTTCGCCGACTGGAATTTCTGGATCGTCTTCACCGCAGGTTTCACCCCCATCCCCTTCAAGCTCTTCACCGTGAGTGCCGGTGTGTGCAAGGTCAGCCTCCCCATGTTTGCCATCGCCGCCCTCATCGGTCGCGGCGGACGATTCTTCCTGGTCTCCTGGCTGGTCCACCGCTACGGTGCTGCCGCCCAGCGCTTTATCGACAAGCGCTTCAACCTGCTTTCAATCCTGTTCGTCGTCCTCCTGCTCGGAGGCTTCCTCGTCGTCAAATGGGTGCTCTGATGGGTTTCCATCTCGTTACCGGCGGTGCCGGTTTTATCGGTTCCAATCTTGTCGCCTCCCTCCGAGAAAAAGGAGAGGAGGTCGCTGTCTGCGATGTCCTCGGATCCGGGGACAAATGGAAAAACCTTTCCAAGCGAGAACTCAAGGACTGGCTGCCACCCGAGGCCCTCCCCGCTTGGCTCTCCTCCCATGCTGAAGGACTCAGCTCCATCCTGCACATGGGCGCCATCTCCGCGACCACCGAAACCGATGTCGACAAAATCATCTTGAACAACTTCAACCTGTCCAAGGACCTCTTCACCTTTTGCACCGAGCAAGAAGTTCCCCTGATCTACGCATCTTCGGCTGCGACCTACGGGAGTGGGGAGCGGGGTTTCCAGGATGACGAAAGCCCCGAGGCCTTGGCCCAACTCCGCCCCCTAAACCCTTATGGCTGGAGCAAGCTCCTCTTCGACCGCTGGGTCGCCCGTCGCGTGGCCGAAGGTCTCCCCCTCCCACCCCAATGGGCCGGCCTCAAGTTTTTCAATGTCTATGGTCCCAACGAATACCACAAGGGCTCGATGAAAAGCGTCGCGGCCAAGGTCTTCCACGAAGTCAAGACCGACGGAGTCGCCCGCCTCTTCAAGTCCTACAATCCCGACTACCCGGACGGTGGGCAGAAACGCGATTTTGTCTGGGTCGGCGACTGCGTGGATGTCACCCTCTGGCTGCTGGCCCATCCCGAGGTCCACGGCATCTTCAACCTGGGTTCGGGCCAAGCGCGAACCTTCGTCGAGTTCATCCGCCCCATCTTCGAGACTCTGGGCTGCGATGAGAACATCGATTTCATCGAAATGCCAAAGGCCCTGCGGGGGAAATACCAGTACTACACCCAGGCGGACATGAGCAAGTTGCTCGCCGCAGGTTATGACAAACCCTTAACCCAAGTGGATGAGGGGGTCCGTCTTTATGTCCAAAACTATCTGAACACAAAAGACCCCTACCGTTAAAAACGAGCGCGGCCAAAAAACGACGGCCAAACCCCTTCCGATCAAAAGCCTTTGGAAGGGTGTCTCATCGCGACCCTTCCTTTCCTTCATTTCAATTCTTTTTTCAATTCTTTGGGGTCTGTGATCGGCGCCTTGCAGACTCCTTCCGTGCAGACATAAGCCGTGCTTTTTCCATCAATGGCTTCCTTCCCTTCGGCCGCGGGAAGGATCTTAGCCAAGGCTGCGACATCCTTGGGAGCCGCAAAGGCAAAGACCAGGTAGGGAGGCCAGGCCTTACGCAGCTTTTCTAAAAACTCCTTCGTCGCCGCATCCTCCGCTTCCCCGACCACATACACTTCCTTTGGCCCGGCGTCCAAGTAATCCACCAGGATGAGGAGTTGCCCATAGGCATTGGGGTAGTGCCGAAACTCCCCCGAATGCCTTCGCAAAATGTCATGGGCACGGTTGATCCACTTCGTATCGCCGGCCAAAAGCCCAAGGCGGTATGCATTCATCGCCGCCACCCCCACATCCGAAGGAAGGGAGCTCTCCTGGGCGCTGGACACCCGAACGATCAAACCCTTCTGGTTTTTGCTCACCGAGGCATAACCATTGCCCGCGGGGGCGACAAACTCATCCTCCACGATGGCCTGGAGTTTGATTGCTTCGGCAATCCACTCAGGATTGGGATCGGCCTGATAAAGTTCGATCAAGCCCGCCCCGACAAAGGCGTAGTCCTCTAAAAAGCCTGGAAGCCTCGAGCGGCCCAGCCTCCGCGTCCGATAGAGATGCCCCGTATCGTCCCGCATCGTCTCCAGGAGGAACTTCGCGTTGGCCCTTGCAATCTCCAGGTAGTTTACGTCTCCCAGCACGGCTGCCGCGCGGGCGTAGGCCTGCAGCATGAGCCCGTTCCAGGAGGAAAGAATCTTGTCATCCAGATGGGGATGCACGCGCTTTTCTCTCCGGGCATAGAGCAGCTGTTTGGCTTCTTCGACCTTGGCCTTCAAGGCCTCCACCTTCATATGGTTTGCCTTTGCAAAATCCTCGAGGCTCGTCCTTCGGGTCAGAATGTTTTTACCCTCGAAGTTCCCAGCTTCGGTCACGCCGAAAAAGCGCATCATCAAGGCAGCATCGTCCCCGAGAACCTCCTTGAACTCCTCCGCGGTCCAGAGGAAGAATTTGCCTTCTTCGCCCTCGCTGTCCGCGTCGGTGGTCGAAAAGAAACCACCCTCCTTCCCCCGCATTTCACGGGCGACATAATCCAAAGTCTCCCGCGCAATCCGAAGAAACTCCTTCTCCCCCGTGGCCTGCCAGGCTTCGAGATAGAGCAGGGCAAGCTGGGAATTGTCATAGAGCATTTTTTCAAAATGAGGCGCCAGCCACTGGCGATCCACCGAATAGCGATGGAAGCCGCCGCCGATCTGGTCATACATTCCCCCCTCGGCCATCTTGTGCAGAGTCAGCTCCACAATCTCAAGGGCCTCCTTGTTTTGGCTGCGCTTTCCATAGCGAAGCAAGGCGGTCAGCTCCGTCGCATGCGGAAACTTGGGCGCGTAGGTCGGCGCCTGACCAAAGCCCCCCCAGGTCGCATCAAAGCGCATCTTCGCAATCTGCACCGCCCGCTCGAGATCTGTCTTGCCCGGAAGCTCTCCTCCCCGGACCCCCTCGAGTTCCTCATGCAGCATCTTCTGCACCTGCTCCCCCGCATCAAGCAGCTTCTTTCGATCCTCCGTCCAAAGCTTGTGAATCTGCGTCAGAATGCGATCGAAGCCCGGCATGCCACCCCTGTCCGTCGGCGGAAAATAGGTTCCCGCAAAAAAGGGCTTGAGGTCCGTCGTCAAAAAAACGGACATGGGCCAGCCTCCACTGCCCTTGTTCATCCGAACCGTGGCCGCCATGTAGATCGCGTCGATGTCGGGGCGTTCCTCGCGGTCCACCTTGATGGAAACAAACCAGTCGTTGAGCATCTTGGCGATCTTGGGGTTTTCAAAACTCTCCCGCTCCATCACATGACACCAGTGACAGGCGCTGTATCCAATCGAAAGAAAGATCGGCTTCTTTTCTTTCTTGGCTTTTTCGAAGGCCTCCTTACCCCAGGGATACCAATCCACCGGGTTGGTCGCGTGTTCCAAGAGATAAGGGGAAGTTTCGTTTTTTAGGTGGTTCTTGCTTTGGTTCTTCATCGGTTTCTGGCCCCCGGAAGGACCCTGAGGAAAGGGAAGCAACACAGCGGCGAGGGCGATGAAGCCCGTCAAGGAAAAGCTCATCTCGGCTCCAGAAAAAAGAATCCGGAAAGGGATCCAGAAAAAGGATCCAAAAGAAGGATCGAAGACCCGGTCAAGGGGCGAGGCCCTGCTCAACGCATGCCGGCGATCTCAAAAAGAAAGGCATCGAGCTTACCCGCGCTTCGGGCTTCGCGCATCTGTCTGTAGAGATCCAGGAATCGCTCCCTCTTGGCTTTTTCCCCACCCTTGCTCCAGGCCTCCAACCTTTTGCCCAGTGCCCCAGCGCAAAACAAAAGGCGTAGAGCGAATTCGGGGTTGTCAGGATTGCCCGCAAAGGCGCGCTTGAGGTAAGCAAAGCCTTCCCTGAAGTTCCCGAAGAGAAGGGCGAAGTTGCCATCGGCCCAGGCCATGTTGGTCGGTGCTTGGAGGCGCTTGACAGGGTCCAGGCTTTGGTCCAGCCAACGGGCCGTAGCGGCGACAAAAGGCCGCGGCCAATCTTTGGGCAGGGGTGGGAGCAGGGAGCGGGCTGTGAGTTCGCTTGCAAGGAAGCGGGCGAGGGCGCCGTGCCCCTCTGCGTCCAGGTGACCGTAATCCAGGTAATGGGCAGGGCCGGGGAGTCCATCCTTCTCGCTGGCAGCGAAGGCATCATCGAGGACGAGGACGGGGCGGCCCAGGGAGCGGGCTTGGTCGAGGATGGTCCTCTGGATGGGACCGGTGAGGTGCATGGGAACGGTGTCGAGATCGCGGGCCAGCTCAAGGGCTTTGCGGGCGGTCTTCAGGTCACCCTTCTCCTTGGCGACTTGTCCGGAGAGGTAGTGGAGGACCGCGGCCTTGGGGAAGCGCTGGAGGGCCTTTGCAAGTTCGGCCTCGAAGCTGGGACTGCGCAGGCCCCTGCGGAAGCGGAGGACCAGGCCGTCGATCACCTGCCTTCCTTTGGGGTCCACGCCCTCGGAGAGCCCCCAGGGCCAGGAGCCGTCGATGCCGTAGACGGCCACGCAAAAAAGCAGGGGGACGCTTCGCCTGCGGCAGAGGCGATCGATCTCTCGCATCGAAGTACGAAGACGCTTCAAAAGAAACCTGCGCTCAGCTGGATCGAAGGGAAGCCCTTCGAGGGCAGGCTTGCCCGGGGCGGCCTCGAGAACCTTGTTGATGAGGGCATTGAGGGCATCCTCTGTGGCGGCGCCGCCTCCCCTTTGCTGCAAAGATCTCGTTTCCGCAAACCAAAACCGCCGCCCCAGCGAAAAGCTGCCCGCGATCTTGGGGACGAGCCCCCGGGGAACCAGGCGCTGTCCGGAGAAGAGGCGGTTGGCGTATTCGTTGGAGCCAAGGGTAACAATGATGAGGCTTGGATCCATCGCGACGAGCCTCTTGACCATGCGCAGGAGCTGGGGGCTGTCGAGGGCTGGTTTGGCCGAGGGGCGGACATGGATTTCGCGGCCGGGGAGGCAGGCGCGCAGACCCTTCTCAAGCTGGGTGGCATAGCTGGCAGAGCCCAGGGGTTGGTAAGGATAGCCTGCGGTCATGCTCGCGCCGGCCACAAAAATGCGGATCTCTCCGGGCTTGCGTCTGGGGGCAAGGCCCTGGAGGGCCGGCAGGGGATCGGGAGGGACGGCGACCGAGGGCAGCTCGATCGTGGGATCGGGATAGGCCGCGTGGAAAAAGAAGAGGCCGGCCAAGAAGCCCAGAAGAATGCCCAGGATGGTTCGCATGGGGAAGGGGCCTTCGCCGGGTTCCCCTGCCAGGGGTTCCCCCGACACTGCTTCGGCGGGCGGGTTCTCCGCGGCCTTGTCCTTCCGCATGTCTTTGCTCTTCGAATCCTTCATCGCCGCTTCTCCAACGCCCGGCGGCAGAAGTCCAGGTCAGCCTGGAGGTCCTTGTGCTCGGGAAGGCCGCGGACCGCCACTTCGAGGAAGGGCAGGGCGTCTTCGAAATTGCCGAAGACGAGCATCCAGCGCCCCACGTTTTTAGCGAGGTGGGCGCGGGCCGTCCTGCGGGAAACATCCGTGATCATGTCCCGGTGCCAGGCCATAGCCCGTTCGCGAAAACGGTCAGGCCAATCCTCGGGGAGCTTCGGCCACCAACGCCCCTGAAGCTTGGCTGCCACGTAGCGGGCAATGCGCCGGTGCCCCTCGAGGTCCACGTGCGCGTAGTCCAAAAAGAGGGATGGCCCGGCGATGCCGTCTCTGCCCTGCAGCGGCACACTCAGATCCAGGAAGGGGACAGCCTTTGTTGTGCACCATTCCCGGACCATGCGGCGCAGGGCGCTGGTCTGGTGGAGGGGCGCGAGGTCCAGGTCCAGGGCACGCCAGAAGGCGGCGAGGGCTTCCTTGGCTTTGCCGGCGCGGCGGGCGCGGCGGCCTGTGGCGAAGCTGGCCTTGGCAGGCCCATAGGGAGCCTCGGGCGGTGGCGGGCCGATCCGGGACAGCCATGGGGGGAAGCCATCGAGGGACTGGGGAGCGAGGCAGACCACCAGAGGGAGGCCGCCGGCCTGGCAGGCCTTGAGGCAGCGGTCAAGGGCACGGCGGCTGCGCGCAACGAGGAGGGCTTGGTCGGCCGCGCTCACGGGGAGGCCCCCGATGGCGGGACGGCCGGGGCGGGCCTTGCGCAGACTGCGGAAGAATCCCCCCGCCTGGCCCCCGGCTCCCTTGGCCTTCAAAAAGTCTCTTCCCAAAAGATCCTCGAAAAAGCCGCGGCCCCCATCGCTGAGGAGCATGCCGACGCGGGCGGGGATCCGGGAGGGGAGCAACTCTTCACCATAGGCCACGCGGTTTAAAAACTCGTTTTGGCCCAGGACGAAGAGGACGTGGGTGGGATTCCAACCCAGAAGAAAGGAGACCACCTTGGAGAGCTGCGTCGCGTCCACGGCAGGTTGGGCAATGGGGCGGACCGTGATCGTCTTGCCGGGAAGGACCTCGCGCAGCCCCTGCTCGAGCACCCGAGCCCAAGAAGCCATCCCCTCAGGTTGGTAGGGAAGACCGAAGCTCATCGAAGCCCCGAAGACGAAGACCCGCGTCTCCCCCGGAGCCCGCTGCTGTGGAAGCCCCTGGAGGCCTGCCATCACCTGGCTGATCGCCCCCAGCTCCGGCATGCGGCTCGTCGGATCCTTGCGCCAAAACGACAAGAGGGACAGCCCCAGACCGAAGCCCAGGGCCAAGCCCAGCAGCGTTTTCAGTGGGAGGTCCCCCAAGGAAGGGGACAGCCATTTTGCGGCCCCCGACCCTGTTGAGCCCTTCTCCACTTCGTGCAGGCCCTTGTGTCCTTCTTGTGGTCCGCTCGCCATGACTCAGAACTGGAAGTAGATAAAGGGGACACCCTTGACCGCGCTGAACGCAAAGAGGCCAAGG
>JALSSW010000142.1 GCA_026984035.1 Planctomycetota bacterium
GTCCCTTATGTCCTCTTGAACGTCTGGGGTGGCGGTGGCGGTGAGGGCGATGCAGGGGGGGGAGCCGAGAGCTGTGCGGATCTGACCGAGCTGGCGGTAGTCGGGGCGAAAATCATGCCCCCAATGGCTGACGCAGTGGGCTTCGTCGATGGCAAGGAGGGCGATCTTGGTGTCTTTGATGCGGTCCATGAAGCCGGAAACTCTGAATCTTTCAGGAGTTAAATAAAGAAGATGGCTGTCCCCTTTGAGGGCGCTTTGGAGGCGGGATTCGCGCTGGTCGCGGGTGAGGAGGCTGTGGATGCAGGTGGCGGGAAGGCCTTTCTTGCGAAGGGCTTGGACTTGGTCTTCCATCAGGGCGATCAGGGGGCTGACCACAAGGGTGAGGCCATCGAGAATGAGGGCGGGGAGTTGGTAACAGAGGGATTTTCCCTCTCCGGTTGCCATGAGGACGAGGCTGTCTTCTCCCCGGAGGCAGCGGAGGATGGCGGGCTCTTGAACGCCGCGGAAGTCTTGGAAGCCGAAGTGGGCTTGGAGGGCTTGTTTGGCTTGTTTGAGCATGAGGGGAGCATAGCGGGGAGGTTTGCGGGCTCGCTCCTTGGCTCGGACGTTTTTTCTCGAGAGTCCTTCGGTTGTGAAGAGCTCCGTTCAGGGGGTATCGCGATTCGTGGGGTGCCAAGGGGTTTTGGGCCAAGGGGGCTATGGATCGATCTTCTTCTTGAGTTGCTGAGCGGAGTGAAGTGATCTTCGGTACCTGGGGTTCTTGGGGCGGATTTGAACGGCTCTTTCATGCATCAAGATCGCCTCTTTGATGGTTTTTTTGGCTTCATCCGACAGACCCGCTTTGCTGAGATCGAGGGCCAGGTCCTGGAGGGAGATCCCCAAGCTGTGGACGCGGCCGTGAGATTGAGGGGTGTCCTTTAGAGCCTTTCGCTTCCAGCTGATGGCCTTCCGCAGGAGGGAGATGGCATCCTCTGGGTGCCCGCGTTGGCGGCGGATGTTGGCGAGGTTGTGGAGGGCTGTGCCCAAACCTGCCATGAGGCCTGGATCGGTCGGGTGATCCCGGAGGAGGGAGCGCCTTGTGTCCCGGACCATGGTGGCGAGGGTTTCGGCTTCTTTCAGTTTGCCCTGTTTGCGGAGGAGGATCGTGAAGCTGTTTTGGATCTTTGAGAGGATGCTGCGTTCCCGGAAGCTGCGTTGGGGGGCAAGGGGATCGATAAACTTTAGAGTGCCCTCAAAAAGTGTGTTGGCGCCTTTGAGGTCCCCTTTTTGGATGAGCAGGTTTCCGTAGCGGGCACGATGGAGGAGGAGGTCTTCTGCGAAGTGGTGGTTCTTTAGGAGGGAGGATCCCATTTCCTGGAATTCCTTGTCGGCTTCCAGGAAGCGCTGTTGGGCGAGTTGGCCTTCCCCGGCCGTGCTCAAATAAAAGGCTTCCTTGGAGAGGAGGCGGGCCAGCCGATCTTTGAGTTCCAAGTTTTGTGGGAGGTCGGCCTTGAGACCCAAAAGGATTTGACGGGCTTCTTCAAAGTTTCGCTTTGCCTTTGTGCTGTCCTTCCCCCATCCAGCGAGTTGGCCGAGATGAACCAAGGTTTCAGAGAGGAGGATGCGATTGACCAAGTTCCATGGGCTCTTCTTCCGCAGGTTCTGAAAAATTCGTTTGGCTTTTTCGAAGTAGCTTGTGGCTTCTGTACGCTTCCCGAGTTGCGTGGCGACTAGGCCCAAACGATGAAGTGCTTGACCCTCTGAGGTTTTAAACCGAGAGTTCTTTTTTCCTAATTCGGCGAAGATCCGGAGATAGGCTTGGTAGTTCTTTTCCGCCAGGAGGGATTCACCTGAACTGAGAGCCAAGGCTCCAAGTTCCGCGTAGGAATTTCCGCGGATGACCATGGCGTCTCGGGAGGGTGGGCATTGGGCCAAAAGGGCCATGGCTTGCCCTATTTCTCTTTTCGCTGCTCCTGCTTGATTCTGGATCCGCAGAATGCGGGCAAGGCCGATCCTTCCATTTGCGGCGGAAAGTTTCCACTTGGTTTTATCGAGGATTGAGGTGAAGGCGGCGAGGGCGTTTTGGAGGGTGGTCTTGGCTTTTTCGATTTTACCCTGTCTCAGGTAGAGGTCGGCCAGGACAACTCCGGCCCTGCCGCGCCTGCCGAGGACTCTGGGGTCCCCAGCGGTCTCCTTGAGGTAATTGGTATAGAGCTGCACCCCACGTTTGAGGAGATCTTTTCCTACACCCTCCAGGATGGGGTTTTCTTGAACCTCATTCCGTCCCCAGGAGGCTAGGAATTGTTCGACTGCGGAAAGGGCCATCTCCAGGTTTTTTTCGGCTAGGTCGCGGGCTTTGGTCACTTTGATGTTGGCGCTGCGCTGTGAGAGCCAGAGGCTGGTGGGTGTCCCAACTCCGATCAGGGCGAGGAAAAACAGGGATGTGGAGAGGGCAGGGTGGCGCTTTCTCCAGCGTTGGAGGCGCAGGAGGGAGCTGGGCCTTCTCGCGAGGATGGTTTCGTTGCGCTCAAGGCGTTCCAAATCTTCGATGTATGCATCCATACTTGGATAGCGATGCAAGGGGTCGGGGTCCATCGCATGGAGGCAGACGGTTTCCAGGTCCCTTGGGATCTTGGGATTGATTTTGCGCGGGGGGAGGGGGGTGGCATTTTTGATGTTTTCTTGGAGGCCGGCGAGGCTGGACGCTCGGTAGGGCCGCTTGAGAGTGAGGAACTCATAGAGCGAGATACCGAGACCGTAGATGTCTGCCCTTTCGTCGGCTTCTTTTCCCTTCAGGACCTCGGGCGCCATGTAGGCGGGAGATCCGAGTGGGGATCCAGAGCGCGTCAGGGTGGAGTCATTGCCCGCGCTGATGAGGCCGAAGTCAAAGAGAAGGACTTGTCCATCGGGGGTCAACATGATGTTGGATGGCTTCACATCCCGGTGGACGAGGCCTTGACGATGGGTGTAGGCAAGGGTTTTACCTGTCTGCTTGATGATGGAGATGCAGGCATGGATCCATGAGCCTTGAAACATTCCTGGAGTGGGGCTGCCAACCGGCTCTTCGGGAAATCGTTTCCGAGTGCCCTCTTGGATAGCGCGGAAGAGGTCGGATCCCTTGAGGTCACAAGGTCGCTTTTCCTTGAGGATTTCAAGGGCTTCGGCAAGGGTACAACCATGGATCAGATCCATGGCAATATAGGGGACACCCCTTTGCTCTCCGAAGGCATGGACCTTGATGATTCCCGGGTGGCTCAACCCCGCCACGGTGGAGGCTTCGCGCCGGAAGCGTTCGCGTGCGCGGGGGAGTAAAGCTTGCTCGGGTCTGATGAGTTTGAGGGCGACTTCGCGATTCAGGCTCGTTTGGCGAGCGCGGAAGACAAGGCCCATTCCTCCGCCACCAATGGGGTTTCCTCGCTCGAAATCCCCGAGGCGATCGGGGAGGTTCTCTTCTTCAGGAAGTGGCCCCACGAGGCCGAGGAGCCCGAGTCGGTCGAGAGCCTTTCGGACTTTGGGAGCAAGTTCCGGATGGCCATGGAGGAGCTGGTTCAAATCCGTTTCCGATCGCGAAGAGTCGCTTTGCTCAAGAATGGCAATGCTTTTGCTCAGCAGAGCTTCCAGGCATTCTCTCTCTTCGTTCATTTTCTGATCCCCGGGGCCTTGGACCCCCTGGCGGGCCTTTTCTTAAGAAGATAGCATTTTGGCTGTGGACCGGTCCTCCCAAGAACTCGTTGCTGATGCAAGTCGCGGGGATTCTGTCGCGATCGAGGAACTTCTCGAGCGACATCTCCCGATGCTGCGTGCTTATTTTCGTTTGAAGGCTGGTAAAAAAATCCTCTCTCACGAATCGGTTTCGGATCTGGTTCAGTCTGTTTGCCTCGACGTCCTGGGGGACCTTTCTCAGTTCGAATACCGAGGAGAGCCCCAGTTTCGCGCCTGGCTTGTGCAGCATGCTTGGCATAAGCTGATGGATCGTTGGAAATACTGGAAGCGCGCCAAAAGGGACCCGGACCGGGTGATTGCTGTGGGCGGGGATATGGAAGGGGATCCAAGTTTGGAATGGTTAAACCCCTGCCTTTTGACTCCGAGTCGTGAAGCCTTGGGGCGAGAGGAACTTGAAGGCTTTGAAAAAGCCTTTGCCTTGCTTCCCGAGGATACGAAGGAAGCCATTCTTCTCCGAAGAATTGCGCAACTTCCTTATGCGGAGATTTCTTCATTGTTGGGAAAAACAGAGGGGGCTGTCCGAAACCTTGTGTCAAGAGGCCTAGCCAAGGTTTCTTTGGAAATGGAATTCAAAGAGACCGAATAAAAGCGAATAAAGATCCGGATCTAAGAAAGGGACCTTTATCGCATTTCGTCACAACAAAATCTTCCATGAATTGTTGTGACAAACAAAGCCCGATGACCCTCTTTGCCATTGGAGGGGTCATGTGGCCTCTTACCCTCAAAACCTAGGAGTTCAGAAATGAAATCAATTCTCAAATCAATTCTTATCTCCGGCCTTTTTTTGACCTCTGCAGGATGGGCTCAAACGAACCTGATCAAAGATGGGGGCTTCGACAAAGGCATCGGTGCTTGGACCTATGGTGGCGGTAAGTTCTACGCGGGGTTCGAGAACTTCGACTGCAATGGAACCGGTGTTTTGAGCAAGTCCTTTGCGGTGACTCCGGACGCAAGTTCCAACCTTTTTTACCTTCGGCAGAATGTGATTTTGAAGAAGGGGACTTCTTATTACATGCGCTTTGATGGAATGGGCACGGGCACCCTTCCCAAGTACTACTATTCCTATGTGGACGTTTTTCTGGGGACCAAGGCCAGGCCTTATTCACAATCCATTGGGGTGGTTTATCCCCATTCCTATGGAGCGAGCAACACGGGAAGGCTTTTTGAGTATGGAGTTTCCTTCGTTCCGTCCAACAATTATGACCGGATCTCCATTCGATTCTATACCAATCGGCGTGCATCCCTTGGGTTTAAGATCCTGATCGACGATGTCGCCCTTTATGAGAGTGGGATCTTTCCCTGGTCGCATTGCAAAAGTTATCGGAACATCTCCCCCAAGGACATTTCCATCGAGTCCTATGGAAAAGTCAATGAACTCTATCTGCTCTTTCTCGGAACGAAGAAGTTGCCCTTTGGGATTCCTATTGGAGGGGTTTTAGGACTCCTTGAGATGGATCCCTCCGGAGGGATGTTCATGGTCGGGAATGGCGTTTTCAATAGATACGGCAAAGATGTATTGACCCTCCCCATTCCGGCCGAAGTGCTCAAGGTGATTAAAGGGAAACCTCTCTTCTGGATGCCGGTGCAGGTGACCTCGTTCCCGAAGACCGTCACCCTCGGCAAAGTCGCCGCTTGGGGATTTCTGTAGGAAACTTTTTGTTCCGGTTTTGCCATGCGCTTTTTGCAAAGTCCTTCAAGCTCTTTTCAATCTTGAGATTGCTCAAGGAGGATTACTCCGGAAGGATCTCGCCGCTGATGGGGTGGTTTCCGAAGGCGTTGACGGAAACGACTTCTTCGATGGAGAGGAGGCCCATGCGGGGGCGGGCGGGCTTGAGGGCTTTGCCGATGGTGATCATGAGGAGAGGAGGGTGGTCCTCGGGGAGGCCGAGGATTTCGCTGACCTTTGTTGGATCGAAGCCGATCATGGGGCAGGAGTCGAGGCCCATCTCTTTGGCACGAAGCATCATGTTTTGACCGGCGAAGGAGACGGATCGGCAGGCTTCGTCGCGATTGAGGGCGGGATTGCTTCCGTAGAAGCCGGGAATCATGTTGCCGAACATTTGTCGGATCTCTTCGGGAGCGTTGCGAAGGTAGCGGTCCGTGTTCTTGTAGGCCTCTAAGTTTCCGGCGAGGACAATGGTGACGGAGGCTTCCTCGACTTGCGCTTGGTCCCAGGATGCTTGGCGGAGTTTGGCTTGGACTTCTTTGTCGGTGCAGAAGACAAAGTGGAAGTTCTGCATGTTGAAGGAGGTTGGGGCGAGCATACCGGCCTCGATGAGTTCATGCAGTTCTTCTTGGTTGAGGCGATGTTCGGGGTCAAAGCATTTGACGGAACGGCGAGAACGGATGGCGTCTTTTACATTCATGGAGGGGATCATACGGAACTTGCTTGGCCTGGGTCGAGGAGTTTGAGTTGGTGAAGGGTTTTCTCTGCGGCTTCTGCCCAGCCGCGGTTGGCGGCAGGGCTGGCGGGGCTGGGGTGGAGGATGCGGGCGATGGGAGGCTTTGTTCCCAAGGCGGCTTTTGCGCGTTTTTCGGCGAAGGTGCCGATGCCGAGGACGAGGGAAGGCCTTAGGGCTTCGACGACTTGGCGCAGGGCTTGGTCGCAGAGGGAGAAAAGGGGAGCACGTTCGTGTTCGGGGAGCTTGTCGGGAGTGAAATTGCGACCGCTTTCTTCCATGAAGCTCAGGGGGCAATAGTTGTAGACGAAGAACTTTTGGAAAAAGGCTTCGGGTTTGCCGAAATAGTCGCGTGCCCAGCCCCAAAGACGGCGCCCACTGACCTCGGAGCGCTCGCAGGCAAATCCCTGGACGGGGCGCTTGGGGTGCTCGCGGGGAGGTTTTTGGATGGGGGCTTCGATTCCCATCCAGATCCGAACCGCGTTGATTTCACCGAAGGGGACACCCGTTTGTGCCATTCCGAAGGGGCCTGGGTTCATGCCGATCCAGAGGGCATCGATCCCTTTTTTCGCGAAGCGGCTGACGTAAAGGCGATGGGCTTCCCAGGCGTACTCGAGGGGGTTGTAAATGTGGGTAATGGGGGGGCCGAAATGTAGGCGGGCTACTGCGTCACGGAGGGTCTCGAGAGCCGGAAGGATGTTCATTCGAATCTCCGGTGTTTTTTGGAGGGGGCGGGGAAGTCGGCGCATGCCTTGGTGGTGGAAGCGTCCAGGGGCCAGCCCCAAGAGAGGAAGAAGGGCGCCAGGTTTTTGCCGGTCACCCGGCACCAGCGCAAAACGTATTGCTGGATTTTTTGGTGGTCGTTTGTGCGGTGGGGAAGAGGATGATCCCGATAGCCCTGATAGACCTTGTGCAGACTTTTCCATCCATAGTGTTGGATGAGCTCGATGTAGGTCATGAGGGCGAGAAAGGGGCTTTTCTTCCATCTGGAAAAGGGACTGCCTTTTGCAAAATACGTTTTTTTTTGCTTTTGAAGTCTTCGCTGCTGGATGGTCTCGGCGATGGGGGCGCCGAGGAGCTTCTCGTTGGCATAAAGGACGAAGACATTGTTGGTGACTTCTCCTGTTCCGTTGAAGGTCCAGGCGCGTTGCTGGTAGTTGTGGCCGAGTTCGTGGAGAAGGCCCCAGAAGCGTCCTTTGCGCTTGCCCTGATCCAGGAGGTAGTTTTCAGGGTTTACGACCGGATCCTGATGTTGCAGATGCCCCATGATGGGATAGCCCGAGTGGAGAGCGCCGGCCGAGATTTGCCGGTCAAAAACGACGCGCTGCTTGCGGGGGCGCGGGGGCTGGGGGTCCAGTTTTTCATACAAATCGATGACTTGGTCCCAAAACGCAAGGGCTACCCGCGGGTCCTTCAACCTCCGCAGCTTTTGGGTCTGCATCGTGAAGATGATGCGCCTGCCTTCGATCTCCCCCCAAGGCGCGGGACTCTCCAACATCCTTTGCCAGGCCTCCAAGCTCGTTTTTCCCAGGACAAAACGCGGCGCCTCCACCGCCCCAAAAGTTCGCAATTCCACCCGGAAATCAGCGAAAGGGGACACCCATCCTTTGCGCTGCGTTTGTAGGTAAAGCAGGCCTC
This sequence comes from Planctomycetota bacterium, assembly GCA_026984035.1. Taxonomy (GTDB): domain Bacteria; phylum Planctomycetota; class UBA1135; order UBA1135; genus HyVt-539. The sequence goes on from JALSSW010000142.1 coordinate 7,740, forward strand.
CATAGCGGCTTAGAATCTTGGTCGCGCCCTTGAGGGGGAAGCGCTTGACGATGACAGGATCTCTGCGCCATCGTCGTTTTTTCCAGAGGCGGTCGCTGTGTGCGCCGATTTGGATTTGGATTTTGGGTAGGGGAGCTTTTACGAGGTTGCGGATGTTGATGCCAACGATGCGTCCGGGGGGGACATAGAGTCCAGTGGAAATCCATCCGGGGGTGGCGAGGTTTAGGCGGCGGTGTAGTTGGACGGGGGGGGCCTTGGGCATGCGTCCGGGGAAGTCTGGGATCGTGAGAGGGCTGTCTTCGCCTGGGGCTCCAGTGAGCAGGCGTGGGTTGGCTTCTTCGAGGAGCCGAAGGGAGGCAAGGGTCCTGGGGGGGAGCTTGCCGTGGGTCAGAGAGCTCAGGCTGGCGAAGAGTTTTTGGAGGGGGGGCTGTCCCTTTGGGAGGAGGGTGGCGCAGCGAAGGAGGGTTGAGGCGGCACTTTCCGTGAGGGGAGCCGATCCTGGTTTTTCCCGGCGGAGGAGAGAAATGGCGCCTCCAAGGCTCAGGGGAAAGGCTTCGCTTGAGGAGAGAGCTGCGTAGAGGCGAGGCTTTTTTCCTCGTCCTCTTTTTCCTCGCCGGGCTTTTCGACTTCCGGTGATGGCTTGGGGAGAGACGAGGTTTTTGCCGATGGCCAGGCCGAAAGGGACCAGGATCCGGTTAAAGGACGCTTCCTTGAAGAGATCACGCCCCGGGTGCGTTTGGATGTAACCCCATCCTACCCCAAAGAGATAGAGCGATCCGCCCTCTCGGACGAAGCGGAGCAAAGAATGGGTGTCCCCCTTTTTCAGGCGGCTGGGGTTGAGAAGGAGGATTTGGGTGTTTGGGTTGAGTTGGGGAGGGAGGGTGCGGGAGAAGGAGCTGGTTTTCCAGCCGAATTGATGGGCGAGAGCTTGGACGGGAAAAGCTGTGTTGTAGAGGACTTCGATCTGTTTCCGGGAACCGGCAAGCCAACGCAGGCTGTTCGCGAAGAAGCGCTTGCCGTTGGCTTGGGAAAGGAGGGTTTGGGAAAAGCATCCATGGCCGGTCACGAGGAGTCGCCCCTTCCCTTCTTGTAGGGCGGCCGCAACCGGGACACGGGCATCGCCGATGTAGGCTCCCAGAAGGGCCCTGACCTTGGGGTTCCAGATCACAAGGTCGCTTGGAATCCCTGAGAGGGCCACCCTTTGGACGCCCTTAAGGATGGGATGGGATGAAGTTTCCTCCTGCGCCGAAGCGGAAAGCCCCAGGCAGCAATTCGAGAATAGAAGTCCCGAAAGAAACCAAAGTGAAGGTCTGCGCATTCAGGGAGGATAGGGGGAAGCCCCTTTTGATTCATAGGTCTTCGAGTGGTTCTTTTTGAGAATTTGTTCAAGGCTTGCAATGGGGACTCAGGGTTTGCAGGAACAAACTTGGGCAAACAACCTGTCCCGAGAGTCTCTTTCCCAAGCCCAAAAGGATCCCAGACTCTGTACGCAAAAAAGTAATTAATTGCGCGCTAGAGGGCATGAACCAGTCTGCCTAGCCCCTCAAGCAAGGAGGTCCGGGAGGACCATTTTTTCCCCAGACGGATGCCGTCCAACATCACATTTCAAAACGGGTTTCTGAGGGGTTTCCATGAATTCAAAAGAAGCCTTGGGTCAAGAGTTGCGATCCTTTGAGGCATGGGTCAATGGGAATGTTGAAGATGTTTCAGGGAAGCTCCCATGGAAGGCAAATGTGCAGAGTTTGCCGGGTTCGTGAGACCAGGGAGCGGCTTTGTGTCCATGGGATGCGTTCTCTCAGGGGGGGCATCTTTAAGAATGAAAAATAAAGGGTGCTGGAATGAACTCCTGATTCGGAAAGATTGACTTCATGTTGACTGTATGTATATTCAAAAATCTAGAATCAGTAGGAGATCTTCTGAATGGACCCGACACCCGACAAGTTATGAGAGCCTTTGGGGGGGATTGTCCATCTTTAATGAATGAGGTAGGTGGGCTCTCAAAATCTTTTCGGAGGTCGAAATCCATTCTTCTGATTGCTTTTGTGGTCGAAAGCGTTTTTTCGTAATTGAATTTTTCAGTCGAAATCATCCAAAAAATGGGCGCAAGTTTTTTTAGCTGCGGGAAGGCGCACCAAGAAAGGCATGACAACAAAGGGATGCTTGCTTTTTTCCCTTTGCAATCTTTTTACGAAGATGAGAATGAGGAAAGAGACAAGGCGGGATCATGAGTTGGCCCATGCGAAGAGTTGTGCTTGTGAGTGTCTTTTCGATCCTGGCCCTTGGATTCTATTTTGCCTTTATTCATTCGAATGAAGGTTTTACGAGGGCGGGGGAAAAGTTCAAAGTTCCTCCTTCACCGCCTGCATTGGA
>JALSSW010000143.1 GCA_026984035.1 Planctomycetota bacterium
CCAAGACCAACTGGACCGCAAGGACCTTCCTTTTCTTCAATCTGTGCTTCCTTTGGAATTCACATGGGCCATCGGCCTGGGACGCAACAATTACCTCTGTCTCCGGCGCATGCACAGGAGCATCCGCGAGAGCCACAGCCTCTTCCCCGACCTGGAAGAGGGAGACCAGCTCAGGCGCATCCACCAACATTCCACCCAAGCGGCATGGGACGGCACACGAGGGTCTCTGCCCTTCCTTCCCCATGTCAAGGTATGGCAAGAAGTTCAAGCAGAACATGGCAACTGCCTGGGACGAAACTGCCCCCATTTTGAGCCCTGCCATTTTCAAAAAGGACGCCGAAGGCTTCAGCATTCGCGGGTCGTAGTCGTCAACCATGCCCTCTTTTTTTCGGATCTCGCCCTGAGACAGCAAGGGGTCAAGCTCCTTCCGGATTACTCCATGGTGGTTTTCGACGAAGCCCATCATCTCGAAGACATCGCCGCCGACGCCATGGGGCACAGGCTTTCGCCCGGGATGATCGACTGGCACCTCGGAAGGCTTTGGAACCGCCGCCGGAAGACTGGGCTTTTCGCCGGCACCGAGGGAGGAGATCTCTGCACACGGGTCGAGGAGTTGCACCACCTCGCTGACCACTGGTGGGCTTCCCTCGAAATTCGCTTTTCCAAAGCCCTCGAAAAAACAAAGGAAGTGCGCCTCCATCCGGCTGAAACCATCGATCTGGAACTTGCCGGCGCCCTCGGCAATCTCGCGGGAGAAATGCAAACACGGGCTCATCTCATGGAGGACATCGACATCCAAATGGAATGGACCGCCCGTGCCGATCAGCTCCAAACATTGGTCGAAATCTGTCAATCCTTCGCCCACAAAGCGACTGACAACGAGGTCCGATGGGTCGAGCGTGAAAAACGCGGGGTCTCTCTCCACTCCTCTCCCATCCGAGTGGATGAGCTCTTGCGAAAAACTCTTTTTGAACAGGTTCCCCGATCTATCCTGGTGAGCGCAACCCTCGGCCCTGCTCAAAACAACTTCGCATGGATTCGTGGAAGACTCGGTCTGGACAAAGCCAGATCCCTCCATCTCGGCTCACCCTTCCCCTACGAAAAAAATGTCACCCTCGAAATCGAAGAGAATCTTCCCGATCCTCTCCACCGGGATTTTCCCGGGGAAGCAGGAAGGAGCATCCTGCGCCATTGCCTCGAGAACAAAGGAAGAGCCCTGGTCCTATGCACTTCTTGGAGTTTTTTAAGGCGAGTCACCCAGACTCTCAGGGATCCCCTCCAAGCCGAGGGGATCGAACTTCTGGTCCAAGGTGAAGCCCCCCTTCGCGACCTCTTGGACCGTAAACGCGAGGAGCCAACAACGGTCCTCATCGGAACCGATTCCCTCTGGGAGGGCATCGATATCCCGGGAGAGGCCCTGACCCTAGTGCTTCTGACCCGCTTTCCCTTCCCTGTCCCCTCCCAACCTTTGGCAATGGCTCGCACCGAACAGATTGAAAAAGAAGGGGGAAGCGGTTTCTTCGATTATTCCCTTCCCCGAGCCATTGTAAAATTCAGGCAGGGTTTCGGGCGCCTGGTTCGCCGCGGAACCGATACGGGCAAGATCGTCATCCTCGACCCTCGCATCCTCCGCAAGAATTATGGGCGCAATTTTTTAAAGGCCCTCCCCAAGTGCAAAGAGTAAACCCATCCGCGGGTTTTTTGGTCGAAAGCCCTCCGGGCTTTCGAAGGCCGGCCACTGTTTCCACGACTCTCCCCCCCTTTTTCCTTGCCTCTCCCATAGGAGCTTAAGATAATACGCCCCAGATTCATCCCAGTTTTTCAAACCTATCCCCCCAAGAGCCACACCATGTCCATCTCCTTTAAAGAACGCGACGTCGGCGAACTCCTGAGCCTGACCATCAAACTCAGCCTTCAAAATTTCATCAAGCTCGCCCTCATCGCGCTCATTTTTCAAATCCCGGCCCTGCTTCTTCAACTCACCGCCTTCCCCGTCATCGACTCAAAAAACCTAAGCCCGGAGTCGTACGACCATTACAAAAACTCCATGCTTGCCTTTTCCACAGGGATGTTCCTCTTTGCCCTTTTTTTGGGCCCCTTCCAACAGGCATCGATGATGCAGATTGTCGCCAATGCCTACACCGGAACAAAAGCAAGCCTTGGGCAATGCTTTTCCATTGGGCTTCGCCGCTTTTTTCCCCTCTTCGTCTTCACCTTCCTGCTTTCCCTGCTCGTTGGGTTTGGTTTGTTCCTTCTGATCATCCCTGGCATCTTTTTTTTGGTGACCTACTGGGTCGGCCCCCCCGCCCTGGTAGTCGAAGGGCTCAGCCCCATAGATGCCTTCAAACGCTCCGCCCAACTGACAAAAGGTTCAAGGTGGAGGGTGCTCGGGTTCTTTTTGGTTCTCACAATTCTTACAGTATTACTGAACCTCGTCTTTACCCAAATCCTCCCGGGAGAAGACTCCGCCCTCCGCTCCACCATGACAGTCACACTGCAATGGGCCTTCAATGCAATTCTTTCCATTTTCTCCCTGGTGGGTCCCGTCGTCATGTATTTTCAGCTGCGCATTCAAAAGGAGAACTTGGATCTCCAAGGCCTCAGCGATCTTGTGGACCTCATTGGCCAAAAGCGCCAAAGTCGAACGAGGGCTCAGCGCTCGAACACATCCCCTCCCTCCACTCCCAAAGCCGAAACAAACTCCGAAGACAGCTAAAGGAGAATGCACCTTCTCTCCCTTCTGGCCCAAGGCCCCAGCGGAAAAGAGATTGAAAGAGCTCTCGAAAAAGTCTTTTCGGAGCCGGGTTTCCGCTGGTCCTCTCATGTGGGTCAGCAATCGGAAAGCTGGTGGATTCCTCTTCTTGAAAAGCTTTACCAGCTATGGAAGAAGCTCAATCTGAAACTTGAGTTTCTGAAAGAAAGCTCCCCGACTCTTTTTTGGATCCTTTTCGCAATCCTGCTTCTCATCGCCCTCCTCCTCATCATTCATATTGGAAGAACCTTGGCCATGGGGATGCGTTTCGCCTTCGCAAAACCGGTGGAAGAGGTGACCGAGAAGGAAAGGTCCCGGCGCCTCCATTCGGGCGAACTCAAGGCCCAAGCCAGGAAATGTGCAGAGCAAGGTTTGGGAGCCGAAGCCATTCGCTTGCTCCTCCTCTCTCTGCTCGCCTTCCTGGAAGAAAAACGCATCCTGACTGTCGCAGGAGGCTGGACCAACCGAGAACTCTTCAGGCACTTGGAAAAAAAGCTCCACACTGCGAGAGAATGGAGACCATTTGAGGAAAGGATTGAGGAAGTTAGTTATGCCGGCCATCCCCTCAGTCTCCCCCAGTATTCAGAAATAGAGGCCTCGCTCGAAGCCCTCCTTGAGGGAAAGAAGCGGGAAGCATGAATGAGCCTTTTTTAAGACAGGGAAGGGTCCATGATTTAGGGGAAATCCAACGCAAAGAACGCAAAGGGATCCTGGTCCAATCGGGGATCGTTTTCCTGCTCATCCTTGTCCTAGGTTTGTTTCTTCTTGTTCTGCTGGGAAACCCCCACCCCAGTCACCCAAGCTCCTTTGAGAAAAACTCAGAAGGGTTCTATGGGGTTTACAAGACTCTGGAAGAACTAGGAGGGAAGGCGAGACGCAACCGAAAATCCTTCCCTTACTTTTTTTCCCGGGGCCCGGCACCGCCCAAAAGCTCATTGCTCATCATCGATCCCTTCCAACTCAAGGAAGAAAAAACCTTCAAAGAGAGCCTCCTCCGCTGGGTCGAAAAGGGAGGAAACCTTCTCGTGACCGAACCGGGATTTCAAAGGATCCAGGTCAAGGGGATCCCCCTCCTTACCATCCAAAAATCCTTTTTGTTCTCACAGTTGCTTCCAGGAATTCCTGATTTCACATGGATGCCCCTCGGCGGAACCCTACGGGGAAAAGGTCCTCTCAAGGGGCTCGTGGGATCTATCAAAGAGGTTCCCGGGGCCAATGTCCTCCTTCCTGCTTCCGTGATCCAAAAACGAGAATGGGGCATGTCCCGGGACGATTTCGCTGCCGCAAAAAAAGAAGCCGGAGATTCCCGCCTGGGCCTTCGAGTCTTCACCAAAGCCTTGGAGCCTTGGTCCAGCGCTCTCGAATACCGGGGGCATCCCATCTTGCTTCAGAGAAAAATGGGCCAAGGAAAGATCTTCGCAGGATCCACGCATCTTCTATTTTCAAACTTTGCCTGCGCGAAACTCGGGACGGGGAGAGCTGCGATGCGGGCCCTTTTGCTCGTTTCCGAAGGACGACGGAGAACCGTGTTTTTCGACGAGTGGAGTCATGGCTTGGGCCTTCAAACGGGTTTCTGGGCCTTTTTTCGCTCAAAGAGGCTCCTGTTTCCCGCCCTTGGACTCCTCCTTCTTTACGTGGTGCTCATCTGGCGGGGTCTCGTGCGTGAAGGACCTGTTTCGCCCAAGTTGGAGATCTCCAGACGTTCCAAAGAAGAATGGATTCATGCCCAGGCACAGCTATTGGTTCAGGGGCGAAAATTTGATTTTGCAGGTCGCCTGCTCTTCGAAGGATATGATCAACTTTTACAAATCGAGACCGGAATGAGGGAATGGCCGGGGCGCAGGGAACTCGTCGAAAAGCTCCGAGAAAACAGGGTGTCGGATGAGAGGTCATTTCGTTCCTTTGGGCGGGAACTGCTTAGGATCCGTACCAAAAACACCAAAACAAGAAACAAATGAACAAGATCCAAACCGTTACCGAGGCTCTCGAAACCCAAATCGCCCGGGTCATGATCGGGCAGGAGAAGGCTGTCCGCCTTCTTCTGATTGCCCTGATCGCCGAAGGGCATGTCCTCCTGGAAGGGGTGCCGGGGCTTGGGAAAACCCTCTTGGCCCGTTGCTTGGCCAAGGCTCTGGGTTTGGATTACAAACGGATCCAGTTCACTGCGGACCTCATGCCATCGGACATCGTGGGGACCCAGATCTTCGATTTTAGGCAGAGTGCTTTCCATCTTATGGAAGGACCTGTCTTCACCAATATTCTCCTCGCAGACGAAATCAATCGGGCACCCGGAAAGACCCAAGCCGCCTTGCTCGAGGCCATGCAAGAACGTCAGGTCAGCATCGAAGGCAAAACCAAGGATCTCCCCAAGCCCTTTTTCGTCATGGCCACTCAAAACCCGGTGGAGTTTGAGGGAACCTATCCCCTTCCCGAAGCCCAACTGGACCGATTCCTGTTCTTGGTCCGGATGGAATATCCCGAGAAGGAACAAGAAGAAAAGATCCTCGCCCGCCATGGAGACAAAACGGCCGCCATGGGATCAGCCCTCGACAAAGTCGAGAGGGTTGTCGGGAGCGAAGAACTCAGCGCAGCCCGAGAGGAACTCTTCGAGGTCCATGTAGAAGACAAGATACGCAGCTATTTGGTCGAACTGATTCGCGCAACCCGGGGGCACATCCACCTCGAGCTGGGGGCGAGCCCCCGGGCGGCTCTTCTACTCCAGATCGCAGCCCGTTGCTGCGCGGCTTTGGAGGGGAGGAGCTTTATGATCCCCGACGATATCAAAGGGATCTTCGTTCCTTGTCTTCGTCACCGAATTCTCCCCAAGGCATCGGCGGAAATCGAGGGGATGAACGCGACAATGATTCTCGAAGAGATCGCAAATGGCGTCCCCGTCCCGCGATAAGCCCCCCAGCAGCCTTCCGGTCAGCCCCAAGGCTCAAAGGCGCTTCATCGTCCCGACCCGACGATTCCTGCGACTGACCTTGGCCCTCCTTTTTTTGGGTCTTCTGGTCTCGGTTTGGCCGGGGCTCGGCGTCTTCTGGGTTCTTCTCGCTCTGCTCCTCCTCCTTCTTTTCTTGCTGGATACTCTTCTTGGAGCAAAAGGGGGAGAGATCCAAATCGAACGCCAAATCCCCTTGGGACACCTGGGTCGCTTGGGAACCTACAACATCAGTCTCCACAATACCGGGGACCGTCCCCTACGGCTTTGCCTGCATGAGATCCTCCCTCTTGGATGCGAAGGGGATCCCTTGAAACAAAGATTGCTTCTCCTGCCGAGGCAGAAGGTTTTTTTGGAGCGCAGCTACTTGGGGACCAAGCGGGGCAACCACCACCTCCCCCCCATTGGGCTCAGGATTGAAACCCTCCTGGGCCTCGCTGCCTACCAGGAGATGCACGCAAAGGAGGATTCTCTCACGGTGCAACCCGGGCGTCCCTCGGTGGAAACTTCTTGGCTATTGATCCGAGCCGGAGAACTCACGAGAGATATGGACCGAAGCCTGTTGCGCCGAGGAGGAAACTGGCAGTTTGATTCTCTCCGCGAATACTGTGTCGGAGACGAACCGAGGAAAATCGATTGGAAGGCCAGCGCGCGGCGCCATCGCCCCATGATCCGGACCTACAAGAGCGAACGGAACACCCAGGTTCTCTTCCTCCTGGACACGGGCCGCCTCATGGGAAGCCTCATGAACGGCATCAACAAGCTCGATCGAAGCATGACTCCACTCCTGGATCTTGCTGCGGTCTGCCTCAATGAAGGAGAGAAGGTCGGCTTGATGGCCTTCGACTCCCAACCCTATCTATGGGTCCCCCCTAAAGATCGAATCTCCCACCTCCGCAGGATGATCCAAGCTTTGACTTTTCTTGAGACCAGTCATGCACCCACCAGTTACTTTGCCGCCCTCAGCGAGCTTCAAGCCCGAACCAAGAAACGCTCTCTGATCATCCTCTTCAGCGATTTTTTGGATGAAATCAGTGTCAGAGAATGCTTCACCAGCCTTGCCCAACTGGCAAAGAAACACATCGTCCTTTTTGTCGCGGTCAACGATCCCCACATGCAAAAAATCATGAAGGAAGAAGCCGGGGACACGGCGAGTCTGATGGAAAAGGCGGTTACAGGACAACTCCTCGAGGAGCGACGCAGGGTCCTTGCCGAGATCGAGCGGCTGAATATCTTTACCTTGGACATGGATCCCAAGCACCTTACCGGTCCCCTCATTCGGAAGTACTTGGAGATCCGCTCGAAGCGGGTTTAACTGGAAGATCGGGTCAAGAGAAGACCTCTTCAAGAGGAAGCTCTTTTTCCGCCAAGCTCCGGGCTTGGAGACGGGCCAGGGCTCGGGCAGAAGAGGGACGAACAAGGAGAAAGAAGAGAATCCAAAGGATCGCGCTGGCAAAGGCAAACCAAAGACGGAAAGAATCCGAGAGGGAGGATTGGCGGAGAAAGGATTCTAAAATTCCTGCGAGGAGAAGCATGGGGAAGGCCCCAAGGGCCAAAGCGAGAATCCCGGAGGATTCTTCCCGAAGAGCACGCAGACGCGTCCGATCCCCGGGGGAAACCAGGAGCCATCCGATCCAAAGGCCTCCCCCTGCAAGAAGGACCAAAGCTCCGATTTCAGTCACCCCATGAGGGAGGATCCAAGCCGCCCATTCTTTTCCCAGGCCATGGGAAAGATAGATCTGATTGTAAACCCCCAGCATTAAGCCATTGGAAACAACAAGGTAGATTGTGGGAATCCCCAATAAGATTCCTGAAAAAAAAGACATCAGCGCAATCTTGGTGTTGTGCATCCAAAGGGCACTCGCGAACAGAGTTTTAAAGCCGATTCCGAAGCCTCCCTCCCGGCCTACCAGAAGAGCATTCAAAAGGGTTGTGCGATCTGCGAAGGGAGTCCGGACGTCCCCGGGGAACAGAAACGGCATCCCCCAATCAGGGTCTGCCTGGGTCCCCAAATATCCATAGACCATCCCCAGGATGAAAAGAACAAGAGCGAGGAGATGGAAGGGCCAAGTGCGGCGAACAACAGCGGGAAACTGTCCGATAAAATCGATCAGAGGGGATGAACGGTTCGCAAGAGCCTTGCCATATAAAAACTGGTGGCTTCGCCCAAAGAGGGCATTCATTTCGGAAAGGGAGCTGGCGGATCCGGAAAAGGCCCTCGCCCGGGCAAGCTCGGTCCCCATGGCCCGATGGAGAGCACCCAGTCTCAGGATCTCTTCAGCACTCATGGCTTTCAATCCCTGCCTTTCTCCTTTCTGAAGCAAATCCTGGAGTTGCTTGCACAAGCTTTCCCCGGAACGAATCTCCCTGGGGGAAGGTTTTGGAGTTGCAGGGGAAGGTTTACCCATGAATCAAGGTCAATCCCGGTTATAAAAATGGAGAAAGCTGTCTACCGAAAATCATAAAGGATCCTCCCCTCCTATCCAATGAAAGCCCCCTTGCAAGAAAGCTCCGACCCATTCCCTTGGAAGGATCAGGGCGAGGTCTTCCGAATCGAGACCCCCGAAATGACTTCGGTGGAGTACCCGGTCGCCGATTTGGGGACGCGAATCGTCGCTGTGCTTTTAGACTATCTCATCCTATTCGGCGTCGGTCTGTTCATGCTTGCTCTTCTGGCCATCCTCATCATGATGGGAATGTTTGTTTCAGAAGCGATCCTCATTCTCTTTAGTGGACTCCTTCTTTGCTGGTTCCTGGGGACCATCCTTTACTTTGTTTGGTTCGAACTCAAACGCAGGGGACAAACACCGGGTAAGCGAAAGATGGGAATCCGGGTTGTTTCTCTTTCGGGAAGAGAACTGAGCTTCGGGGCCTCCCTCATCCGCAATCTGGCTCGCTACGTGGACGAGATCCCCATCTTCCTGATCATCCCGGCTCTCGTGCCAGGCCGTAGGCGAATTGGGGACTTATTGGGACAAACGATCGTGGTCCGGGTCCAAACACGGCCCCCAGTGCTCTCCCGTCCTCTCACCAAAGCCAGCCTGGAGGGACTCGGTGGCAGCCTCAAGTTTTTGGATTCCCGCTGCCTGAAAGCCTTGGACCCTGAGGATCTGAATCTTTTGGAGTATCTGGAGGAGCGACTCCGCCACCTGAGGAACAAGCAAAAAAGAGAGGTTCTTGTCCCCATCGTGAAGCGCTATCTCAAGAGGTTGGGGCTTGAGGACCGGAAGGATGAAATCCTCCAAGACCCCTTTCGATTCCTGCAGGAAATGGCCTTTTTGATGAAGCGCCATTTCAAAAAGATTTAGGTTCTGCCCCATGCCCGTTCCTGGGGCCCTTGGCTGGGCCCTTGTCTGGGGCTTTTTACCGCCCCGAGGAATCGGAGAATTCCCTTGATATCGAAGCTTGGGAATGCCGAGAATGACGGGGAACCCTTTCGTCCAAATGCCTCTCCCCATCCCAATTCTCCTCGCGGTCCTCTTCTGCCTCGGATCCCTTTTCGGGCAGAGTGTCAAGCGATTGGTTCTCCCCAAGGGTTACACCAAGGTCGAAGGAAACTTTGGGACGAACCAGCCGGAATTCGGTGCACCCTGGGGGATCTTCAAGGGTTCCCAGGAGTTTCGAGCACAGAGCTTGCTTAAGATTCCGTCGGGTTTTTCGGGGATCCTTACGGGTTTGGCTTGGCGACGGGATGGCCAGGATCGAGACCACAAGAAGACCAGCGGTTTTGTTTTGGATGTGCAGGTGGATCTTTCGACCGGGACTACCGGCCCCAGTTGGCTATCCAAGGTCTTTTCTCAAAACCAGGGCAAGGATCACAAGGTCGTCCTCCCCCGCCGGAAGATTGCATTTCCTCCTGTCATCTTTTCTTTTGGCTTTCCCGAGAACTTTGCGTTTCGAATCCCTTTTAAGTCTCCCTTTCCGTTTCGCCCCAAAGGCAGGGCGCTCTGCCTGGATCTGCGTCACTATGGCAACGATATGAATGGGGCCAAGGGGATCAAAACGGTGTTGATCGATGCCATCGCACCCATCCCCCAGGTAGCCAGCCTTTCGGGACGCCCGGAATGCAGCCCAAGTTCCGCGCCTCCTTTGCGATTTTTTACCGCTGGGTCCATCAAGAACACGACAGTGGCAACCTTCGCATGGATGACAGGAACGGAACCCTATGCACCCTGCCTTTCTTTTTGGGGTGTTCGGCGCCTCATTCGTGGGATCCCTCTTTTTTGCGGAGCCTTTTTACTCGACCCTGCTGGGATCGTGTTGACACTTCCGGGGCAGGCGGATGGATTGGGACGGGCGCGCTTTCCTGTGGCGGGGTTTCTGCCGATCCCCTATTCGCTTCCCGGTATTTCGGGTGTGCAAATCTTCGCTCAGGGAATCACCCTTCTGCAAAAAAAAGGGAAGGGC
>JALSSW010000144.1 GCA_026984035.1 Planctomycetota bacterium
TTTCCACGGAGTTTTTCAGGGGGGACAGGGGATGTTTTAGGGGAGGACGGGAGGCTACTCTTCTTCTCCAAAGAGTTCGAAGTCTTCCTCGGGTTCTTCGGGGGCTTCCTTTTGGCCATTTTGGGGGGGGCTGCCATTCCCCTTCGTTTTTCCGTTTTCTCGCTTGCTTTCATTGCTTCCCCTTTTATGGCCTCCGAGGGGGGTGAGGATGAGGAAGAGGACGGGGAAGATTTCGAGGCGGCCGACCCACATGACGAGGATCATGGTGAGCTTGGCGGGCCAGGGGAGGGTGGGGCTTGTGATCCCTGAGGAAAGGCCGACGTTGCTTTGGGTGGAGCACATCTCGAGGATGAGGTCGCTCAGGGAGAAGCGGGCGGGGATGAAGTGGAGCATGACGTAGATGGAGATGCCCAGCACGACAAGACCGGCGATGATGAGGAGGGAGGCGCCTTCGATCCGGGTCATGGCGGTGTTTTCGTCGAAGCGTTCGCCATCAAATTCGTAGCTCAGGATTTGATGGGGGGCTTTTTTGATGCGTTGGAAGCGCCAGCGGAGGGCGACCCACATGTAGGCGACGCGGACGAGTTTGAATCCGCCGACGGTGGAACCTGCAGCGGCCCCCAGGATCATGGCGAGGCTGAGGAGGAGTTTGCCTCCATGGCTCCAGCTCTTGAGGTCTGTGCTCTGGAGTCCGCCGGTGCTGAGGGCGGAGACCCATTGGAAGCAGCTGTCGATCCAACTGGGGCTGTTGTCGGGGCCGAATTGCCAGAGGTTTTCAAAGATGACCATGAGGGTGCCGAAGAAGACGGTGTACCAGAGCAGCCGGTGCTGCCGGTCTCCGACGAGGGCTTTGAACTCCCCAAACCTGAGGACTCGATACAGGACAGCGAAACTAACGGAACCACCCAGCATGACGGGGATGGCCGCGAGCCGGATGCTTTGGTTGAAATCGGCCAAGTTGTGGTCGGTGGTGCCGAAGCCTCCTGTGGAAAGGGCGGTCATGCCGTAGTTAATGGCATCCCAAAGGTCCATGCCTGAGGACCAGAGGGTGAGAATGCCCAGGCCGGTCATCACCAGGAAGACCCACCAAATGGTGCGGACGGTGGAGCGGACCGTTGGAAAAATCTTTTCGTCGCGGCCTTCGGAAAAATAAAGGCGGAAGACGCCGTGGCCGGGACGGAGGATGGCGAGCATGAGGACGATGACCCCGACACCGCCGATCCACTCGGTAAAGGAGCGCCACCAGAGGAGGCTGTTGGGGAAGTCGCTGACCTTGAGGGCCATGGTGAGCCCTGTTCCTGTGAAACCGGAATAGGATTCGAAGAGGGCGTTCCAGGGGTTTTCGAAAAGAAGGATGGTTTTGGAGGTGCCTTCGTGGAAAGCCATTTCCACGGCGTAGCTCAGGAATGGGATGGCGCCCAGGACGGGGATCAGGAGCCAGGCGAGGGCCGCGATCAACATGCCTTCTTGGAGTCTTGTTTCTCCGCCGCTTTTTGGAAGACGGTAAAAGGCTTGCCCTGCCCCAAAGGAGAGCAGGGCGGTCAGGAGAAAGGGCCAGATCGCAGCGGTCTCGCCAAAGATGAGGCTGATGGGAACGCTGGCCAGGGCCATGACTCCGGGGACGTGGAGCAGGACGCCAAGGTTGCGGGCGACGGTGCCGTAGCGAGGTTGCAAGGGAGATCAGCCTGTGAAGATCTTGAGTTCCGAAGGGGGCACTGTGCGGTTGGTGAAAACTGCGATGCGATCCCCCGGGTGCAGGACGGTTTTGCCATGGGGGATGCGGTATTCGTCGCCGGCTTGGATCCAAAGGATCAGGAGGTCGGAGGGCAGGATCTTCTGGACGCCTGCTTCGCCCAGAGTCAGGTCGGCGATCTTGGCTTCGGGGCCGATGACGACTTCGAAGACTTGAGCGCCATGGGGGAGGGGGAAGACCGATTCCAGGGTCGGCTGCTCCAACATGCCGAAGAGGTGTTTGGCGATGAGGACTTCGGGGTCGACCAGGATCTTGGCGCCCAGGCGCTCGAACATCTTTTGGTGGCCTTTGTGGTTCACCACCGTGATCAAGGTGGGGACCTTGTGCTCGCGGCCCAGGAACATGGCCATGAGGTTCGAAGCATCATCTCCGCTGGTCCCGATCAGAGCGTCGGCCTTATCGACCCCGGCCTCCTCCAGGATCCCGCCATTGGCGATGTCCCCATGGATGATGCGGACGTCCAATTGCTCCGCTGCAGCCTTGGCCCGGTCGGGATTGCGCTCGATCAGTGTGACCTGGTGGCCCTTTTCGAGAGCAAGCTCGATCAGGCTCATCCCGATGGCGCCGGCGCCGAGAACGATCAAAAACATGAAGTATCTCCTGGATCGGACACAAATCTCCCCCGAGAAGACCCATTCTCCCCGGACAGAGATCGAAGCAACTGCCTTTACGGGGTAGAATCCTTATGCCCTTTCCCCTTCTGTTCCAGGAACTTTTTTGCATGAAGCACAGCTTTTTCGTGTCGGTTGCTCTCATCCTCTTGTTTCTCCCGGGTTCCTGTGGCAGGAAAAGTCCCCCCGCTTTCCTGGGGCAAGCGGTTTCTTTGGCGAGTCAGGGCAAGATCTCCGCTGCCCGGGAGCTTCTCCGAAAGGTGGATGCAGAGGATGGCCCGAAAGCTTTTCCCAAGGCATGGGCGGAAACTGAGGGGGAGATTGCTCTCTGGAAGGCAGCCTTTGCCAAAGCGGAGAGCTTGGTTCGCGCTGCGATTGAACGTGAAGGGGCTATGGGAGCTGTCGTCCGTCTTCGGCCGATCCTCGCTCGCACTCAGGATCGTTATCTCGAGATTGCCCTCCGGCGGGAGATGGGTCGCATCCCCCAGATCGCGGAAATGATGCAGGAGGAGAAGGCAAAGGCCCGCAGCTCCTCGCCTTCCTCCGCTGGAAATGAGGGTGTCTTTTCGGGGGCCCGTGTGGTGGACGATGAGGCCTCGGCCGATGTGGTGATGGGGAAGGCCCTGGAGCTGCTTCTCGAGGATGTGCAGAGCTTTGCTCGGCAAGGGGCCTATGCCAAGGCCTTGGAACTCTTGCGGGAGCAGATGGATCTGGGGGGATCGCAGGCCGATCGGATGCGCGAGCTTTTGTGGAAGGTCGAGGAGAAGGCCAAAAAGGATTTGGACGCAGTGATTGCCCGAGGGGAGGCCCTCCGCGCCAAGGGGGATCCAAAGGCGGCCCTTGCCCTGCTGGAAAAGGAGAAAGCGCGTTTTCCCCAGGTGGGGCCTCTGTCCAAGCTGCGCCATGTGATGGATGGCTGGCGCAGGGAGGCCCTGAGCAAGAGGGAGTCCCTGAAGCGCAAGATGGAGGATCCTTTTGAATCTCCCAAAAAGGTCTTGGCCGCAGCCACCCAATACACCGAGGACCATTGGACCTCGCTGGCGAAGGCCATCGGGATGCGGGACTTCGAAAAGGCAGCTGAACAGGCGGCTTTGATTGCGAAGGATTTTGAGGACGCTGCCTTGCCGCAGGGGCAGGAGTTTCGGCTCAGGGAGCGCATGCTGAAGGGGCTGGCTTCTCTTCTCGGCGCAATGAAGGCGCGGGTCCGCGAGGACCGGAAGCTCTTTAAGGGGCTTTCGTTTGGGTTGGGGCGCAAGGGGGATCTCTTCGACGTGGACGGGAAGGATTTGATCCTGGGGTCCAAGGAGCGGGAGCGCCTGCCGCTGAGCGGGGTGGGGGATGTGGCCTTGGGGGGGATTTTGGAGCGGGTGGCGCGGACTCCGTCGGAGCTGCTGCCGGTGGCCTGGTGGGCCCTGCGGGCGGGCGACAAGGGGCGCTGCCTTCGGTTTTTGGTCCAGGCTGCCAGTGCAGGAGTCCCTGGAGACAGTGGGCACAAAGGGCGGGTCCCTGCAGAAATCGGGCGGATGGTCGCCCTGGCCCGCGGCGAGACCTATCCCGAGGGGGGGTATCGCTTCGAGAAGGGTGGCTTTGTTTCCGCCAAGGATTTGGAGCTTAGGGATCTGGCGCGGAAGCTCCGCAGAAAGCTGCGCGCGGTCTTTGCCAAAAAGGATGATAAGGCCAGGGACGCGGCCTACGCCAAGATCTCCCACGGGGATCTGCGCCTGCTCCCGGTCATGATCCGGCTCTTCGAAGAAAAGAAGGCCAAGCTGATCGAAGCCTTGGCGAAGAGTCCGATTCGCTCCTCGCTGAGAAGGCTGCAAGCTCTGCGGAGGGAATTGGACAAGCGGCGGGCCTTCGCAAAAAAACTGATCTTCGATGAAAAACGGTATTTCTATCCCTACAAGCCGCCCGCCGTCAGCCCGGAGAAGGCCAAGGAATACGCCAAGGTGCAGGCGGAGGTGGATCGGCGCGTGGCCGCGGTCCGTGAGATCTGGAACGGCAAGGAAATCGCCGCCGCCCTTTCCAAGAGGGTCGCGCGCCAACTCTCGCTCTACCGCTGGGTGGTGGGTCGCCTTGCAGGCTTCGGGCGCAGGGATCATGAGGCCGACCAGAAGGTCGATCTCCTCCTCGCCTCGGCCAAGCTCAACATCCGCTCAGTGGCCCTGGACATGCAGGATCGGCGCTTTCTCGACAAGGGGGACGCCATTGTCGCCCTCAACAAAAAGAACCTGGCCGCCTGGGTCAAAAAGGGCAAGATCAACGCATCCGAGGCCGCCCTGGTCAAGATCACGAATGCCTACCGAAGGATGATGGGACACATCCCCCTGCGGGCCGATCTCCGTCTGATGCACTCCAGCAGGGGGCATTGCGAGGAGATGTCCAAGCTGGGATATTTCTCGCATTTTTCTCCCACTCCCGGGAGGCGAAGTCCTTTTGATCGCATGCGTCTGGCGGGCTATCCCAGAGGTGCCGGGGAAAACCTTGCCATCAACCTGAGCCCCATGGCTGCCCACATAGCGTGGCTCCATTCCTCAGGACATCACCGCAACCTTCTCTTCCCGGGGCATGTCGACATAGGAACCGGAAACGTGGGCCGCTACTTTTGCCAAAATTTCGGAAGAGGAAAGTAGCTAAACCGATCAGTGATGATGGCGGTAGTGGTATGGGTCTTGGTCGTTTTCGTTGTCGAGGCTTTTAGCCCAAAGAAAGAAAAACCCCGTTGCGATGTCTAAAGCAAGTGTCACCGGGGTCATGACGACCCGAATGGTGACGGGCCAAAAGAAGCTTGCTCGTGCGCTTCGGTGGTGCATCCAACTCACCGGGATGTGGTCCAGCCCCTTGGGCAGGCCCACAAGGACCGAGGGATCCCCGTCTGCCCTCACATGGCATTTTTTGATCCAAGTCCAACGAAAGCCCTGGGCCTGGGGGAGAGGATCGACGCTCAGCTCCCTGCTGATGAGCAAAAAGCTCAGGGGCACTTCCTTGAAAAGGGGTTCCATCCCTTTCTGGATACGGCCCTGGAGACGAAAGGGGGTCTGTGGGAGAACTCCTCCCCCCTTTTTTGCCGTGGCCAAAGCCTGGAGAACTGCTTGGACCGACACCCTCTTGCCGTCCTCACCGACAAAGCCGATGGGATCCCAATAGGGTGTCCCTCTCCCGATGAAGCCTGGAGGCGGGGTGTCCCCCTCGAATCTCCGGATCGCGTCCTGGAGGGGCCTGGCCCCAGGGCCTTCGGGCCAGGCGAGAGGGGGGTCTTTGCGGAGCCAGTCCGGGACATCCTTGCTGGGGAGGATGTGCGCATAGGCCTTGCGGGGCATGGTCCCCCGGAGGGTCAGGGTCCCGTCGGTGGACAGAATCTCGGAAAGCCCCCGCCACCAGCTCTCGAGCCGGATGCCGAAGGAATGCAAGCGCCAGCCCGGGGGCGGGTTTTGCAGGAATTGGAAAAAGAGACCTGGAGTCTTTTCTCCCTCAAAGACCAATCGACCTTTTCCCAGAGCGCCTGGGATCCGATGGGCGTCTTCGGGAGAGAGTTTGAGAGTCGCTCGATATCTTTCTTGCGGGCCTTTCGCGGGCGCAAAGGCCGTCAGCTCCGAGGTGACGACAAAGGAATGATCTTCGTCCTTGAGATCCTCGGGGAGGGATCTCCAGAGCATGAGGGTGCAGCTTTGAGCAAAGAGAAGGGGCAGAAGCAAAACAAGATACATGGACCTGGGTTTCATCCCAAAAGCCTACCCACAGCTTTGTAGGGCAAACCAGAAGAAAGTGCCTTGAGGAAAGGGCTATTTCTGGATCTCAAGCTCGTCAAAGCTTGTGGCCGCGTCGGCCTTGGTCCAAAGACCGAACTTGCCGGGCTCCAGGAAGCTGCGATCTTCCGTTTCCATTTTGAGCGTGCCGTCAAAAAAAATACGGACCTTGGGACCATGCGCTTCGATCCTCAGGAGGTGCCAAAGCTTGGGGTCGGTCTTGACCTGGCTGGATGCCAGCATGCTGCGCCGTCCCCCGACCACCTTGTAAAACCGAAAGTTGTTCTCCAGGGGATTCCACCGGCAGATGTAGTAGTGATCGAAGTCCTTCGCCCGCCAGACCAGCCCCCCTCCCTGGTCTTCCTGGCCTTCCCTTGCGTGGACCCAGAGCCTTGCCACAAAATCTTTGACGACCCAGTCATCGAACAAAGCCATGTTGAAGGTGCTCCCCGAATTGTGCGTCTCCAGCACCCCAAAGCCCGCACCCTTTTTGCCGGCCACCTTCCCCCAGCGCGCCTGCTTTCCTTCCCCCTTGGTCTCGCCGATCCTCCAACCCTCCGGGAGCCCGTTCTCCCCGAAGGACTCAAACCTTTGGTGAAGCGTCAAGTGGATCTTGTTCGCCCCCGAAGGCCTGGAGTTCATCGCCTGTTTTTGGTTGCTTTCGCAGCCGAGAAGGAGGGGGAGGAGAAGAAGGGAGATTGCGAGGAATTTCATGTTGCCCATTCTACAGAGTGTCCCCTTGATGCACGACCTTGGGTTTTCCCAATGAGTGCCGTTTCCTTAAAATCCGGTTTTCCAGACATTCCTTTTGCTTTCCGACATCCCTTTGGCGGAACGATGGTTTTGATTCCTTTGCTGTGTTCCTTTGGCAAAACCTCAATACCCTTCGATCGTCTCTTGAAAAAGCCATTTTGTGTCTCCTCTCTTTATCAAACCCGTCTCTCCGAAATTCCCTGAATGCGTTTTGGGCTTTTGCGGAATTGAGTCCCCACATAGATCTCAGGAAAGAGACGATCTTAGGAAAGAGACATGGGAAAGATCTTTTGAAAAATGAATTTGATGCTGGGGTTGACATCGGCTGATTCTCAGTTAAAAGAGAAGGATCGTCCGGAGGCGACCTTTGTAATGCCCCCGGTATCCTATGACAACCTAACTCTCTAACCCTTGGAGAAGACAATGATACGAATCACCCCCCCCCCAACTTTTATGCCGGGGACTTTCCATCGCTCTTTTATTTTTCCTTTATCTTTTCCCAAGCTTTCTGAGTGCCCAAAATAATGTCAGGAAGGAGTTTACGATCCATGTTTTTGTAGACCCCCTCTATGGAGACAACACTCAAGCTTTAGCCCTAAACCCCAAGGCCACTGGAGCAAAGAAGCCGTTAATGGCCCACCAATCCCAAGTCAATACGCCTATAGGCGGTTATCTCCAGCAGATGCCCTATTCCTTTAAAACCGTGACAGCTGCAATAAGCTGGATCAATGCGAATGGTTTCGCAGCCGGAAACTGGAAAAACCCCCAGACGAACCGTGTGATTCGGAAGATCGTGATCCACTGTTTACCTGGTCTTTATGGCCCCATCACTCCGGGTTTAAACCAAGAGATTGAGCCGACATCGGGTTTGCCTTGGAATGGCGAAACCTTTCCGATTCTTTTACCCAATAACGTGAGTCTACAGGGAACCTCCTCTCTCGATACCATCTTCGATGGGAGGGGAAAGGAGCGTGATGCTTGGAAGCAGGCTCTTGTGATTGCTGCCGATCCTTCCTCACAAGGGATGGATGTTTTTCAAGACGATTTTGTGGATGGCTTTACATTTCGAGGAGCTTTAGGGAACAGTACCACCCATACAGCCCCAGCGGGAGCCGGGATCTACATTGAATCGAAAAATGGTTTTTCTAACAGGCTGATTGTGACCAACTGCTTTTTTGTGGAGAACATGGTTGGAGTGGCCATCGGGGCTGTGACACCAGAAAACAAAGCGATTTCCCCTTTAATCATGAATAATACTTTTGTGGGAAACGACGTGGGTATTTGGTCAGGGCAACCCGTGCCTAACAATGTTGCAAACCAAAGAAAAGCCTTTCCCCGTGTTTTAAACAATATTATTGATTCAAAAGGCGGGATTTCCTGTTTTGAGGGAGTGAGTTTGGATGATTTGGCGATCAAAACGAGCTCCAATGGGTATATGGTCTTTCAAGCCTGGGATGGGCCGAAGGGCAATCCCACCCCGAGCTATGGGCGAGCCAATTTAGGTTCGTTTGGAACTCCATCGGGATGGCCAGTGACTCTAGTGATAAATCCACCTACGGTTCCCCTTTCCAAATTGGGTACTGCCCTTGATATCCAAGGATACACCCATGCGGGATCCACGAACCCCCACGGGATTTTGTATCTCCGAGATCTCTTGGATGCAGGGATTCCGGGGGTGACGAATTATTCACCTCACGATTTCCGGATCTCACCATATGTCAGTACCTCGCCTCAAACAGCGCCAAGCACTCGAAGCCCTTTTGTGAATGGAGGATCCTTGGAGACCTATTCGACAAGTGGGATTCTGTGGGGCAACCTGCAGAACCTGGCGGGGCCTGCTGGCCTTTCGACAGGGGTTGCGACTTCTACAAGCCAGCCGAATTCAGAATTCGCAGAACTCAATGGCGGAGATTTTGATTGTGAGGGTTTTGGGAACCCAAGAGTCTTTGACCCAAGCGTCCCCGGAAAAACCCCCTGGCCTTCAGGCTTCAATGGTTCGCTGATTGATTTGGGTGCGGATGAAATGGGGCAGCTGATTTTTGCTGGCTACATCCCCAACACGAGGATCTTCAGCAAGAATGTCCCGAATGCGGGGGTTAGCGATCACACCGAAATCTTTTTTGTCCAAGAACCCAACCAAACCTTTACACGGCCTGTTTACACAGGGAAGTTGGGGGTTTCCTATCCCAATGCAACTCCTCCCTTGAACTTGAATTGGTTCCAACAGGTCCAAAACAACCCCAATCCCTTTCCTGCGGGGTCGAATTTCACTGGAGGGGTCAATGACTCTACCGTCCGTTACGCCCTAGCGGTCCAAGGGGGAGGGAATATCATCCTCCTCAATGGCTTCCTGCGGAATCTTGTGTGTGATTTTTCTCCCCACTTGATCATGGATGCCCACCCGGAATGGCCTCAATGGTTTGATAATACCTTCCAATATTATCTGCAAATTAAACAAAAGGTGGGGGTCTATTCCTCCTCCTCCTGGTTTGACAGTCCCGATGAACCCCTTACAAAGACTAGTTCCAATTATGTTTCCCCCGACAACTGGAACCTGTACTACAATCCCTATGGACCCACCGGAGGAAACAATCGGCCTCTGTCAGCCCTCCTCTATGGGCATCTCAATCCTCCAGCTACTTGGGATCCCAATGCTTCGGGAGGGTTTCCTGTGGCCTCCTATCTGTGGCCAGGAGTGGCCACTCCCGGCTTTACGACTCCACCCTATTACAATGTCAATAACTATGCGACGGATCAGTGGGGATTGGGGGATGTCAGCGGGGTAAGCGCGCCCTACCGGGTTGCGGATCACGCCCCAAACACAAACTGGGATGGATTCCGCTATAATTGCGAAGTGCAATTCCCCTCCACTGGGTTTTGGAGCAACCTCCAGTCGTTTTTGGTGGCCAATGGGGATGCTTTACAGGCGGCTTCGAGCAAATCCGAAGCAAGGAGAGCCAAGTACTTTGAAAAACCGGCTTCCACCCAGGTAAGCAAAAAGGCCTATCAAAAGGCCGTGGAGGGATCCCGGTCCTGGATGAAGAAAAAGTCCGGCAAATAGGAAGTAAAAATTAAAAAGCCGGAGGCGCCCTTTTGTGCCTCCGGTCCTTCTTCATGAGAGGTCCATGAGATGTTGCAACGGAAATTCATAAGCGCCTTGGTCTTTTTCGTTTTCTGCGGGC
>JALSSW010000145.1 GCA_026984035.1 Planctomycetota bacterium
ATGACCTCAGCGAGGGAGCCAAGGTCTGCGACTGTGGCGGAGAGCTGCATCCAATCGGTGTCGAAAGATCGCAGGCCATCGAACGCCTTGAGCTTTGCTTTGTCCAAGTTGACGAGTTTGTAAAATACGCTTGCCGCTTTTGTGAAAGGATTCACGTTGCTGATCACGGCTCGCGGATGTTGTGCGGTCTTTTGGAAAAGGTGCCCTGGTCGGTGGAGCCAGGGCTGGAAGGGCTTGTGGTTTTATCTGTGGGGTGGGGAATGGTGAAGATGGTCGGTTTGGGCATCCTCTCGTTCGGGGATTCTCCCTCCAGGGAAGTTTTATGGTTTGTGATCTTGAAGGTGTGTTTGGAGACAGTTGCAAGGGGCTGGAGGGCATGAGGGTCTTTGTGATGGTCTCTGTCTTCGGGAAGCGATTTCCTTAAGGTTTGTTCTTATGAAGAAGAGAAGATTTAGGCTCAAGAATCATGAGGAGCTTCTTGTTCGAGAGGCGATGCCTGCTGATGCGGCCCAGGTGTTGGGTCATGTGCAAAGGATTGCTGAGGACTCTGAAAATTTGACTTTCACAGCAGAGGAAATGGCTCTGACTGTGCAAGAGGAAGAGGAGATCTTGAAGCGTTCTAAAGAATCTGAGAATGATGTTTTTCTCTTGGGGTTTATTGGAGAGGAGCTTGTTGCTTCTTTGGTTTTTTCCGGGGGGAAGAGATCTCGGGTGCGGCATGCTGGCGAATTTGGAATGGCGGTGCTGAAGAAAAAGTGGAATTTGGGTATTGGGGGGATTTTGATGGATTCCTTGATCGATTGGGCTCGGGAGACCAAGTTCATTAGGAAAATTCATTTGAAGGTAAGAGTGGACAATGAGCCTGCGATTCACCTCTATGCGAAGAAGGGCTTTAAAAGGGAAGGAACTTTGAGCCGGGGGTTCATGGTTGAGGGAGAATTCGTGGATCTTCTTTGCATGGGTTATGAACTCTAATCCAAGGAAAGAGAGATTCCTTTGGGTTTGAAGTTTTTGGTTTTTCTCGGGAAAACAATGTGAAGCTGTGAGGAGAGTTTCGAATCCCCAGTCCTTGCTCTTTTTGCTAAGCTTCTGGGACCTTTTTGCGAAACAGTGAGAGCAATGGATGGAACAGCATAGCTTGACCCTTGCAGATGATGCGAGGGCTTCCAACCCCGGTGGTATCCAAGTATCCAAGTGGCGTTGGCTCTTTCGTTACCCAGCTTGGCCGGTTGGGCTTGTCGTTGGATTGGTGCTGACCACTTGGCTGGGGCTTCGGGTCCATTGGACCTTTTGGATTGTCTCTGGGTTTTTGCTCCTGTGGATTTTCTTTTATTGGAAGCGGGTGCAGGAGCACTTTCTTTATGGGGACACCTGCCTTGGGCTTGTTGTCTCTTCCGATCCTATTCGCATCGCGGTTCTCTCGGACCTTTCAAAGGGTGTCGGAGATTACCCTGTGATCAAGATCATTGAAGAAAAGCCCTCGGGGCGCTGGCCCATGGTGCAGGAGGGGATGATTCTTCCCACCGTTGCCCTCTATGTAGCATCCATGGAGGACTGGCCTCATTGGGAGACTTTTAATCCGGTTCCGGTCGCTCCTGTTTGCAAGGATCCCTTGGATGCCCAGAGACTTGAGGATCGTTTTGGGGAGGCGGAGCGAGAGAGGCTTCGCAAATGTGTCAAGCTGTTGCCTTCGAAAGAGCCTGGTTTGTACAAGCTGGATCTTCCGGGGGCGGATTGGGCCAGCGTGAGAAGGGTTGAGAACGATTCTGATTCGGAGTAAGAGTCGGAAAAGAACCGGGAGAGTCTTTTTCCATATTCAAAATGGTTCGGTGATCGAGGGCGGGAATACGGTCGGGGGTTGGGAGGATGAGCGTATCTTGGTTCGCCAACTCCTAGGTATGATTGACGAAGAACGGCAGGGGTACAAAATTGTTTTTGAGGACAGCCAAGGGATTTCCTGAACGTTTTGATGCGAAAATCTTGCCTTCCTCGAAGGTGTCGTTTGTTGCCATGTCTTCTGTGGAAGGAGAAGGTTTCTATGGAATGGCTTCACTGGAGCATGGTTTTTTTGTCGGGGCTGATGGGGGGATGGTTTCTTTTCGATGGGGGGC
>JALSSW010000146.1 GCA_026984035.1 Planctomycetota bacterium
GGGGCCGCGGACCTGTGAGTACTACTACGTGTTCGCTGATGCCAAGGGACCGGCCGCAGTCGGGGTGGCAGCTACCCCTGAAAAGATCGAGTTTATCCAAGCGGGAAAGGGACACCCTTTGTTGGGCAAGGGAATCCCGGATGTTGTTGTCCTCTCCGCCGGGGGGCGGCTCAAGGCACTTCGGGCTCGCATCAAGAGGGGCTATGGCTCCTTTACCCCCGAAACAGCCCTGAGGCTGATGGACCGGCCGGTGGCAATGCAGAGCAATTTGCATAATGCGCTCATGGTTCCCGGCCAGGGTGTCCTTTATGTGGCGAACGCGAGCAAGACGAGACCGGCCGCGGAGACGAGCTATGTGCGCTTTGACCTTACAGCTCTCGCCCGAAAGGCCGCTGGACTGGAAAAGGATGTCCTGCGCGCGCGGGGCAGCGTTCTTCCGCCCAAGGGTGTTTCGGCCGCGGTGGCTGCGCGGGCGCGCTGCTTTTTGCCGGCCGGGCGGCCCTTTCGGGTGCGCATGACCGCCCCGACCGCGGGAATGGACTGTGATGCCTTGCTCCTCTTTCCTTCGGCGCTCTCTACCACAGGTCTCCCCAACGACGAAGTGGTGCTTGAGTGGTATCGGCCTCCGCCTAAGCGGGACAGCCATAAAGCGCTGCTGGCTCTTCATATCCTGGCGGGGAGAATGGTCGTGGCACGCGGGTTTGCCCGAGCCGCGCGCAGTCGAGGACATCACGCCTTTGTAATGCATATGCCCGGATATGGCCTTCGCCGGAGCCAGGGAAGACGCCGCTGGAAAGCCGAACATTTTGCGGAGCGAATGCGCCAGGCCGTGATGGATGTGCATCGTGCGCGGATTGCCATCGAGGCCCTTCCCGACGTCCAAAAAGGTAAGGTCTATCTTCAGGGTACAAGCCTAGGGGGTTTTGTAGCCACCCTCGCGGCAGGGTCGGGACAGGGTTTTGCCGGGCATTTTTTGATGTTGGCCGGAGCCGGGCTGCGGGGGATCCTGGAGAAGGGACAGCGCGACAGCGCCAAAATCCGCCGGGCTTTCGCGAAGGCTGGGATCCATGGCAAAGCCCTTGAGCGCTTGTTGGATGGAATCGACCCGGAGGGTCTCGCTCCCGGGATTGATCCAAACAAAACCTGGCTGTATTCAGCTCGGAATGACCAGGTGGTGCCGGCCGAATTCGCAGGGTTGCTTGAGCGTCGGGCTGGGCTTTCGAAAAGTCACCATCTTTGGTTTCCCGGAGATCATTATTCGGCGGCGCTTTCGATCCCCATGGTTCTTAGGCATATGCTCGAGCGCATGTGATTGCCCAAGGATCGGGGAACGAGGATTTATAAAAACATCCCATTCTTAAAACTGGCACCAAACACAAGGAGGAGAAGGGCAAGCAAGGTCACGACTCGTATATGCATCGCCAGTTTTTTTGGATCCTCTCCCGCTCCCGGCATCACCTTTTTCTTCATGTGGATCGCCAAAATAAGGGTCAGTGTCAGGACGACCAGCTTGGCAAAAATCGTTCGGTCCAGAGGCGTCTCGAAGGAAAACCAAGCCCCCATTTTGGGTTGTAGTCTCCGTGCAAGCTCAATCCCGGTAATCAACTGGATTGCCAGGGCACTGTGTCCGAGCATTTTGAAGCGGGCCTCAAAATCCAGGATGCGCTTTGCGCTCCCCTCTCTGAGAGCCTGTGGAAGAATGCCGAGGGCGAGAATGAGATGGCCACCGACCCAGAGGGAGGCGCCGATCAGATGAAGGACCAGGAGTGTGAGAATCATAAGGCACGGTTTTAGGGCTCTTTTGTGGATTGGCAATAAGGCGTTTGAAATCCAAGATGGTTTCCATGATGGCAAAACAATCATCCCTTTCCTGGCATGGTAAAGATCCCAAACTTTGGCTCGGAGAGGCAAGGACCCGAATCCGAGAAAAAGTCCACTGCAGCCCGGTCATGACTTCGCGCAGCTTGGACGCTCTGTTCGGCCTCCGGCTCTTCTTTAAAGCCGAAAACCTGCAACGAGCCGGCTCCTTCAAGATCCGAGGGGCGAGCAATGTCCTCTGGTCCATGGAAGACTCCGAAGCCCAAAAGGGTGTCCTCACCCACTCTTCGGGCAACTTTGCCCAGGGCTTAGCGCTTGCGGCGCGGGAACGCGGGATTCCCGCTTACATTGTCATCCCTGAAAACGCTCCTTCGGTCAAGATCGAGGCCACTCGTTCCTATGGTGCCACCATCAGGCTTTGTGCGGCCAGTGTTGCCGCTCGCGAGCAAGCAGCAGAAGAATGGCAAAAGGAGACAGGTGCCTGCTTCGTCCACCCCTACGATGATCCTTTGATCATCGCCGGCCAAGGGACCGCCGCCATGGAGTTTCTCGAAGAAATCCCCGATCTCGATTTCCTGATTGCCCCCGTGGGAGGGGGCGGGCTCTGTGCAGGCACTGTGCTCGCCGGGCTGGCCTTTGGGAGCCCCTCCCTCACCGTCCTAGGGGCCGAGCCATCGGGGGCGGATGATGCCTGGCGTTCTTTGGATCAAGGAATCCTCCTTCCCCAGGAGAACCCACAGACCATTGCAGACGGTCTGCGGACTTCACTGGGACGTCACCCCTTCGATGTGTTTACCCGCTTTGGCACACAAATTCTTAGGGTCGAAGAGCAAACCATCAAAGAGGCCATGGGGCTATTGGAAGAGCGAATGAAGCTGGTGGTCGAAGCTTCGGGGGCGGTCCCCCTTGCCGCTCTTCGCAGTGGCCATTCCATTCCTCCCGGGGCTAAGGTTGGAATCATCCTCTCTGGGGGCAACAAAGCATGAAGAACAACAGTGACGAAATCTGCTAAAAGCTTTTCTTGCCCACCCAGCGGTTGTTTCTTCGGTTGATATCAAGGGTCCAGTTCTTGGGGTCGATGACAACTTGGCTCACCCCTGGCCCAAGCTTGAGAACCTTTTGCTTGCGGCCGGAGAGCCAGTAGTCGACAGGGATGGTTACCCTATCCTTTTTGCCATCCTTATAGGAGATCTCTATCTCCATGGGCATGCATGCATTCTTTTGATCCCCCACAACCACTTCGGTGCCCTCCTTGCCCAAAGGTTTCACCGAAAGAACCGCTTGATCCAGTTTCCAATTCTCGAAGAACCATTCACGGAAGTACCAATCCAAGTTCTGCCCCGTTACCCGGTTGAAGGTTGCGAAAAAATCCCGGGGCATGGGATGTTTAAAGGCCCAAGCAGAAGCATATTCCCGGAAGGCCCGGAAAAAGGGTTCATCCCCGATCAGGGATTGGAGTTGGCCTAAGACCGCGGAGGTCTTCATGTAGGACATGATGGCATAGCTTCCCCTGCCGGGATATCGGTCTCCATGCCGCATGATGGGGGCCAGCTCTTCCATGTTGAAAAACCTCCCGTGCCCTCTTCTCATCCTCCGGTTTTGGAGCTTTGCTTGGAGAGCTTTACTGCGATGCAAATTTCTGTAATGGGAAGTCGTCAGGTTGGTAAAGAAAGAAGTAAGGCCTTCATCCTGCCAGGCGTAGGCCTTTTCGTTGGAGCCGACCAACATGGGAAACCACATGTGAATGATCTCATGGGTGACAACGCCCAAAGCGCTGGAACCTCGGCCTCCGCAGATGGTCATCATGGGGAATTCCATTCCACCCCCGATGATTCCTTCGCATGCAGTCATATGAGGCCATTGGTATGGATAGACCTTTTGGGACATGAACTCGATTGTGTGCTGCCCGTATTCCGCAGCCTTTTGGAAGGAGCGGGAACGGATCCGATAGAGCGCGTGGATCATGGCGGTTCCATTCTTGCCGGGGCCGTTTTTGTCCTTAACCACCGCGTGGGTTGCGTCCCACACGTATTGGTTGGAGACACTGATGGCCAAATCCCGCACATGCTCAGCCCGATAATGCCAAGTCAGCCCTTTTTTGTTTTTCCGGGTCGCCTTTCCGGACTTCCGTTCCGGTTCGGTGAGAACATGGATGACTTGGTGGGATTTGCGCGCCTTGGTCAGGCGTTGGATTTCCTTCTTGGTGAGGACTTCCTTGGGATTTAGGAGCTCCCCTGTTGCCCTTACGATGAATCCCTGGGGTGCTTTGAAGCGGAGATCATAGTCGGCATAGTCCATGTAGAACTCGGCGTTGCTCATATACTGCTCGGCCACCCAGCCGTTGACATCGTCATAGACAGCGATTTGTGGATACCAATAGGCGATCCAGAAGACGGAGTTGTTCTCCTGTCCGTTGCGGGGGGCTCCGCGTTTGGGAACCTGATAGCTCCAATCCATGGCGATTTGGACTTTAGAGTGCGGTTTAAGGGCATTTTCAAGCCGAAGGGTCATGATCGTGCCTTCCACCCTCGCCAGCTTGTTTGGGATTTCCTTTCCGTTGATTTTGATCTTGGAGGTTGTCACCCCTCCGGTGATTTCCACGAAACGGTTTCGCACGGATCCTTGTTTGTGGAGGTTTTGACGGAGGTGGATCAGGATGCGGTGCAGGGATTTTGGAGAACGGTTTTCGTAGGTGATCTCCACATGTCCGCTGACCTTGGCGCTCTTGGGGTCCAGTTCGGCCTCAATCTTGTAGGTCGCATAGTTTGTCCAATACTTGGGTCCGGGGAGTCCCTTCAGGGTTCGTGTTCCGTTTTGGACGGCCCTTTCGAAGGCGCGGGAGGTTGGGAGAGGATAGGGGACCGGTCGCTCAAGTCTTTTTGGGCTTTGGGCAGCAAGGCTTGGAGGGAGAAGAAAACAGACGAAGGGGAATAGGATTGTGGTCTTCATAGGTCTTCCCTTATACCCATTTTGGCAAGAAAAAGACGGTGGCGAGAAAAAGACGGTGGCAAAAAAAAGCGGCTGCATTTGTCTGAAAGACAAACGCAGCCGCCTCATGGTGGAGGATAGGGGATTCGAACCCCTGACCTCTACAATGCCATTGTAGCGCTCTCCCAACTGAGCTAATCCCCCTCGAAAGATCGAAGGCAAAGCTTCTCCCTGGGGTGAAGGGCAAAAAGGGTATCCTCCTCCCTTCCTGGATCAAGGGTGTTAGGGGGCTGGCTCGAAACTTTTTTCCGTTTGAAAAACCTTTTGGTTTCATGGGAAGAGTTCGCTCGCGGTTTTTTCCCAAAATTCATCACAGGAGGGTTTTCTTCTATTCGCCTTCGGGCGGCTTGAGGTCCAAAGGGGGGAGGGATAAGATCGAGCCGAATAAGCCTTGCTGGCGAAAGGATCGGCCTTTCCCCTTGGGCGGAATTGGATAGGAGGGGAAGTCCCGGTTTCGGGGCTGCCAGTTTCTTTACTGGAAAGGGAGCGCAGAAAAAATGGTAAAGAAGACAGGTCTTTTCGAGAGATTGTTCGGGCACAAAAAAGATGCCCCATCGGCCACAGGAGGGCCTGGATCCAAGACGCAGGCGCGGGGATCGGGGGCTTCCGGAGGTGCAATTTCCAGAAAAAGTGGAGAGGATGGGAAAAAGGATCTGGTTGGCGACCGAGGGCTGGGTAAGCCCGGGACGAATTCCAAAGTTGGATCCGATCGGATGAGCCCCAAGCCCCCTTCGATCCCTTCAGCCAAAACCGAGGCGGGCAAGCCCCCTATGGGGTCTCCTTCCCCTGAGACTTCGGCTTCAAAGGCATCCAAGCCCAGAGTCGAAAAGAAAGTCGAGGTGGAGACTTCCCCGGTGCGGAAGGTTCTTGGGGGGAAAAAAGAAGAAGCCATGCAGGCTTTGACCGACGGCTTCCAGAATTTGTCCAGGCTCCTCGAGGGAATCCAAGGGAATTTGGATTCTCAGGGCAAACGGGCGGATCACCTGAATGAAAAAGTTTCAGATCTCCCTGTGCTGGCCAAGGCCCAGGTCGATTTTTTGACCAAAGTATCCGGTCAGCTTGAGACCCAGACTGCGAGGACGGGAGAACTCCTTTCTAAACTCTCGGGGCTTCCCGATCTTTTGGATGGGATCCACAAGACCCTGGAGAAGCAAGTGGCTGCCGAAGAACGGTCCGAGAAAACTCTCCAGGATTTCCGGAAGACCATGAACAACATTCATGATTCCATCGGAGATTTGACTCGTGAAAACTCGAAAGCTTTGAAGGCCTCTACCGAGAGCCTCGAGCGGACGCACAAACGAACGACCCAAGCTTTCGAAAAGACGCAAAATCAAGCCTACGCAAGCTTCGAAAAAGCCCAGAAGGCGAATCTCCACCAACTTTCCGCGATTATGGAGCGTTCCACCAAGATGAATCGAACCATGATCGTCTTGCTGGCCGTCCTCTTCGCGGGCCTTGCAGTCCTTTTCGTGTTGGTGCTGAATGGGCAGGCTGGCTGATTCTTTACAAAAGGAAGGGTCCCAATGATTTCTCGTGAACAAGCACGAGAGATCGTTGAATGGGTTTTTTCTGCATCTCCTGCCGAAGAAGCTGAGGTGGTGCTTTCCTCTCATGCGGGCAATTCGATCCGCCTGGCTGAGGCTGCCCCCAGCGAGCAGAACTCCTTAGAAGAGGCTAAGGTCTGGATCCGCCTCATTCGGGATGGGCGTCAGGGCCGTTCCTCTTCCGACTCCTTTTCGAAAGAAGCTCTCCAGCATTCTCTCGATCAAGCTTGGGCTGCGGCAGAATATGCTCCAGTCATGGAACTTCCTCCCCTGGAATCCACCTCCTCGGGAGGGGACGGGGGACTCCCTGAAAAAACAGCCCAAGCCCTTGCAAGCCATCCACAGGAAAAAAAATTGGAACAGCTTGCTCCTTACTTAAGTGAAGGAGTGCACGAGGATGTCCAGCTCACCGGGTTTTATGATACCCAGGGTTCCTCATTGACCTATGCGACCAGCAGGGGATGTTTTCGGCATGGGTATGTGGGGAAAGCCTCATTTTCATCGACGGTCATTCTTGAACCCGGCGGAGCCGGGGTGGGGGCCGTTCGGCGCAACGAAAAGAACCTTGAGGACAAGGATGTTCTGGGGGTCGGCGAGACAGCTCTTCAGAAGGCCAAGGCTTCTCGAGAGCCTAGACCTCTGGATCCCGGAGAATACCCGGTGCTTCTGGAACCGAATGCAGTGGGGAACCTCCTGATGTTTCTGTCTTGGGCAGGCCTTGGGGCGAGGCCCTTTCTGGATGGCAGCTCTTTCCTCTCCTCAAAAATCGGAGAGAAGGTTCTCTCCGACAAAATCAGTATTGTAGATGACGTCTGGGATCCTCGTTTTTGTTGCTTGGGATTTGATCTGGAGGGGCAAAGGACTCAAAGGGTGAAGTTGATTGAGGAGGGGATTGCCAGGAATGTGGTCTTCGACCGACCGACCGCCAAGGAGGCGGGCCGGGAGACGACCGGCCATGCCGGCTTGCAACCGAGCGCCTCGGGGCCTTTTCCTTCCGCGCTCATCCTTGAGCCCGGGGATGTGGAGGAAACGGATTTATTGGGGACTTTGGACAAGGGGATCCTCGTGACTCAGTTTCATTACACAAACCTGATGGACCCTCAGAAGGTAACGGTGACGGGTTTGACTCGGAACGGGACCTTTCTTGTTGAGAACGGAAAAATCGTGGCTCCTGTGCAAAACCTTCGTTTCACCATGAGTCTGGTGGATGCCTTTTCCAGCGTTCGCGGAGTAGGTCGGGAGGGGCGTTTGGTGGAGGCTTTTTTTGGTGGGGCAGCCATTGTGCCCTCCCTGGTGTTGGATGCGTTTCGCTTCACGAGTGCAACGGAGTTTTAACGAATCGTTATCTAAGGGTTTAGGCGGGAGGGTGCGGATGTTGAGGAAGATGGGACGATGACGCGATCCTCTGAGTTTGAAGCGCTCGCACAGGCAGGCTTGGAAAGGGCCAAGGCTCTTGGAGCGACCTATGCCGATGTCCGAGTTGTCGAAGAGAACCGGCGCAGCCTTGCTGTGCGCATGGGTCGAGTTTCCAAGCTGGAACAAAGTCAGAGTCTGGGTTTGGCCGTAAGGGTCCTTGTGGGAGGGGCCTGGGGCCATGGGGCTGCACCGGACCTCACGGAAGGTGCGGTTCTCGCCCTCACCGAAGGTGCATGCAAATCCGCGAAGGCTGGGGCGGTCTATCGAAAAAAACCTGTTTGCCTTGCCCCTCTTGCGTCGCAGGTGGGAGAGTTTCGGAGTTCCTTTGAGGAGGATCCCTTTGAGGTTTCCATCGAGGAACAGTTTGCCCTTCTGATGGAAACAGATGGCCTGCTGCGGGGAGATCCCCGGATCCGGGTGAGTACGGCCCA
The DNA here is from genome assembly GCA_026984035.1 of Planctomycetota bacterium. Classification (GTDB taxonomy): domain Bacteria; phylum Planctomycetota; class UBA1135; order UBA1135; genus HyVt-539. The sequence goes on from JALSSW010000146.1 coordinate 8,198, forward strand.
GATGGATTTTTTGCGTGAGGGGAATTGGTTTTTTTCCAGCGAGGGGAGCCGCTTATTTCAGGAAACCCTCAGGTCGGGGGCTGGCTTTTCCGTGACTGCGGTTGGAAACGGGGAAGTGCAAACCAGGAGTTACCCCGCCTCCTTCGGTGGCAACTATGTGCAGAAGGGCTATGAACATGTGCGAAGCTTGGACCTCCCGGGGCATGCACAAGAGTATCGAGACCAGGCGATAGCGCTTTTGACGGCGGATCCCTGCCCCTCGGGGACCTTTGATTTGATTCTGGGGGGTGGGCAGCTTGCCTTGCAAATCCATGAGTCAGTGGGGCATCCCAACGAGTTTGACAGGGTTTTAGGCTTCGAGGCGGACCTTGCGGGGCGGAGTTTTGTGACGCCGGAGAAGCGGGGCAACTTTCGCTACGGATCTGAGATTGTCAATCTCGTGGCCGACAGCGGGCTCGATGGGGGACTCGCGACCATGGGCTGGGACGATGATGGGGTGCCTGCACAGCGATGGCACGTGGTCGAAGCGGGGATCCACAGGAATTATCTGACGAATCGTGAGTTCGCAACAAGGCTTGGTGACCCTCAAAGTTTCGGAGCGAATCGGGCATGGGGATGGCGTTATCCACCGCAGATCCGGATTCCGAATCTTTCGTTGATGGCGGGGGATGCGGGGAGCCTCGAGGATCTCTTTGCCGAGAGTGAGAATGCGATTTTCTTTGATACGGTCAAGACTTGGTCCATCGACCAAATGCGTCTCAACTTCCAGTTTACCTGTGAGATTGCTTGGGAGATCAAAGGGGGCAAAAAGGCTCGCCTCCTCCGCAATCCCACCTACCAGGGGATGACTCCAACGTTTTGGGGAAGTTGTGATGCAATCTGTGGGCAGGACGAATGGAAGCTTTGGGGTGTTCCCAATTGTGGCAAGGGACAACCGATGCAGATTGCCGAGATGACCCATGCTTGTAGTCCTGCTCGTTTTCGGGGCATAACACTTTTATAAATCTTAGGAAGGGAGAATCACCGTGCAAATCAACGAACCAGCCCCTTGCCCTCTTTGCGGAGGAGAGGACTTCAAAGTCATTTACCCCGACCGTTTGTCGAATATTTCAGAGTGCAGATCCTGCGATCTCGTTTTTTTTAGGCCCTTGCCCACTGAGGAATATCTCGCTGAGTACTACAGTTCAGAGGATGGATATCTCCCCAGTATCGAAGAGAACCGAGTCCAGTTTGGTGAGGCTCCAGAAGAGTGGAGGCAAACAGCTCTCCATATCCTTGATGATCTTCGAAGAAACGGCCTCCAAGAAAAAGGTGTTCCGATCTTGGATGTGGGATGTGCTTGGGGCTTTTATCTCCACTTCGCCAAACAGGAGGGCTATGAGGTCCATGGCCTGGAGCTCTCCTCGGAAACATCTGCTTGGGCTCGTGAGAGAGATCTTGATGTGCGGACTGGGCATCTTGGGACCACGGACTATGAGCCTGAGACCTTCCATGCCATCACGATGAATAATGTGTTGGAGCATTCTATTAATCCCAAGAGGGACCTAGAAAAGCTATTTGAACTTCTTGTGCCGGGGGGGCTTGCTTACATTGCTGTGCCGAATTGGAAGAGTCTGGTGGCCGAGGTGGATGGCTTTTATTGGAAGATGAAGAGTTGGCCCAATCACCTCTTCTACTTCACTCAAAAAACCTTGCCCGCT
>JALSSW010000147.1 GCA_026984035.1 Planctomycetota bacterium
GGACTCGGATTTTCTGGAAACCGAAGGATTGGAGATGGATGAAAAGGCATTCCAAGCCCCTGAGATATTTGCTGATTCCAGAAAAGTGTCTGCTATTTGGAGCTGGGCTTCTTTGGCGAAACGAGTACCGGGAAAACGCCTGCTGAGCTCAGCGAGAGCGTCCAGGTTTTTCCCTTTTTTGGCTCGACTTAGAAGGATCTCTGCTTGACCTTGGACCCTTGATTCATAAAGCTTTAAACCCTTGGGGGGAAGGGAAGAGAGGAGTTCCCTTGCGGAGGCAAGCAGCCCATGATAGCCCTTCCCAGGCTCTTTCAGGACCGCAGATGGTGAAGCGCTCTTGAGGATTTGCAATAGGGTTTCGATACCAGCGTTCCAATGTTCTTGGTCCAGGAGGGTTTTAGCCTGTCGTAACCTTCGGCTGTTCTCCTCATCTTTAAAGACAGAGAATAACCCTTCTTCTCTTTGCGGATTGCGCGCAGAGATGGGAACCGCGGAGGATCCAAAGAATAAGATACAAGCCAGCAAAGGGCTGAAGCGCCTTAGATGGGAAGCAAGCTTCCGACTTGAGTCAGGTTCAGGAATGGATGGGGTCATCTGCATGCAGTCACTTTGGCACAAATCGCTCCTGTTTTTGCAAAGCTCATATGAGGTTGCTCTTCTTGCGGAAAATCCATTCTAATGAAAGGAGGAAGAGAAGGAGAGTAAAGGTCCAGGCATTGTCCCAGATCTCCTCTCTTTTTCGCTCAACCGTTTTTGTTCCGGTACCATGGAAGTCGATGGTTTCGGGGAGTTCTGAGATCCGGCGAAAAGGAAGGTAAACTCCTGCGGAAGCTGAGGCAATTTTCTCGAGGCCTTTGGTATTCAGGCTGGGATTGGAGAGTTCCTTTTTAGGCACTTCTACAGGGAGGTCTCTCCGGGCTAGGGGATTTCCTCCGGGGATTCCCTTGGAGTAACGAAGGAATGAATGGATCCCTGGTCGTTTGGCGGCCCAATCCCCCTCAAACTCTCCCGACCTCCCTCGTATGGCTTCTAAAATGAGTTCTTCCGTTTTTCCGGAGGGGAGAAGAATCTGAAGTTTGGCGGTTTTTGCGAGGATGGGATTGTAGTCCTCATCCAAAAGTTGCAGGCGGATGTGGACGTTTTGTCCCACAAGGGCTTGTTCTCGATCCAGGGTCAAAACGACTCTGTCATCGAAGCGTCGGAGACGGGGTTCCGCAAGGGTCCGGACAACATTACGCCAGAAGCGGTCTTGATATTTTTCTCCATAGGGTTTGCGCCATCTCCACGTACTGTCGAATCCTTGGAAAAAAACCAATCCTTTGGGGAAGGGGGCCAAGGCGGTGAGAACCCTGCGGCCGTATTTGTTCTGGTCTCGTGGATGGCGTAGAAGAACCTGGGCGCCTGCCTTTGGGCGGAGGACAGGGTAATACCAATACATGCTTGGGAGTCCTTCTTTCCACAGACGGCGATTCACTTCGGGGTTTTCCTGGAGTCGCACAATTCGGTGGGGAGCCAGAGGGTTTTCCAACACAGGGACGAAAGGACGGTTTTCTCCTGCCGGGAAGTCATCATCTCCAAATTGGCTCAGAACCACAGGGAGAAGGTCTTCAAGCGGAGTCTCCCGGTAACTCTCCGGCATGAATGAATCGCCTGCAATGATGCCCAGCCCTCCCCCGTGGGCGACAAAATCCTTGAGAAGCTCCAACCATTCCGAACGCTGCTCTTCGGTCGCTCCAATGAACTTTGGATCCACGTCGCCCAGAAGGATCACGTGATAAGCAAAGAGTTCTTTTCTTGTTCGGGGAATACCTGTTAAGGGTTTGAGCCCTTCCGAACTTTCTTGCGTGTCTGGGTTCCCTTCGAAGAGATAGCTTTGGAAGAGAATGCTTTTGTCCACCCGGCGAAGAAGCCTGGAGAGATAGCGGTATTCCCAGCGAGGTTGAGATTCTAAGTAGAGAACGCGAATGCGGTTCTCGTCTACGCGGAGGAATCGCTGAACTCTGTTATCTTTGGGGTTGCTCTCTCCAGGAAGTAGCGGAACTTCGAATGTAAGTAGGTAATCCCCAACCTCTTCAAATATGTGCCGGATCTTTATGTGGGTTTCCTTTCCCTTGCCTTGGACCCTGAAGACCTTTTGTTCCAAGGTCTCTTCATTTCCCGAAGGGTTGGCAGCTCCAATCTTCTGCTTCTTGGCCCTTAGAATGATCCTTGCCTCTTTCCCCTCTAATCCCTTTGCTTTGACCCCAAGGTCAAACAAAGCCTCTTCACCCACCAAGACTTCTTGAGGACCTGGTGGGCCTATCAATCGAAGGTTTTTGGTCGGATGGGGGTCGCCGATCCCAATACAGTGGATGGGGATTCCTTCGGTTCGATATTTTCGTGCGACTTGTTCGGGGGAAATCCCTTCGGTGTTCCTCCCATCACTCATGAGAACGACTCCTTCCAGGGGAATCCTTCCCGAAGCATGCTGCGAAAGGTGAAGATCGAGGGAATCGCCGATCCTTGTGGAGGAACCATTCGAATCTAATTGAGCCCAGGAGACAATAGGGTTGGGATGTTCCGAAAAACGAAACAAGCGGATGTCGAAGTTTTTTTGAATCTCTTTTAAGAGGGCCTTTCCTTTGGGGGATTGCTCAAAAAAGGTTTGGATGATGTTGGTCCGGGTGAGAGAACCGAGGTCCTTTGGTGCCATTTCTCCCAGGAGGGCTTGAATGGCCTTTCGATCTTGGACTCCATAAGACTCGCTCCTTCCCATTGAGGCTGAGTCGTCAATGAGAAAGTGGACTTCGGAGCGGAGTTTTAAAGATCGTGTCCATTCAATAGCCGGCCGGAAAAAGGCGAGGAGGGCGATGAGTATGGTGGCGAATCGAAGCCCTCCCAGGAGGAACCGCTTCGTTCGGGAAAGATGTACCTCTCTCCGATAGATCCACCAAGTGAGAAGGAGAATCGTGGGGAGGATGAGGAGAACAATCGTCCACGCGGGAGGTGCATTGAGGAAAAGAAAGCGGGAATTTGTCTCCAAGCCTTCAGCCTGATTTCCAGGTGAAGTTCCTTGAAGGATCGAAGCAAAGAGGAGAAAGCCGGGAGAGCAGACAGGATTCATGATCGTTTTCTCCCAAAAAAAGCGGCCAAAAGAGATTCGGAAACCAGAAAGCTCAATAGCAAGATCCAAAGGAGACGGGTGATCTCCGAGCTTCCTGCTTGGGCGGTTTTTTCGGCTTCCACTCGAATGTTCGTCTCAATGGGAACCCCAGGGAATAGGTCACGAAGGGCATTGTTGCTTGCGTAGGTCAAGAAGCCTTCTTCGGGCCACGTGTTAATTGCGAAGGGACGTTTCTCCAGGGACTCTGACAACTCTGCTTCAATGGAGTAGGGTCCTCGATTCCAGGTTCCTGTGAAAGGGGGTGTTTCCCATTCCTGCCTGCCTGGAAGGGCTTTGGTGGGGAGAGGAAGAGGAACTCTTCTTTGATCCGGAAGCCGCACATAAAGGCTTTTTGGAAAGGTTCCAAAGGTTGTTTTAAGCTCTTGTCCTGCGAGAAGGTTGTAACGGCTACGATCTTTTCGTGCGAGAGCTCTGGCGAGGGAGTGGACTAGAGGGAGGCTGATCCAAAGGTCATCAAGACGATTCCAGCGGTCCGGTCTTTTGCTCAAATTCGAAGTAAGAAGTCCGACTTGCCCCTTTCCAAAGGGGCGAACCGCGAGAAGGATATTGGAGAGAGGGTCCGGGGCTCTGGATAATTCGAGCAGCACCTTGGTTTCCGGAGGCATATCCAATTTCGAGGCCCCCCAAAAACGATAAACCGGAGTGGCTTCGAGAATTCTGCGCTCCGTTTCTTCCTGAAAATCCTCCAAGAGAGGGGAGGAAATCGAAGGGAGGCTTGGGGTGAAAAAAGTGTTGGCCAGGCCCCCCTTCAGCGGAAGTTCTCCATGGATCCTTGTCAATCGGGCGGGGAGAAGTCCTTTCTCCCCTTTGGCTCCAAAGAGTCGCAGGTTATAGAGATCCGGGACAGAATGTGGTCCCGGAATGATGAGGAGCCCCCCCCCCTTCCGAACAAAGCTTTGCAATCTTTTTGCGAGTAATTCTCTGGGACCCGTCGCATCAATGAGGACCACGAGATCCTTTCCTTTGAGGTATCCCGGGTCAGCTTGGACTTTTTCTTCAGAAATGACCTCCGGGAGATAAAGGCGGAGTTCTGGGTCTTTGACTTCAGGGTTGGGAAGGAGCAGGGAGCGAAGCAAAAAGGCCCGGGAAAGGATCTTCTCGTGTTCGTCTATGGGGCGATTCCCTTCGATGAGAAGGATCCGGATTTCTTTTCGAACTCGAGCAACCAAAAACGCCTCATCATCGGCGGCAAAGGCGTCTGCTCCCAACCGAAGAGCCAATCGATGGAAGCCTTCGTGGGGAAACTTCAGTTCAAAGGAAGCTTTTTTTTTCGCTCCGGGCTCCAGGCGTATGATTTGGGTTTGTGGGTTTTTACCATCCAGTAAAAGAGTGACACTGACCTCCCTTTTTCGGTTTCCTTGATGGCGGATTTCAAAAGAAGCCTTGGTCGGGATTCCAACAATGGGATGTTCAGGCTCGAGGTGGAATTCGAGGATTTGAGTGTTTTGAGGAATTCCTTTGGGTCTCAATGGTAAGAGAACCAGGGCTGTTCCTTCTTTTTTTAAGTCATGAAGGAGATCTGCCATTCGCTCGTCTCCATTTTTTGGAGATGAGGAGTTCCCGTTTTTTGTTGTGGGTTGATTGCTACCGGGTTTTTTGCTCGGATGATCCTGGAGTTCCAGGAAAGGTTTTTGAAAATCGGAAAGGATGAAAATTCGGGCCTTCTCTTTATATGCGCGGGCCAGGGCCTCTGCTTCTTTGAGAGCTGGATAGAGGCGACCTTTGCTGTCGGTCGGATCAGAGAGCCGGCCTAATTCGCGGTGTGCGAGGGCCAGATCTAAGGAGCCGCGGACGGGATTGGTCCAACGATTGGCCACCAGAAGGATGCTGGTCCTGTCCCCCATTTCCACGGAGGATTGATCCAGGACCGTTTTGACAATTTTTTTCATCCGATCAAAGGGACGGCCACCCTGAGGACTTCGATATCCCATGCTTGCCGTTCGGTCCAGGATGAAGATTTGATGACGCCCTTCTCTTTGAGGGAGAAAACTACTTTGGTTTCCCAAGCGTGGTCGAGCCAAAACCAAGGCAAGGAGGATGGGAAGGGAGCAACGTAGAAGCAGTAAGATGAGGCTCTCTAATCGAACCCTCTTTCGGTTTTCTTGATGGGCACGGAGCAAAAAATCCATTGCTGCCCAGCGGCGTCTGAGGAAGCGTCTCCGATTCAACAGATGGATGATGAGTGGGACGGAAAAGAGCCCGGCCAGAGGTAGGAGGGCTGGGTGAAGAAAATTCATAAGGCCTCAAGCGGGATGACTGCCAAGTAAGCATATGAGAGCATCACAACGAAAATCCTCCGGTAATAGCTTTCCCCCTGATATCCATGGACCGAATTCAACGACGTGCTTGCTTTGAGAGGGCGTCTCTCCTTGCGAGGTAGGTGGAAAGAACAACATCGAGAGCTTCATCAGTCGTTACTCGTTTGTAGTCAATCTTCATCCCCAGGCAAGTCTTTCGGAGGGTGTCTTCATGGATTTTGACTTCTCGGAGATAAGCATCACGAAGGGCTTTTGGGTCCACGAGAAGCTCAGGGAGGGCCTCCATTCCCTCGAAGAGGGTCATTCGCTCAAAAGGAAACTCCACCTCATCCCTGTCCATTACATGGAAAAGGAGGACATCGTGCCCCCTGTGACGGAGGTGACGGAGGCCCGATGTGATGACCTCCGGGTCATCAAAAAGATCTGAGATGAGGATCACGAGCCCTTTCTGTCCAAGGCGCTCCGCCATTTCATGTAGAGCCTTACCAATCCTCGTTTTTCCCTGGGGTTGGGTCTCTTCTAGAGCATGCGCAATCTTCCCCAGTTGTGCTCGGCTGGTGCTTGGAGGGAGTTGGGTTTCAATCTCTTCATCGAAGAGGTTGAGGCCGATGGAATCTCTTTGGCGAAGGATCAAGAAGGAGAGTGCCGCTGCCATGGTGGCACCGTAATTAAATTTGCTCCTTTCTTCTCCGTAAGCCATGGACTCTGAAGAATCCACAAATAGATGGGCCTTTAGGTTTGTTTCCTCTTCAAATTCCTTGATGTAAACACGGTCCGATTTGGCAAAGACCTTCCAGTCCACAAAGCGGATATCGTCTCCAGGTACATATTCGCGGTGTTGGGCAAACTCGATTGAAAACCCCCTATAGGGAGATTTGTGCATTCCGGAAACAAAACCCTCCACGATTAACCGGGCGCGTAATTCGAGCTTGTCAATCCGATCGAGAACCTTTGGGTCCAGGTAATTCTGGCTTCCTCCCTGGCTTGAGGTTTCTTCCATTTTCGATTGTAATCCTCCAGTTCCCCTGCCCCCAGGCATCTCAGCTTAAGACTCCAGGAAGCTTCCCATCCGAGAGAGCATCACTTGCGTTGGGATCAATGGTTTCAAGGAGGCGATCGATGACGTCGTCAGGCCGAATCCCTTCTGCTTCTGCTGTGTAGTTGGTAATGATGCGGTGCCTGAGAACAGGGTGCGCAACGGCCTTTATGTCTTCGGCTGAGACATGGAGTCGACCGGAGAGAATCGCCTTGACCTTTGCAGCGAGCACAATGTATTGACTGGCTCGGGGGCCCGCTCCCCAACTGAGCATCTCTTTGATAAAAGCCGGGGCTTTGGGGTTGTTGAGTCTCGTTGCTCGGGTCAGTCTTAGAGCGTAATCCATGACTTGATCCGCAATGGGGACTTTGCGAACAATCTTTTGAAGTTCCAAAATCTCTTTTCCATTGAGGACGGCTTGGATCTCAGTGGAGGTGCTCTCGGTTGTTCTCTTCAAGATCTCTCTTTCTTCATCGAAATCAGGATAGTCCACCTTGATCATGAACATGAAGCGGTCGAGCTGAGCTTCTGGGAGGGGATAGGTGCCTTCTTGTTCGATGGGGTTTTGGGTGGCGAGAACGAAGAAGGGTTCTTCGAGAGGATGCTTCGTTCCTCCCACCGTTACTTGGTGCTCCTGCATGCTTTCAAGGAGAGCAGCCTGGGTTTTGGGAGGTGTTCGGTTGATCTCATCGGCGAGGATGATGTTGGCGAAGATCGGACCCTTTAGGAACTTGAACGCCCGGGAACCGGTGGCCTTATCTTCTTGGATCACTTCGGTTCCGGTGATATCCGCCGGCATGAGGTCGGGAGTGAATTGGATCCGGTTGAAGCTCAGATTGAGCGCCTTTGCCAGGGAAGAAATCATCAGAGTTTTTGCGAGGCCGGGAACTCCAATTAAGAGAGCATGCCCTCGGGAAAAGAGGGCAATGAAGAGTTCTTCTAAAACATCGTCCTGCCCCACAATGATCCGTCCCACTTCATTCTTAAGAGTGTCATAGGCTTGGGCGAGTTTTTGGACGGGTTCCTTGTCCTCCGAAGGCAAGGCTTGATTCGATTCTACCATGTTAATTCCTTGAATAGGTTTCTTTTGAAAAGTCCTCGAAGGGGGGATGCCACCATCTTGAGGGATGTCTACCCCATTACGCAAGCGGAACCCGGAGAGACGGATCTCCCTCGGGGAAACTTCCCTTTTCATTGTGCCCGTTTCCGGGAAAGAAAAAAGGAGCCAGCGGATTTGCGCTGACTCCTTTTGATTCCGGGGAGCACACCCCCGAGGTTGTCACGGAGAACCTACATCTTGAAGGTGGTGATCAAGCCATAGCTCTTGTGGTAGTATCCGGTGGGGGATGTGAAGGCCGTGGAACCGTTCCGATAAATGCGAGAGACGCTCAGGCCCTTAGGATTGTAGTTCGGGAGGTTCATCGAGGTCAGGTTGGTGAAGGTCCAGCCCAAGCTATTGGCCTTGGGGTCGAAGCCGACCATCTGAACCTCGAGCTTTGCATTCCTCAGGGAGTTGGACCATGGCAGGTTCAGATACTGCCGTGTATTGCCCTGGTAGGGAGGATAGTAGTAGGTGGTGTACTTCTGGCTGTTGTATCCAACGCCGGTTCCGGGGACCATCATCAGGATGGAGGTCGGGTCGACGTAGAGATAGCAAGAGCCGGGCATCGGGATGGGGGTCGGCAGGGCCTTTGCTGCGATCAGCATGATCCCCGTTCCACCCTTCAAGCCATAATAGCTGTAACCGTAGAGGCGAAGGGTGTAGGTCGATCCTGAGCGATAGAGGTAGCTGTAGGCGTAGCCATAGAAGGGAAGGATGTTGTTCTGGTCGCTGGAGTAGCAGGCGCGTCCACGACGACTATAGGTTCCGCTGGTGGAGTTGGAGGCAGCATCCAGGTAGATCCGGTTGTAGACCCTGGTTGTGGCATTGTAAACGCTGTTGTCCCAGACCTTGATGTCCACGCAGACCGAGCCTCCAGTGAAGGCGAGGAACTTGCCTTGATCAAAGGGAATGCTGAAGAAGAAGGGCTGAGGCCTGGTGGGGAGCCAGGGATAGGAAGGGAAGTTGACCTTTTTCCGTTTCAAAACGACGACATTGTTGGTGCCGATGTTGGAAGTGAAGGTCGTGCTGGCCGTTTGCGAGGTGGTCTTCGCCTTGGAGAGGGCCATTTCCATGTCGACCCAGTTGGCCGGGCTTTTGCTCCCAGAGTACGCAAATCCATCTCGACGATAGAGGATACCCTTGATGGCCCCCTTGGCGGTGCCAAGGTCGTGGATTTCTTGGTAGTGGAACTGGCGGTAAATGGACCTGGAATGTCCATAAAAATAGGGATAGTAGTTGCTGGAAGGACCTTCCGCATTTTTGAACTCACTGGGATTGACGGTTGTCTGAGCAGTGAGTCCGCCTACGAGGAGGGCTACAGCAAAAGAGGTAGCAAACTTCATGAACGACTCCTTGAAGTAAGGGATAATGGATAAAGAAAGGATTAGGAATTCTAAAGAAGATGAAAACCCAGAGGCGATTTTATGACCTCAGAGCTTCGAAGAGAATTGGAAAGCCAGATTCGAAGAGGGATTCTTCCCAAAGAACCCTCCCATCTTATTCTACAATCATGGGGGGTGCAAGGAGTCTATAAGATGGAGTGGATCCATCCCTCAGGTTTTCTTCCCTGTTTCACCAAAGAACAGGAATAAAAGCTGCATAGTGAGGGAGATTTTATGAAGGGAGGTGCTGAAAACAGGAGGCGTTTTCCCGTCCCATGGAAATCCTGTTTTAAGGAACTTCCTTGGATCCTAGGAATAAGAGTCAAGGAGCAAAAGGTCCACGAACCACTTTTTTTGGAGGACTTTTATTGTTGACGTTTCACCTAACTGAAGAGGGGGGGATCCCATGAGCAGGGCTTTTCGATTTCCGTGATACATCCTGAACTATTAGGGCCTCAAGGAGCTGTGATGGTTCGGTGGAGATGTCTTCTCGGAACTCTCTAAATCTTCAAAGCATTCATGAGAAAAGGTGTTTTAAAAAAAATTTGAGGACTATGCCTTTGTTTGAAGCCACCAAATGACTCAAGCGATTCGAACCCTGAACGCGGACCCAAAACAAAAGGATCCACGGTCAGGATTCTCAGCTTTACTTCTCCTGTTTACATTTTGAACGTGGTGATTAAGCCATAGCTCTTCCATAGAAATCCCGTGGTCGAGGTGAAGGCGGTGGAACCGTTCCGATAAATGCGGGAGATGCTCAGGCCCTTAGGATTGTAGTCCGGGAGGTTCAGCGAGGTCAGGTTTGTAAAGGTCCAGCCCAAGCTGTTGGCCTTTGGGTCGAAGCCGACCATCTGGATCTCGAGCTTTGCGTTCCTCAGGGAGTTGGACCATGGCAGCTTCAGATACTGCCGTGTATTGCCCTGGTAGGGAGGATAGT
>JALSSW010000148.1 GCA_026984035.1 Planctomycetota bacterium
GGGAAGGAGGTTGGGGATCCCATAGGGGGCGGTATGGGGTTGGAATGTAATGGGAGAACGGAAGGGGGCGAAGCGCTTTTCCTTGGGAAGCCAAAAGATCGCTTCCATTTTTTGAAGGTAATCGATATGAAAGTTTTCGAAGAAATCCTTCCTCTTGCTCTTGAATTTTTGGTCCTTTCTGTCGACTCCGGCGGCTTTGCGGTCAAAATCCTCTCCCAACTCGGAAAGAGCGTTGATAGACATCATATAGAGGACGCTATTCATGAAGGAGCGGGTCCTGCGATTCGGAGCATCGGCCGGGAAAAAACAATTGGGTCCCACCCGTTGGGGAAAGAGGCTGAAGAAAGCCCCTCCCAGGTATTTTTCATCTCCACTCGAGGCGAAGCTTCCCAAGGGATCTCCGCGCATTCCTTTGAGACAGGCTTCAAGGAAGGGCCAGCGTTCTGTGAGGAATTCCTGGTCCCAGGTCGTTCTGTAATACCACTCATGCATCAGAATCATCCAAGCCGGGATTTCGGTCTTGGGGAATTGGATGGATTTCCAGGAGAAGCTCTTTTGGCTGAGTTTGGCTTCAGCTTGAGAGAGGTCCAGGTTGAGAGGGTAGGAAGCCCTGAGTTCTCCCGTCACGATTGCTGCCTTATAGAGATAGTCGAGGATGCGTTTTGCATCTTCGGTCATTCCATAACGGAGAAAGGCTAAGACCGGACCCACGGATTCTCGAACGCTTACTTCCCTCTTGTTGATCATGGGAATGACGGCTCCAGAGGGTTCGCTGACTTGGATCGTCATGAGAACCTTCCAATCTTCCAAGAGGTCCTGGATATCCCGCCGATCGCTGGTGACTCGAGTCGTTCCCCTCAATTTTTTGGACCACCAACGTAGAGAGTCACTGAGAGCTTTTTCGAAAGAAGCCTCGTCTGCCTTGGCATCTTCAAAGCCCTGGTTGGCAGCCCGGGTCTTTAGGTTGAGGATGAAGCTTTTGGTGGATGAGGGGGCCAGAGTTCCTAAATCGATACGGAGAGCATTCCCTTCGGTTTTTCCTTCCAAGCTGCAATCCAGTCGGGCTTGGAAACCCATCCCCGGATTTGTGGCAGAAAGCTGTCCCGCTTGGCCTTGACTCCCATCCCAGCTGAGGAGGAGACTGATGCGGCGAGGGGTTTTTCCCCGGTTTCGCACTTCGACCCAACGATGGATGGTTCTTCCCAGGGAAAAGGTCACGGTGGAAAGTGCAAGGGGACCTGGGTGGTTAAATTCCCCTTCGGCGTCTTCCGTGATGACCACATTGGCCCCCCGGACTTTCCAAAGGCTCTGGCTCTCTAGGGAGACCCTTTTGCCTCCTTCCATGAGGTCCAGGCTCATTTCTCCAAAATGTCCTTTGGGTGCCCAAGAGCGCTGTGTTTGGTAATTGGGACCCGTGAGAGCTTGCATGGTGTTGGCTCGACGCCCAAGCCCCATGTAGGTAAAAACTCTGCCATCTCCCACGGGAAAAACGCCTCCTTTCCGTTTATCGATGGTTTGCCCTTCGGGTTGCATGCGATGTTGCTGCCAATAGGAGAGATCCTCTAAAGCGGGGAAGGTCCGGGACAGAGAGATGTCCGGTCCATATTCGATCCGCTCTTTTTGGTTGCTGGGCATTTGTGCCAAAAGGGAGGCGCTAAAGTTCAGGCCAAAAAGCAGGAGGATCAGCCCGGGGAGGAACGAGTTTTTAGAGAAGGAGAAAAGTCCAAACATTGCGGTACCAACGAAGAATCAAAAACGATGGTTTCTTTCGGCGAGAATGCTAAGAAACGGGAGCTGAAAATCTGCCTTTCTTTGTACCCTATGTTGCAGGCTAAAGAAATGGAAACCGGTGGAGCAGGGAGCCAGGGGGAATCCTGGGTCCGATTGTGGGGGGACGGCCAGGAGGATGGGAGACTCCCTAAGAGTAGAAATCCACCAGAAGAAACGAGGAACCGGGTGGATACCTGAATGTGTGTACTTCTGCTAATAAAACGGCCTCTGCCCGGCTTTTCCTGGGTGATGGCAACCAATCGCGATGAGGATCCTCAGCGAGCTGCAACCCCTCCAGGGCTTCATTTGAGTCATGGAGTGAAGTTTTTGGCTCCCAGAGACAAAAAAGCAGGGGGGACCTGGATCGGGGTCAACGAAGTGGGTTTAGGATGTGCACTCACGAATATTGGGATGGGGAGCGGAGGGAAGACTTTCTTTTCCCGGGGGTTACTCGTGTTTGAGGCCTTGGGGCACAGGCGCCTTGGTGAAGCTGCTGAAGCCATCCGAAAGCGCTGTTCGCAGGTCCCTTTGCAGCCTTTCCGCATGGTGCTCTTTGAGGGAGATCGATGTCTTTTGCTGGAATGGCACAAGGAGAAACTCCTGGAGCAAGGTTTTGAGGGGGATTTTCTGTTTTTTACCCATCAATGGGGACCTGGAGAGGCTTGGATCCCGGGTTTGGAGGAGGGCACAGCGAGCTTTGGAGACAAGGAAATAGAAGACCTCATCTACCATTTGCAAGTGGTCTTGGCCACGGGAAGGGGACATGGGGTTCAGGGGCATGAAACTTTTCCGCTCTGTAGGTGCGAAGGCAATCCCCGAACCGTGAGCTGTTCAATGATTGCTGTTCCCGAAGAAATGCCGGAGGGACTTCGTTTCTTCCATTCGAATGGAGATCCTCTCTCTTCTCCGCTTTTGGACTATTCCGGCCTTTGGAAACGCCTGGTCTGATTTCGATAGAATCTCTGCTGGAATCCAGGCCGGAATGGATGCCAAATTTTCTGTCCCCGTCCTCCCCCATAGATCAAGAGATCTATCCTTATGGAAATCAAAGCCCGATCCTTTTTCTTTCTTGCCATTCCCCTCCTTCTGCTGGCCGTTCTTTTCTTTTTAAGGTCCCAAGTCGGTTTGGGTGGTGCTGATGCATTTCAGGAACCCGATGTCGAAACTTTGGGTGAGCTGAGAGAGTCGGATCCCAGCCCTTCCTTATGGGAAAAGAGAGCTTCTTTGGAGGGGGCCACCCGGAAAAAACAGGACACGGATCCGAGCCAGAGCGTCGTGGAAGGGCAAGTTTTTTTAGTAAAGGGGAGGAAACCAGCCCCCTTTGTTCAAATCCTTGCCTTGGATCGTCCCTCTGCCTTCCAACAAATTGAGCTGCGTCTCCAGGACCTTTTTGCCAATGGTTTTTTCCAGTCCAAGGAAGTCCCAATTCCAAAGGTTTTGGGGAAGACCCGGGCAGATGCGGAAGGCCGATTTCGACTTACCGGCCTTCCCGCGGGGCGGATCTACTTGGATGCCCACTCGGATCAATGGTTTTCTCGGAGCCAACCTGCAGCCCTTGTTGCGCGGGGGGAGACCAGGTCCGGCATTCAACTCTTTGTCTCTCCCGGGTCGAGAGTGTTTGGGGAGATTCAGGGTCCCAAGGGAGAGCCCCTCCCCGGGGCTAGGGTTGTTCTTAGGCCGGACGCGAACGCCTTCCTTGCCCGGCTTTCCGAGAGGAATTACCGTTGGGTGGAAACTCTCACGGACAGCGAGGGGCGGTACTCAATTCCCGGGGTGCCCCCGGGCCGGGGCTATGCCCTCGTGGCCCTCCATCCAAAGATGGCTCCCGCCCAAAAGCGGGACATCCAAGTCTTCGCCATGCGAGCCCTGCGTGTTGATCTCAGAGGGACTCGCGGGGGGGTGATTCGAGGGCGCGTCCTGAGGGATCATGGTGAGCCTGCGGCCTTTGCCCGAGTGGGTTTTGCCTATATGGATCTTGCGCGCATTTTGTTTTCCGTGGGGCAAGGGAATCCTGTTCGAACGGACGCAGAGGGTCGTTTTGAAATCCGTGGGGTCGGGGCAGGGCTTCTGGCCATCACAGCTCTGGAGGACGGCTTTGCCCCTTCGGAGCCCAAGACCCTTCTGATGCCTGAGGGGGGAGTCCTTCAGACCGAGCTTGTTCTGAACAAGGGATGGTCTCTCAAGGGTCTCGTTTTGGATGAAAACAATAAAGCCCTTGCGGGAGTCCCTGTGGTGGCCCGGAGTTTTGAACAACCCCGTGGTCTTGATCTGGGGGCTTTGGTTCGGATCTATCCTGTCCGAACGAAGACAGACAAGCATGGGGCCTTCGTCATCAAGGGGCTTTTGGCGACCCGGGTTTTTGTCGAAGCCCGTAAGAAGGGTTTTTTCCCCGGGAGGGCTTCAAGAAAGCAGGAAGACGGAGAGAAACCGCTCCGGCTGATCTTGAGCCGTGGAGGATTCCTCCAGGGAAGGGTTGTGGGGCAGGGAGGGAAACCCCTGGAGCGTTTTCATGTCCTTGCTCTCCCAAAAAAGGGAAGAAGAATCCGGATCGGCCCTGAGTGGGGGCGCCCCTCCAGAAAGGGCAACCCCTATGTGGATCGAAGTCCCTGGCTGGGTCGCCAGGGCAAGGAAATCCAAAACCCGGAAGGTCGTTTTGTGTATGGGCCTCTCCCCTATGGGAAAATCAAGCTGCAGGTTTGGGCCCAAGGGTATTTAAAGACCGACCTTGAGGTGAACCTTGTTCGGGGGAAAAAGCTTCCTGAGATTGTATTGTCTCTCCTGCCAGGGGGAACGCTCGAAGGGCAAGTACTCGCGGGGGGACAACCTCTCCCCGAAGCCCAAGTGACCTGGCGGAGGTTTCGTGCCCCGCGCGGCCCTTCCTTTTTGCCCTTTCGCTTTGAGTCCGAACCCGAGGACCTGGATCTCATGGGGCTTTCTTCTTCTCTGTCTCATCGTTCGGTTCTTACAGATGGAAATGGGCGTTTCCATCTTGATGGCGTGGAACCTGGAAAGGTGCGGATCACTGCTCGCCATCCAGATTGGGCGAAGCGATCCCTGGGGCCAATCCCTGTTGAGGCGGGCAAAGCTCAAAAGGGAATTCTCCTCCAAATGATGGTGGGTGGAACCATTGAGGGGCGTGTCCTTGGACTCAAGGACCGAGGGCAAGCCGGTGCCATGGTGGTCGCGGCATCCATTGCCAAGGGGGCCCTCAAGGCTACTACGACCAAAAAGGACGGAAGCTTTGTCCTCAAGGCGCTTCCCCCCGGGCCCTACGTGGTGTTCAAGACACGGATTGATGCGACTCGCACGGATCTCTGGTCGCAAGTTGTCGGAAATGTCCGGCTGCGGGCCGCCACCGTTCGAGAGGGAAAGGTGACGCGTGTCGTGATTGAGGACCGGAGCGAAGGGGGAGTGGATCTTTACGGAATTTTGACCGCCCAAGGGAAGCCTGCTCCGGGTGCAGTCTTGACGCTCTTGGGGCAGGACAAACAGGGTCCCCTCGGCATTGGGGTTCGCTCGGCCACGGCCGATGCCCGGGGGCATTACAAGCTTCCTTCCGTGAGGCCTGGGCGATACCTGGCCCGGATCACCAATTATACGCGTTCCCGCCCTGTGGGAGCGCAGGTGGCTGTCGAAGTCCGGAGCGGAGTGCGGCGGCAGAGACTCGACTTGCGTTTTCCTGATGGGGAGATGTTTGGCCGCATCATGGATTCTACAGGGAAGGGGGTCCCCGGCGTTCGTGTGCGGGCCATCTCCGAGGATGGCCGGCTTAGGGGAATCGGCTTGGTTGGCATGATCGCTGGGAATGCGGGTGCGGATCGGGATCGCAGTGCGGGGGATGGGAGTTTTCACCTGAACCGTTTAGCTGCAGGCCGCTGGACTCTTTCCGCGGAGCCACGAGGAGAACTCTCCAACCGGTTTTCCAGCGCAGAAAAAACAGGGATTGTCTTACAGCCCGGTCAAAAACTCCGGGGAATCGTCTTGGTCCTTCCTCGCGCAACGGTCCTTGAAGGCGATGTTGTGGATGGACAAGGCCATCCGGTTCGGGCTGCCCGTATCACCCTGCATCCTCAGGATCGGATGAAGGATCCCACAGCCCTGGCAGAGGCCGCCTTGAGGGGGAAGGCCCCGGCCCGTGCTCTTGGGGCCTCTTTTCGAAAACAGGGCCGAAGTGATTCGCGGGGCCACTTCCGCATTCGCGGACTCCCTCCCGGGGCCTACCAGCTCTCTGTGGATCATCCCAAGCTGGTAAACCCCAAACCCATTCCCGTCCAACTCGCGTTGGGAAGCCCTACCAAGATCCATGTTCTTGTTGTCAGAGGCGGCCATGTTTGGGTCCGGGTCCTGGGTTTTGATGGCCGAACACTTCCGCGAGGAGGTGTGCGGGTTCTCAATAGTGAAGGCAAGGAGGTTGGAAAGCGGAATCTCTTCGGCCTCCTCCGAGGGCTCTTTGGAGGAAAGAAAAAATCGAAGAAAGATTCAGCCTGGATCGACTGCGGCTTACTTCCTCCTGACCGCTACACCCTGATCATCAATGAAAAGGGATTGGAGAAAGAAAATAAAGTTACCAAAATTACTCGTGTCCTGCATGAGGGCGAGGAAGCTCGTTGGGAGATCCGCCTGGAGGATCTCAAAAAAGGGAAGTAATCTCCTGATTCCTAAGAAACCCTTTTTGAAGGTTTATAGGATCTTTTTGGCGAATTTTTACTCCAAATCCTTTGGTAAGGGGACAAGGCTTTGGAAGATGAGGGCCTCTCCCTGGTCGAGAGAGAGGCCCGAAACCCTGGGGCTTAGAAGAAGGTCGTTTTCCCAATGTTGGAAGCGGACGCAAAGCTATTGCCCTTCAAAACGAGGATTTGGCTAAAAATACTTTTCCCTTTCAAGCTGAGCGGGACTGCTGTGGAGAAGTTTCCAACGCCTACCCCATTCAGGGTTCCCGCAGTGATGGGGAAAAGGTTGAGGAGAATGGGAAGCCCCTGAAAGGAAACCGTCTTGTTGTTGGGCGAAACTACCAGAATCCAGAGTCCACCGGGTTCCGATCCAAAGGCGTAGGTCACCGGAATGACTCCTGGGAAACCCAGAGCGGAGGCGGTCATTGCAGCAGGGCGCGTAACCTTGTAGGTGAGGTTGAGAGCGTTACTCAGTCCGTTTCCATTTTTAACGCGGACACTCACCAAGCCGAGTTTTGAGGGAGCGGGAGCCTGGAAGGTCAGCTTGGTATCGCTGAAAGCGAAGAAGTTTGTCAGTGTGTTGGAGCCCACTTGGACCGACTGGACGCTTGAGAGGCCCGTCCCGATCAAAGTGACCGTGCCGCCATTAAAAGCCTTGACGCTGCTTGGGCTGATGCTGCTCAGTTTGGGAGCGCTGGGGTCACTAAGGCATCTGCGGGTATTCTTGTAAGAAATGATTTGGTTTTTACTGGTGTTGCCAAAGCGGGTGATGTCCCGTCCGCAACCACCGAGACCTGAGCACATGATTTTGCAGTCGTTTCCGGCATTATTACAATGTCTCGCGCTCCAGTTGTGTCCAAGCTCATGGGCGACGAGCCCAGCATTGGTCGAAACCCTGGAGCTGAAGGCCTTGGATGTCCCATATCCAACGGTTTGGCTGCAGATGACGCTCAAATAGGCGACTCCAATGACTCCCGAAAAAGAGCCAAGTCCAGTGAAGAGGTGGGCCACATCGCGTTTGACGCCACGATGGTTGGCATTCCAATAGGAGCGGAACTGCCCCAGGCGGGTTCCAAGGTTGGAGGTGCTCCCATAAACCCGGGAGGTTCGGACAATGATGGTGGTAATCTTATAGGTGATCCCCACGTCTCTCTTGTAGATAGTATCTACCGCATTCATCACGGAATTGACCTGGGCTTGGACCCGAGAAACACTCGATCCGAATTTCCGGTAGAAATCGTTGTCCGCATCGATCGCGATCTCAGCAACCTTGGTGGCGAGGATGGAAGGACCTCCGGGGAGAATCTTTCCCGCAGGGAGGACTTCCGTGTTCCCGCAACGGACATTCTGAGTTCTGACGTCTTTGTGGGCATAAACAATGTGCCGGTTTTTGGGCGCTTTGGGGTCCACTTCGCTTAAGGGTTGGATGGCGAGGAGTTGGTTTCCGGGCATGAGGATGGTGGCTGTGAGTTGGCCCTGAAACAGAGAAGCAGCCACCCGGCTTTCTGGAACTCCCGAGACCTGACCTCTGTAGGTGGTGGAGGCAGGGGCCTTCACTGGGTGGGTACCCGTCGCGTCGGTGACGAGTAGTTGGAAGTTTTTGGAACGGATGTCGTAAGCGAAGAGATTGAGGGAACGAAGTCTTCCATTCAAAACTACGCGGAGATGCATCGTTTTGGGGAGTCCTTTGGGAATGGAAAGATCTTCGAGGCTTGCCCTGAATAGCCCCATTGTTTTCAAGATGGAGGGTCCCGCCTGATAGATCCGGGGGCTCATTGTGGATGCTGTGGGGGAACTCTGTGCACAAAGATGGGGAGAACAAAGGCCTATGGAAAGCACAAGCCCAGCGATAGCGGGGAAAGAAAAAGACTTCATTGACAACTCCAAAAAGGGACTAAGAAAAGGAACAATGTGGGAATGAGAAGAATGAGAGGAGTTTTTGATATCCAGATGGGCGGAGGTTCCGTTCCAACTGCCGATTGTTTTGTCTCCAGGACCCGGACGGATCTTGTTTGTCCAGAGGTCCTTTTCGAGCTTTGACCCGGTTTCTTTAGGGTGTCGCCCAACCTGAGGTGAGCCTTTGGTCCAAGAAAAAGGAATCAGAGAATCCTTCTTAGTCTTCTCCGCATTACGAGGAGCCAGTGGGGAGCCAGTGAGGAGTCCCAGTAAGCTGATCGCAACGGGAAAAAACCATCTCGAAATAGGCAGCTTTTCCGCAGGTTTTTCAGACCAAGTCCTCTTTGGAGCTGATCTTCTTTTGATACGAAATCCTGAAACCTTCAGGGCCGACCAACCCAGCGATCTTAAAACAAGCCCCTATTTTATGCAAAGGGGGGAATGGTTAGCCCTTCTTCCCAAACCGCCTTCGAGTAATATGTTCCCATGAACAGCCAACCTGGAAACAAACCAACCCGGCGGAAGAGGGCGATGAATGCCATTGCAAATGTCCCCTTTTTCCCGAGCCTAATTACCCTTGGAAACGCTTTCTGTGGTTTCTTGGCGATCATTAAAATTACCGATGCAGCTTTCATTGTCGGGTCTCATCCTTTGACGGAGGCTTTGAGGTCTCAAGTGTTTGCTAGAATCGAGACCGCCGGTCTTCTGATATTTTTGGCCATGATCTTTGATGCTCTTGATGGCAAGGTGGCCCGACTCACGGATCAAACCACAGACTTTGGGGCCCAATTAGACAGCTTGGCGGATGTGATTACCTTTGGAGTCGCTCCGGCTGTCCTGGCAAAATTCATGGTGGATTTACACCAACCACCCCATGGAAATCTCCTTCCAAGCCATCCCAAGTTTTATTATCTATGTGCAGCTCTTTTCGCTCTGTTTGCGGTCATGAGATTGGCGCGCTTCAATGTGGAAACTCCGGATCATTCCGAGGAAGCCCACTCTGAATTTTCGGGACTTCCTACCCCGGCAGCGGCTGCGGCCATCGTTTCCTTGCTTCTTTTCACTTGTGCGCAAAATGAAACAGGGGAAATCACCAACCTCCTGTTTTCTCCTGAGATCTATAACAACCTGATCCGCTTCCTTCCGCTTGTCCTTTTCTTGACTGGCCTGCTGATGATCAGCACCCTCCCCTATCCCCACTTCATGAACACTGTGTTCCGGGGAAAGAAGTCCTTCCCCTTTCTCGCTCTGGCGGTTTTTGTCCTTATTCTTGGGGCCTTGGAGTGGCGAATTGTTCTTCTGACCCTTTGCTCTCTCTATCTTCTCACGGGTCCCATTATTGGGATCACCCGTCTCTTTTTCGGTGGACCCAGTTCAGGATCTGGGGATGGAAAGGAGGAA
This sequence comes from Planctomycetota bacterium, assembly GCA_026984035.1. Taxonomy (GTDB): domain Bacteria; phylum Planctomycetota; class UBA1135; order UBA1135; genus HyVt-539. Next base: position 9,738 of record JALSSW010000148.1, read on the forward strand.
GGTGAGGAGGAAGTCACGCAGACCTCCGACAGAAGTTCTTCTCAGATCTTGCGAAGGGTTGAGCCAGGCTCGGGGAATTAGGGAGTCCCTCCAATTGTTACGTCTCCAAAATGCGCGAAAAGTACTCGTGGCCTTAGGATCCAATATGGGAGACCGAAAGGCTCATCTTGCCGGAGCGCGGGCATACCTTGCCTCCAATGGTTTGGAGTGCCTCGAACAAAGCCAGGTTCATGAACTTCCCCCCTATGGGGATCCCGGGGGGAATCCATATTTAAACCAAGTTCTCCTTTATGCCAGTTTTCATCATCCCTGGAGTCTTCTGGAGATGGGGAAGGCTTGGGAAAAGAGCCAAGGCCGAAGTTTTTCCAGGCGCAATGGACCCAGGCCCATCGACGTGGATCTTTTAGCCTTTGAGGGGGTGACTATGACCAGTCCCCGATTGACTCTGCCTCATCCGAGGCTGGCGGGGAGGATCTTCTTGCTTCCCTTGCTGAGAGAAATCCCGTCTGCAACCGGGACAGTGGGCCGAATCCTACGGCCCCAGGAGGCCCTGAAATGTCTGACCCCTTGATTGTTTGTCGAACAACCTCCTCGCTTCGTGAAGCTTTGGCGCGGATTCCTCCCGAAAACCGTGGTTTCGTTCCCACAATGGGGGCCTTGCATCGAGGCCATTTGAGCTTGGTAGAGGCAGCCAAGGCTCGAAGGGACAATCCTGTGGTGAGTATCTTTGTGAATCCGCTCCAGTTTGGGCCAGGGGAGGATTTGGATCGATACCCCCGAACCGAAGAAGAGGACCTGAAGCTGCTGAATGAAGCAGGAGTGGGCCTTGTTTTTTTGCCCAGTGTTGAGGAGATGTTTCCGGTGGGGATGGGAACCTTTGTGGAAGTGGCGGGGATTTCTGAAGAACTGGAGGGGAGTCTCAGGCCGGGGCACTTTCGAGGGGTAGCTACGGTTTGTGCCCGTCTTTTCCATTTGGTGGAGCCTGCACGGGCCTACTTCGGCTGGAAAGATATGCAACAATGCTGTCTTTTACAGAAGATGGTCCGAGATCTTGCCTTTCCTTTGGAGATCATTCCCTGTGAAATCGTGCGCGAGGAGGATGGTCTTGCCCTTTCTTCTCGAAATCGGTATTTGAGCGCAGAACAAAGAAAGGCGGCCAGCACCCTCTCAAGGAGTTTGCGGAAGGCCTGTCAAGCTTTCGCAGAGGGAGAGCGTTCTTTCATGGCCCTGGAGGCTTTAGTGCGAAGAAACCTGGATCCATCTCTTTGCTGTGAATATGTGGCGGTCCGTCGAAGTATGGATTTTTCAAACCCCGGTCCCACCGTAGATGGAGGCCGCATTTTGGCTGCAGCAAAGCTGGGGGAAGTCCATTTGATTGATAATATGCCCCTTGAGGAGTTCGAGAAGGGTGAAGATCTACCGTCGTAAAGCCCCTGCAAAAGTCAATCTCCTACTTGAAGTTCTTGGTAAGCGGGATGATGGGTTTCATGAGCTTCGAACGGTCTTTGATGCCTTAGAATTTGGCGACGACCTGTCCTTTTACCCCGAAAAGGACTCAGGGTTTTCTCTCGAACTGGCAAATCCTCAGGTTCCAGAAGGTTTTCCCTTGAATGGGAGCAACCTGATTCTTCGAGCAGCAGAGGCCTATCGAAGCGCATATCCCGGATCTTTAGGGGGAACTTTTGTTTTGGAAAAACGGATCCCGATGGGGGCAGGTCTGGGGGGGGGATCCAGTGACGGGGCACAGGCACTTCTACTCCTCGAAGAGGCTGAACGTGGGGAAGGATATCTAGACTCCAAAAGAGACCCAAAGGATTTGCGAAAACTTGCAGCTTCTTTGGGGGCTGATCTCCCCTTTTTCTTGGAAGGAGGGAGAGCTTTCGCCGAGGGCCGGGGGGATGGGATTTGCCCTCTGGAGGAGCAAATCCCCCTGTTTTATCTTCTGATTTTTCCTCGGGTGCACTGTGACACTGCTGCGGTCTTCCGCCAGTATCAACGGGGGTTGACAAGAAAGGGAGGCACTTTAGGGTTATTCCCAGGTAAGTATTTTTGTCAAGTTAAATCGGATGAAGAGCACTGCCACCCCTCTCGGTTTGCAAGGCGGTTTTATTTCCAAGGTGTATCGCAACCCTTCTTTCAAAAAGAGGCCTCGTCAAGGTCTTTGTGCCACCCAATTCTTGCGAGTTCCGAGATTGCTCTAGGCTTTTTAAACTGGGCTCTGCAATTTGATGCTTCGGCAGATCCGCTTACCCAGCTCTTTAATGATCTCCGTTGTGCAGCGATACGGGAGTATCCTGAGCTGGAAGAGATCCTTCGGTTGTTGCGGGATCTTGGCCTTCCTCCCCCCCACCTTTCCGGGAGTGGTTCTACCTTCTTTCTGGTGTTCCAAGACAGAGGAGCGTGTGAGGCTATGGCAAGCGATCTTGCTTCTCAGTGGGAGAATTTGCCTCAGGAAAAAAAAGATCTGATTTCTTTCGTTACAACTCGGTCTTTTCCGCGCCTTCTTAGGGAGGAGGAAGATTCCTAGTCTGGACGACAAAGGATCTCATGGATCCCTGGCTTCGTTTTTTAAGGCAGGAGCCGCTCCTCCTGGTCCTGAATGTTTCTGCATGGCGGCAGAATTCCAAGACCAAATCCCCAGTTCCTTTCTAGATATCCAACATGGAAGGAGGAGAGCAAGTGAAGGTAACCGAAGTTCGCATCAAGCTCATGGATGGCTCCCAAAGGAATGGAGACGTGAAGCTCAAGGCTTTTTGTTCCGTTACTCTGGACGGAGCTTTTGTGATCCGAGATCTCAAGGTGATTCAAGGGACCAATGGTCTCTTCGTAGCCATGCCCAGTCGCAAGGTGATGAGTCACTGCCCCTGCTGTGAGACAAAAAACTTTCTCTTGGCCCGATACTGTAATGACTGTGGAAAAGAACTTCCTCGTGTTTCAGAAAAGGAGATTGATGGGTCTAGGAAACGGTATGCAGACATTGTGCATCCTGTGCATTCCAAGGCGCGTAAGCTTCTTCATGACGCTGTGTTGAATGCATACCAGAGGGAGCTTGGGGACAGGGGGAACTCGGGAGGGAAGAGGGGGATTCCGGGGCCTCCCCACATCTCGGGTTCTGATTCGGGGAAATTAGAGTGTTTTGAGGGGGAAGCCTAAGGAGCCCATGGTTCTCATGGGGACGGGTTCTAGGGGGAGTTTCTTGGGGACCGTGTTCTGGGGACAGGGGGGCAGAGGTCAGGAGGGAGGGTTTCGGGGGTAAGTAGGTAAGCTGGGGTGATTCATTTCTGGATTTTTTTGACATCTTTGTGTGGAACTCAGGAATAATCCAAGCTGGATGAACTTAACTGCGGGAATGATCGGAACGGGTCGAATGGCCGAAGTCCTGGGAAAGGCCTTTTCTTGGGATCCAAAGGGCCTTTTAAGATTCCGGTTTTTTATGGGGCGGGATCGGCAACGAACCAAAGATCTATCCAGTGTTTTGGGGGCAGACGCGCTCAGCTTTGGAGATCCGCTCCCCAGAGTGGATCTCCTTTGGATTGCCGTTCGGGATGACGCTCTCGAAGAAGTCGCTGACGGACTGGCTCGAGCCTCCTGGCCAGAGGGTCCCCCCAAACTTGTCATCCATGGCTCGGGAGCAAAGGGGGTTGAGGCTCTCAAGAGTTTTCGGAACATGGGTGTCCCTCTTGGAGTTTTGCATCCCCTTTTCAGCCTTCAAGTTGGGATGGGGATGAAGGGACGATTGTTTATTCTTACTGGGGATCCCGAAGCAAGAGGGCTTCTTGAGCCCTTGGTGAGATCCATTGGGGCTCGGCCCAGATATATAAAGAACCTGAATCCGGCGCTCTACCACTGCGCTGCATCGATGTTGGCGAATGGGACCACTGCTTTGTATGCAGGGGGAGTGGAATTGCTTCAAAAGGCGAGTGCTGGGGCCTTAGGGAAAGAGGAGGCCGTTTTGCTTATGCGTGCTTCCCTCGAAGCTTTGGAGCAGGGAGAGCCTGAGGAGGTTCTGACGGGGCCTGTGCAACGGGGAGATTTGGAGACGGTGGCCAGCCATCTGGCAAGCTTGGAAGGGCAGACAGGAGAGCAACAAAAGCTCTACCGGGCTCTCATGGGATATGCATTATCTTTGGCTGCCCAAGGGGGGCTGCCCGAAGGCCTTCGGCGGGACCTCGAACTCATGCTCGAATGGGAGGGGGAGGCGTGACCCGCTTTGTGGCAAGTGTCTTCCCAAAAGGGGTAGAAGAAGGGCGAGAGCAAGGGAGATCTGCTCTTCGCTCCGGGGCAGATTTGATCGAGTTTCGCGTCGACCGTCTTCGACATCCATCGGAGGTCGCGACTCTGGTTTCACTCTTCCCTGAGAACTCTTTGATCTCATGCCGAGTCCCCGAAGATGGGGGGGAGTGGGCAGGAACCGTGGAAGAACGCCGAAGAATGCTCATTGCCGCCGTGGGGGCTGGAGCGAAATGGGTGGATCTGGAGCATTGGGAAACCCTGGGGCTCCCTCCCGGAAGTTCCACAAAGATTCTTCGCTCCTATCATCGTCTTCATGGCGCCCCTTCCCAACCCGAGGAACTCATGAGGCGCATGTGTCGTTCGGGTGCAGATGCTCTCAAGATTGTCTGGATGGGTTATGACGCGGCAGATTATTCCAAGATCCATGAACTATATTCGATGGTTCCCGATCTTCCCCTTACGGCTTTTCTCGTGGGAAAGGCCGGCCGTTCCTCACGATTTCTCGCCATCTTGGAAGGGGCCCCTTTTCTCTATTGCGCTCCGGGCCCCGGCCTTGCTGTGGCGGAGGGGCAACCCGACCTCTTCGAAGCCTCTCAGGTCTACCGATTGGGGAATGCAAAACCGGGTGACCGGTTCTGGGGCCTTTGTGGATCCCCCGTTGAACACTCTCTGGGTTATCGCTTACACAATGGGCTGGGGCGGTGGATCCCAAACCTTCCAAGGTATTTCCCCTTTGAAACTCAGGAACCTGAGGCTCTTGCACGGATGCTTTGGGGGATTTATGGGGAGAGTTTTTTGGGACTGTCGGTCACCGCTCCTCACAAGCGGAGGGCTTATCGTTTTTCCTGCCAGCGGGACGAATGGGCCGAGGCCTGTGGGGCCGTCAATACCCTTAAAGCAAGCCCTGAAGGTTTCCTTGGCTACAATACCGATGCGCCGGCCATTGCCCGCTGTTTGGCCGAGGCTTCCCCCCATGGTCTCGCAGGGATGACGGCCCTTGTCGTTGGGGGGGGTGGGGTCGCCCGCTCGGCCTGTGTGGCACTCCAATCCCTTGGTTGTCGAGTCGCGATTGCCGCCCGATCACGGAAAAAGATCTTAGGTTTTGCGAAGGAGAGAGGAGTCACCGTACTCCCCTTCGAAGCAAGCCTTCTCAAAGATCTTTCTGCCAGGGTTCTGATTCATGCAACCCCTGTGGGGCAAGAGGGTGAAAAAGCCGAGGGTCAATCCCTGTTCTCGGAAGCCGACATCCCCCATGGCCTCCTGACATTGGATTTAGTGTATCGGCCCACAATGACACCACTTCTCCAAAGGGTTCGTCGGGCCGGTGGAATTGCTGTTTCTGGGCTTCGAGTGTTTTTGCACCAGGCTGCATTGCAGGTTGAAGTTTTGCTTGGTGAACGTATCCCCCCACTGGGCGGAATCGAAGATTTGGCTGTTTTGGTGGGACCTGAAGGGAGGGAGTTGGAGCAGGAAGGGTTGTGGGGAGGCTGTCCTTGAAAGGCCCAAGCTTAGGCTTGATTCTAATCGGGCAACGAGGAACCGGCAAAACCACCTTAGGGGGACTGCTTGCCCGGCATTGGGGACTTCCCTTTTCCGACAGTGATCAGGAGTTTCAGCGGGAACATGCTTGCACTTCTGGAGATTGGATCCGCCGTTTTGGAGAGGTTTCTTTTCGGGTGGAGGAGGAGCGAATCGTCGGGCGTCTTTTTCATGATTTGAGGAAAGCCCCAAGGATTTTGGCTCTTGGGGGGGGAGCTCCGACCACTGGGACCACGAAGAAGGGGCTTGAAGAACTTCGCCTCTTTGGGAGCAGCATTCTTTATTTGACCTGCCCCATGGAACTTGCCCTGAGTCGTATGGAGAAACGCTTCGAGGCGGAACCCCTTCTGAGGGAGGGAACACCCAAGGGGGATTGGGAGCAGCTCTTTTTGGAGCGGCATCGTTCATATGCTGCTTTAGCGGATCACCAGTTTGAGAATGATTTCGAAAACCCGGAGACTGCTTTGAAAGCCCTGCTCCCTATGTTGGAGAGATCTGATTAACCCAAAAGCAAGCCAAAGAAGGGGAGGAATGGCTCTTTCAGAGGCTGTAGGCCCCTATGTCGGGCAATCGGACCCGATTCATTGAGTTGAGGCTCCTCCAGGTTCCTCTTGGCTTATTTTCCCCTTTTCCTTCGAAACAATGGACTTCTGTTCTAATGTAGAGGGAATAAGAGGTCGAGAAGGAAAGAGGCAGAGAAGAAAACGAGGAGATCGCGTGTGAAGTCAGAGTTGATGCCCAAAGAGGCGGGGATTTTTGACCAAAGCTGCCTTTTTGTTTGCGCTCTGTTCGCTTTCAATTTGTTCGTGTTTACTCTTTGGATTCCTTCGCGAGCCCTTTTTGCTACAAAAGGGGCTTACAGGCTGGAGGACCATGGGGGAGCCAGGCCAAGGCAAACCAAACCAAGTCAAAACCGGATTGCCCTTTACAAGAAGTTCCTCCTTGGGCCCGATCCGAAGCCGGAGATGAGTGAAGAGCGGCGCCTTGCGATCCTCAGCCTCGTGAGGAATCCGGCTCCCCAAGCCCATGCCGTTTTACAAGAAGTCCTGGCTTTGGCTGGAAATCCCTCACGAGTTCCCCGTTCCACCGTCCAGAAAATCTGTCAGGCTCTCACTGAGCAAGAAATTTTGGATCTGAGTACCACAACTTTGGTCAGTACAGGCTCGGGGGACTCCAAAAAACTTGAGATCTACCGGAGTTATGTCCCCGTTATGATTGCTCTGCGGGCGAAGAAGATTGGAGAGGATCCCACGATCCTCCCTCTCATCCACCGGTTTTTTCTTCTCCTCCCTACCAAAATACGTCGGGAGGTTCTTTCCCGGGAAGTGGAAAATAAGGATCCCAAACTCCAGGCGGCCGCGCTGCGAATTGTGGGGATCACAAGGGATTTGGACCTGGCTCCATCCATAGCCCCTCTCTTAAGGGATAAGACTCTTAAGCCAATTGTCCAAGAATCACTTGCCCGATTGACCCTCAGGGCAGAGCTATTTAAGAACGAAAAGGAATTCCAAAAATGGTATAAGGCGCATAAAGGAAAAAGCTTCGAATCGCTTGCGGAAGAAGCCCTTCAAAGAGGACTTCGTAGAGGAATTCAAGCAGAAGAAAAGTTCCGAAAAGTGGTCTTGAATTTTGCCAACGAAGCCATTGATCTGGGCCTTAAGGTTCGGCCTCTCCCCTTTGATTCCTTTCAATCCCTTTTATCCAAGGTTGAGGGAGCACAAGATCGGGCTCTTTTGGGTAAGAGGCTGTTCCAGGGGCTTCGAATCCTTGCTGGAAGGAATGGGGTAGGCCTTCCTTGGAAAGCTACAGATCCCGGCTTGAAAGAATTTTTTGAATTCGCCAGGAAAGAATATGCTGGATCACAGGACCCAAAAAGAAAGGGGTATTGGCTCTCTCTAGCCACTCTTCTGGGAAAAGCCTTGGGCGGAAAATCTGCCAATTGGGCGAGGCTTACTCTTCAGTCCATTCTTCTTGGAAAAGCACCTTTTGATTTGGAACAGACCTTGGATTTGTTGTCACTTTTTCCTTCGGATGGTGTTCGAGAGACCATCTTGAAATTTATTAATGAGGAACTTCTCCAAAATGTACCATTGCCCCATCGGGCTGACATTATGGGTTTTGCCGTTGATGTCTTGGGCAAGATGGGGCCTCCCAGCGATCGGGTTTTGGTCAAAGGGATTCGCGAGTTAACGCTTCGAATGGTCCGGAAAAAAGGTCTTCCCATGAAGCTCCGAGAGGCTGCATTGGATCTTGGGGGAAAGTTGGATGGGGCTGGAGTATTGGAGGCCTTTCAACCCCTTGTCCTTGCCAGTTCGGAAGAAGTCCCCCCCTCTCTCCGCATGAGAGCCTTTGGTTGGGTGGAGACTTTGGGGACGGGAATGCTCCAGGCCGAGAAGGGTCCCTCTTCGATAGCAGTGGCCGAACGGATCTTGAGTTTTTTCTTTAAATGCCTTGGGGATCCTGAGTCAAGGTTACGAGAGCAGGTCTGTAAAGCTCTTGAGTCTTTTCCCCCTTCTCCCAAAAACTTTCCGGAGGAAAAACGCCGGGAATGGTGGGGACGAATCCTAGGAAGGATCGGCAAGATTCTTCGAGAAGAAAAGGATTCCCATGTAATTGATTCCCTCCGCAGGGTGTTTCTCTCAGCTCCCGGCAACAGCCTTCCCGGGGCTACCGTAATTGAGCACTTTGTTGGGGTCCTCCTTTATTGGGGGGAAAAACGAAGGGCGGATTATGAGAAACAACTCCCTTTCTTCTTGAAAGATCTTGAGCTTCTTCTCAAAAGCAAAGGACTCCTGCCTAAGACTCTGGTTGCGTTTGCCCGTTCCCTAAAAAATGCCGGATTAAAGCGGCCCGCATCCTTGATACTTGCGGCTCCTTCCCTTGTCGCATTGGATTCGATGGCGGAAACCCTCCCCGAGAAGCAGCGGATCGAAGCACTTAGGATTCGAAAGGAGCGTGCCTCTCTCCTACTTTCCCTCCTCGTCGAAGAGGGGATTCCGGTGGATTGGAAGGATGCAACAAAGACTCTCCAGGCACAGAGAATCTTGGGAGCAAAAAAGGGACTTTTGGATCTTGGAAATGAGAGTCCGAGAGCAGTGTTTTATCTTGCTTGGGCTGAACTCTTTTCCGGAAATCCTTCCAAGGCCGAAAGCCTGTTTACAAGGTTCCGCAACTCTAAGCCCGCACCTTCTCCCCAAATTTTGGGAATTGCTACTTTGTTGCACGCAAAGGCTCTTCTAAGGATCGGGAAGCCTCGAGCTGCTTCCGCCCTTCTTTCCTCTCGAAAGGATCTTGAGGGAATGACCCTTCTTCTGGAGGCCCGTAAGGCAGCTGGGGATCACGCTGGAGTCGTTTCCCTTGTTCAGGATTTATTGCAATCTCCGAATATTCCTGCTTCGGGGCCTAAGCATGTCGACCTTCTTTTGGATTTAGCGGAGGCGCAAATAGCCATGAAGGATTTGGAGGCATGCCTATCCACTGTGAAGAGTCTCCCGCTTTTGACTCGTGACAGTGCTCAAAGCAGGCTCAAACTCCTGCGTTCTCAGATCCGTTCTCTTCTTAAAGAGTTCGAAAAGAAGAAAAAGAAGGGAACTCCGAAGCCTGTCCCTTCAAAAAAAACAGCCACTCAAAATGCTTCTCCCGGGTCGGGGAAAAAGACGGGAAGCTCCCCAGCTAAGGGGGCCCAACCTGGGGGTAAGAAGGCCGAGGGGGAAAAGAAAAAAAAAGGAAGGAAGTGAGGCTTGCTTTCAATCGACTCCTTCTTAGACTCCTCTTCCCGCATTTGAGCGGAATACCGGCGCGGGGTGGAGCAGTCCGGTAGCTCGTCGGGCTCATAACCCGAAGGTCGGAGGTTCGAATCCTCTCCCCGCCACCAAACAAGAAGGAAGCCCCTTTGAGAAAGTTTCTCTGGGGGCTTCCTTTTTTTATCCGCTCGCTTCATGGGAGTGGGTCAAGAGCATCCAAGCTCTGTTTTACAAGGGGGCGGGCTCAAATTTACGAGGAAGGATGAAGTTCGTTGGCGGGTTCGGTCATGCTTGAAAGGATGTTGGCACGGGCTTTCGCTGGATATGCTCACCGGCGACACCATGAATTCTCCCATGATTGTGGGGGGATTGCTTGCAAGCCTTGCTGCATTCATCTAATCTTCTGCTTTAGAGTGCTTGGAATGGTTTGGGTCGTCTGGGTCTCCCCTTGTCCTTTTCGGTTTCGGTACTTGCATTACTAGTACTCGTTGTACTTGTTGTGATTTTTTTGTAGGCATTGCTGCTCGGTTTCTGCGTCTCCAGGGAAACCCATTGGGATTTCAGAGCTGGGCAGTTGAAAAGGAAAAAGAGGTAACCATGTCTGAGCAATCAGCTACGGGCGTCGTCAAGTGGTTTAACGAAGAAAAAGGATACGGTTTCATCCAGCAGGAAAGCGGTCCGGACGTTTTCGTTCACTTCCGGCAAATCAATGGAACAGGACACCGCACTCTAAATGAGGGGCAAAAGGTGACCTTTGATATCGTTCAAACGGACAAGGGTCTCCAGGCTGAAAACGTTTCCATCCTTGACTGATCCCGTTTCTCTTTGCATCAAGTCTTCTCTTTCTTTTTGAGGGTGATTTCTTGGGGCGGAGCAGAGCCCTCTAAATCCTTTTGGGTTTGGGGGGCTCTTTCCTTGTACCCTCTCTCGATCTCATGAATCATGTGGGTTAGGCTTCTTCCATGCGGATAAGGGACGGCGTACCAAAGGATAGGAACTCCTGGGGGAAGGGGATCACAAAGGGGGATTACCTCTTATTGGGAACTGGGCTCTTTTTTTTCCTCTTATCCGGGATGGTCTGGTTTTTCGTAGAGAAGGGGACTCGATGGGAATCCTTGGAAACATGGATTGTGGCGTGGACGGGCGGGAAGCAAGCAAGGGGGGTTGTCTGGTACGCTGCCACGACGCTGAGTGACCTGGGCCATGGTCTTTTTCTGGGTGCTTTGCTGTGGAATTTATGGATTTGGGGAATGAATCGGGAACGCCTCCAAGAAGGCATTCTTTGGCTTCTTTTCTCCGGTCTTGCCTGCAGTTTTTTAAAGTTTTTGGTGGACCGAGATCGCCCCTTTGGGGCTGGACCCCACTCATGGCCCTCCGGGCATTCCGCTGCGGTATTTTCGATGGCTTTGTTTCTCGGAAAGGGATGTCGGAGACCTTGGGCTGCCTTGTATCTCTTTTTGAGTGTTTTGGTGGGGGGGAGCCGTGTGTTTCACTTAAGACACTATCCTTCCGACGTGCTTGGAGGGTTTGGCCTTGCGGCCCTTTTAGGTCCCCTTGTTCGGAGGATTCCCCCCTTTTTTCCGAAAGCGCTGGAAGAGAGATTTCCGAGGCAGGTGGCCCTTGGGATCGGGCTTTTTGTTTTCTTGGTGGGGGTCCAAGGCATGCCCCAAAGGCCTGATCCCAGCGTTGGTTTCGTGGGAATCCTCCTTTTCCTTGGCCTGTCCGGGCTTTTCCAGGAGAAAGGAGCATGAGCCGCTCTCTCCGCCGAGCCATTCTTCGTCGGCCACGGACAAGTCTCTTTGTTCTTTTCCTGCTTGCCTTTCTCGTTTCTGTTTCTGGAATCTCCCATTTTTCTCTGTTGGATGTGGATGAACCCCGTTTTGCCGCGGCATCCAGAGAAATGTTGAAGGCGGGGGGGGATTGGATCATTCCCCATTTCAATGGGGAGGAGCGCTTTGACAAACCCATTCTGATTTACTGGCTTCAAGCAGGGGCCATGAGGATCTTTGGTGAAAATGCCCTTGGGGCTCGGCTTCCTTCCTCCATAGCGCTTGGTTTGGCCGCCCCCGTGACAGCTTTGATCGGCATCGAATTGGGCCTTTCCTTTTTGCTTTCCCTTGTTGCAGGTGTGGTCCTCAGTACCTCCGCTCAAGCGCAGATCATGGGACATGCCGCTACTGCGGATGGAGTCATGCTCTTTTTTGTTCTTCTGGCTTCCTTTTTCCAAATCCGCAGATTTCATCGGGGAGCAAGTGTGGGGAGTTTCTTTGGGCTTTGGGGGGCCTTGGGATTCGCTTTTCTCACAAAAGGGCCACCAGCTTTGGTCGCACCCATGGCTTTAGGAGCGGGGATTCTTTGGGCGGGAGGACGACCCAAGATCCGTTCGGTTCTCTGGGGTTGCCTCTTATTGCTTGCCATGATCCTTGCCTGGGGGCTCCCTGCATTGGAGCGGAGTGATGGGAGGCTTTGGACCCTCGGGTTGATGAAGCATGTGGTGGAAAGGAGCCTTCGTCCCTTTGAAGGTCATGGGGGGTTCGCTCCTTGGTGGTATCTATTCTATCTTGTAAGCGTTCCTCTGACTTTCCTACCTTGGTCCCCCTTTTTGGTGTATGGCTTTTCCTGGTGGAAGCGTGCCCTTTTCGGTGTCGAGGCTCAGGCCGCAAAAATCTTAGGGGTATGGGTCTTGGGGACAATCCTGGTGTTCACTCTTGTGACTAGCAAGATGCCCCATTACCCCCTTCCATGTTTTCCGGCCTTAGCCCTTATTGTGGCCTTTGGACTGGAGCGAAGGGTTTATTCTGGAACCAGGGTGGCCTTTGTCTTTATCGGGCTTGGATTGTTGCTCCTGATCCTATTTCCCATCCTCCCCTTGGTCGAAGGGCTCCCTCAATCCTTCCTTCCTGCCATGCAGATAGGTCTTGCTCTTTTTCTGGGCTTTTTCTTTGCAGGGCGGGAGGTCCTCCAAAAAAATCCTCTGAAAGCAGCCATGGGCTTGGGGCTTGGCGCAGTCGTGGGTTTTGCCCTTCTTGGAGGGAGGCTCTTACCTTCTGCGAGTCCCTTCTTTTTGACTCCAAGGGTTGCCCCTCTCCTTCGACCCTATCTTGCGGATGGCCTTCCCATTCATAGGTTTCGTATTGTCGTCCCTTCCTTAGTGTTTACCCTCGATCACCCTCTTCCCGTTTTGGAAGAGCATGGGGGGGCTTATCCCTATGCATGGGGACTTGAGGCCATTGGGAAGGGCAGAATGCGAATCCTGACTCGAAGCCGTAAACTCTCTTTCCTTAAAGATGAATTGAAAGGCATCAAAGATCCGGGGCTTCGCGACAGGGTAAGGGAGTATTTGAACCATCCGCTTCTTCAGTGCCGAGGATGGTACCCGGGCCGAGGAAGATGGGTCACCCTGGTTTTGTTGGGGAAGGACTTGCCCCGAAAATAGAGTCAAATCCAATCGAGTCGAAGACCGGCCATGTGGGTTATCGCCATTTCAAGATGAGAAGAGGGGCTGTTTCCAGGTCCAGACGATGGAGCCAGTCCAAAAGGAAACGCTCCGCATTGAGGTCTCCCCTAAGGCGTTTTCGGCTGTGGTTCCAACGAACCAATATTCGGTGGCCTGGGTCAGGAGGAAGGAGGGTTCTTGGAAGCAGGAGCTCAAAATTTTTGATTCCCTTGGTCTTGAGTGTGAATTGGGGATTGCCATGAACTTTTTTCCATTCAGCTTCGACTTGAGCCGTCCGTTCCAAAGCTTTTTTCGCGAAAAGTCTCCGCTTGGCTTCGAGAGACATTCGTTTCCATTTATTTGGCGAGATTGCGATGCCCACTGAATCCTGGATTTTTTTTTCATCCAATTTCGTTGCTTGGAACCAAAAGGATCGAGAATGAGCCAAGCGTGCACAGCGGAAAAGGAGATGCTCGGGACAGGGACTCAAGCGCCTTTTGGAGAAAAAGGAATCCCAAGGGGCCTTCGACATATCATAGGAATGCCCCAAGAGGGGGAAGGTCAGGAACTGTTTATTTGGAGCTTTCTTTTTGTGGAAATAATCAAAGGCATAGCGGAGGTTCCAAAGCAGGCCGGGATCATCTCGGAGACCTTGAAGGTCCAAAATGGGAATTCCCCAGAGATTGTCCAAGAGACGCAGGTTGTTTTGTCCTCCCCTTGTTGTGAGACGAGGTCCACCAATCATCGGGGCTACTCCTGCCCAACGATCCGGATAACGAAGCGCCAAATCCCAGGAGAGATGCCCTCCCCTACTTGTACCGCCAAGAAAAACTCTGTTTAAGTCAATGGGAAAATGTAAGAGAGCAATACGAAGAGTGGAAAGTTCGGCTTGTCGTTCTCGTTCAGAAAACCCGTATCCTTCCCCAGCATTTTTTCCGGTACTCGCTACGAGGATCAGCTGGTTGCGATCAGCCCATCCGCTCCATTGCTGGATTTGGTTCTGGGCTTTTCCTCCTGAGCCATGCATGGAAAGAAGAAGGGGGTATTTTTTTTCTTTTGGTAACCCTTTGGAAGATAGATCAGAATTTCACGCTGCTGAGTTCCTTCCTTGGCACCCAAAAAGACTTGAGCTTGAAAGGTTTGCGTGCTGCCTGGCTTGGAACCGGACAAGGGCAGCAGAGGATGGGGAAGTTTTAAAACTCTTCTTTCCCATTCCAGGGAGTCTCCTTTGTATTGGGAAAGAAGAACTCTCAGCTTTTTCTTTCGAAGATTTGGGTCTGGAATGGCTGCCAGAGAGAGCAGGTTCTCTGAAAGATTGTTTGCTTCCCTCTGATGACTCGGGGGCGTTCCTTGGAAGCCCATGGATCTATCAGGCGGTTTCAAAGAAAGAGGCAGAGGATCCAATGAACCTTCGGCTTTTGCGCAAAAGCTCTCTTTAGCTTTGGGCAGGTGATGAATAAGGATAGTTAAACCAAGGCTTGTGAAAAGAAAGGGAAGGATCATCCTTCTCATGTTCCTGGATTCTTCTGTGGGGTAAAGAAGAAAGAATCTCATAGAGATTTCGCTTTTTTCCCTGTATTGGAGTGGTTCCTCCCCTTATGGTTCAAATCAGTGTTATTCATGGCCTCAGTCCTCTAGCGGGCACTTTTCCATTCAGAGGTTTCATGAATAATGGGTACCATGAAACAATGTACCGGGGAATGCCTCCTCCCAACCTGGTCCATACGGATGGAAAAAAAGAAGAACCGAGTGCCTCTCGGGGAAATTGCCTCATCGATTTGTCCGAATAGCTCCGATCCAGATCCTCGGGGCTCCTTTGGGAAGAAATCCTCCTTTTCCCGTTCTGCGGCGGTGATTTCTCCATTGTTTTCCTCAATCAAACCTTCAAGAAAAACTTCAAGAAAACCTTCGACAAGGGTTTCTTTAAGGGTTTCTTTAGAAGATTTGGGAGCCTTATCCCATTTGCAAAATCGGATTTTGGAGTCCTGTGCCCTTGGGATCTCAACTTCAGAGTCCTTGGACCAACTCTGCCTTTTGGTTGAGGAGATGGTTCCGGGATCCGTGGCCTCACTTTTTTTGTATGATTCCGGGAAGGGGGTTCTCACTTGGGGAGCAGGCCCTAATCTCCCTCCCGATTTGAAAGAGGAGATGTTTCCTCTTTCTGTAGAGCCGGGCTTTGGTTCGTGTCCTGCTTCCATCCTATCCCAAGGGGAGAATTATGTGGAAGATACCTTGGTGGACGAACGTTGGAACAAGGCCCGTCACATTGCCGAGAAATATGGATTTCGAAGCTGTTGGTCTCTCCCGATCACCGATGGAGAAGCCAGAGTTTTTGGAACCTTTGCGATTTCTAGCAAACAGAAGGGGGGACCGAATGAGTTCCAGAAGGAATTGCTTCAGACCGCCCGATATCTGGCGGCAGTTGCATTGATGAAGGATCGTTATGAAAAGGAACAGGTGCAGCTCAATCGTTCCCTCCAAAACCATCGGCGCTTGGAATCCTTAGGGCGCTTTACCGGAGAAATCGCTCATGAGTTCAACAACATTTTGACCGCCCTGCTCGCCTATTGCGATCTTTTGAAGGGGAAGGCGTTGGATGACGGATCCTTTGGCCCAGGCAGTTTAGAGGATCTCAAGGAAATCGAACAGGCGGGCTTTCGGGGTGTGGAGATCGTTCGCAAGCTTCTTTTGTTTTGTAAGGAGAAACCCTTTGAGGAAAGCGTTTTTTCTCCCAATCGCGTGATCGAAGAGCTTTGTTTCATGTTACGTCAAGTATTAAGGGAAGATCTTGAATTGAACCTGAGCCTGACCAGGAAAGAAATAAGCATTCGTACGGATGAAACGACCTTTGGACAATCTCTTCTTTCTCTCATTTTGAATGTAAGGGATCAACTTTCTAGGGGAGGCCGGGTTCTCGTGAAAACCGATTCCCGTGATTCCGACCCGGAAATGAAGCCCCAAGAAAGAAAGGATGAGGTTTTTTTGTTGCATGTTTGCGGAGTCTCTGCTGATCGTCAGAGAACCTTCAAGGCAGATCTTCATCGAGAGGGGCTTGGCATGGTTCAGAACTTTGCAAAAAGGGCAGGAGGAAAGTTTAATTCCATTCAGGATTCGATGGACCATTCGTGCTGGGAATTGTCGCTTCCTGTTTTCGGTTCCTCAGGATCCTCATCGGCCTATGAGTCGATCCCCTCTCAAAAAAGAGGATTTTTTGGAAAAGGAAAGAAAATCCTCGTTTGCGAGGATGAACCATCGATTCGAACTCTCCTTAAGCGAATCCTTGAGGAACAAGGATTCGAGGTTTGCTTGGCCCCGGATGCTGAATGGGCGGAGAAACTCTTTAAGGAAGACCCTGAGGGATTCGATCTTCTTTTTACGGATATCGTCCTTCCAGGAAAAAATGGTTTCGAGCTGGCCTGTGGTTTACGGGGACAGAGAGATGATTTGCCTGTCATTCTCACATCTGGATATTCTCATGAGATTGTTCCTTTGAGTTCAGATGTTCCTATGAGTTTCCCTATCCTCAAAAAACCTTTTTATTCCAAAGAGCTTCTTCAGGCCATTGGCCACCTTCTTTTCAACGAACCCAAGCCTCTGAATTTTTAACGATCCTCCTGAATTCGTTGCATGAACGATGCTGTTTTCTTTTAGATCAGGATCCGAGGCTCTGCAGGTTCTTTCCAAGCTGAAAGAAGCTAAGCAAATTCAGGAAATGACATTGGGGCATTTCACAAGGCTTTGTTTCCCATTTCCTGCTCCATAGAGGGGGCCTGAACGACCTTCTTTTGTTGGGAAGAAGGGAAAATATCCATTTCCCCCTAAGGCTTGCCCCACGGTGTGGGTGACCTTAATTCCAAAAATCCAAGGGAGCCGATTCATTAGCTTGAAATTTTCCCTATGGAGTCAGCTTTTTATGACTTGGTAGCTGAGGTTGGGCTCTGTTTGGTTGTGCTGGCTAAAGAATTAGCTTGGGGCCCTCCGAGAGAGAGAGAAGGATGCCTATGTGGACCAAGGAGAATGAATGCGGATTAACGAACCAAACACCGGTAGAGAAGTTCAGTTTGGAAAAGATGAGATTCTCTTATCCACCACTGATCCCAATGGTGTAATCACCTTTGCAAATAAAGATTTCTCCAAGGTAGCGGGTTTCACTCTTGAGGAATTGGTTGGGCAACCCCACAATTTGGTTCGCCACAAAGACATGCCCTCCCTTGCTTTCAAGGACCTTTGGGAAACGATCAAAGGGGGCCGTTCGTGGCTGGGAATGGTCAAAAACCATTGCAAGAATGGAGATCATTATTGGGTGGATGCCTATGTGACTCCGATTCATAAGAATGGAAAAATAGTTGAGTTCCAATCCGTTCGCGTTTTGCCGGAGAGAAACCGGGTGGACCGTGCGGAAGCGCTTTATGCAAAGCTGCGGAATTCACCCAAGGGATCCCTTCCGAGAGAAATCCAAGCTCCAAAGTTCAGCCTCCAGCAGAAGGTGTTCGCCGTTTTGGGTGTTTCCCTCCTGATTGCGGCCCTTCCCATCCTAATGATGGGAACAGGACTTGCCTGGTATTGGTTGGTGGCAGGATTTGCTGCGGGGGGGCTTTTGGGATTGGCGGGCTTGGGAAGGGTCTTGCATCCGGTTTTGGAGGTCGCCAAAGAGGCGAAAGAGGCTTATGACAACCCTCTTGCCCATTATATTTATTCGGGAAGAACAGATGAGGCGGGTGCCCTTCGCTTCCTTCTACATTATAGAAATATGGAAGCCGTAGGGATCTTGGGCCGTCTCAGGGAGTCTGCCGAGGGTCTTGTCCAAAGTGCCGAGGGCCTGAAAGAGGGGGCCAAGGTTACGAGTGAGAAATTGCAGGGACAACGGAACGCGACCGAACTTGTGGCGGCAGCCATGGAAGAGATGAGCGCTTCGGCGACAGAAGTGGCGAACCACACTGAGAATGCCACCGATCATGCTAAGGATTCCGCTCTTCAGGTTGGTGAAGCTCTTCCTGTTGTGGAGGGGGCCGAGTCGTCCATGAATTCTCTCTCCTCTTCGGTGCAAAGCGCTGCCGAAGAGATTGAGACTTTGGTGAAGGAAAATGATCGAATCCGTAAGGTTTTAGGGATCATCACTGACATCGCCGAACAGACGAATCTGCTGGCCTTGAATGCGACCATTGAAGCCGCGAGAGCTGGTGAGCAGGGCCGGGGCTTTGCAGTGGTCGCGGATGAAGTTCGGGCTCTTGCCCAAAGGACGGAGAAGGCAACGGGAGAAATTGAAGAAGTCATTCAAAAATTACGATCTCGAGCGGAGGAGGCAAGAGAGATCATGGTCCGTGGCCGGAGCTTAAGTGAAAAAACGGCCCAGGATGTCCAATTAGGTGCTGAAGCTTTGAGGCAAATAGGGAATGGGATCCACTTCATCCAGCAAATGAGCGAGGGAATTTCCCTCGGAGCCAATGAGCAGAAAAAGGTCTCCATGGAAATGGTGGAGAAGGTCGTCAACATCAGCCAATCGGGTGCTGAACTCAATGAACTTGCGGAACAAAATGCCGAAGAGGGGGATCGCCTTCTCAAGATTTCCCAGGGGCTCAAGGATCTTGTGATCCAGTTCAGGGGTTAAAAAAAGGGGGTGGATCCCTCACCTCCCGAGGGGGGACTGCGACACCAAGCCCCGGAAAAAACTTAGGCAATATCTTTGCCTGAGAGGGGCCTCCTCGCAACACTGTTGCGCCGGAGGATAGATGATGAAGGTCGGAGTTCCCCGCGAGTTGAATCCTGTTGAAACCAGGGTCGCGTTAAGTCCAGAGTCAGCGGCGCGATTTAAGCGCCTCGGAGTCGAGGTCCTTTTCGAGAAGGGCTTGGGCGTAGGCTGCCATTGGGAGGATGCCCTTTATGAAAAGGCTGGAGCCAAGGTCGTCAATGACCGGAACCAGCTCCTTTCGGAGAGTGACATCCTCTTACGGGTTCAAAATGGGCCACCTGAAGAGATTCCCAAGCTGAAAAAGGGCCTTATCCAAGTTTGCTTTCTGGACCCTTTCCGAAACCGAGAGGGTGTTGAAGCCCTGCGACAGGCGGGAGTTTCGGCCCTCAGCATGGAAATGGTTCCTCGGTCTACCTATGCCCAGAAAATGGATGCCCTCAGTTCTCAGCATTCTATCGCGGGTTACGCGATGGTGGTCTTGGCGGCAGATCGGCTAGATCGGGTATTTCCAATGATGATGACCCCTGCTGGAAATATTGGACCCGCACGAGTTTTTGTCATTGGCGCCGGCGTTGCTGGTTTGCAGGCCATTGCGACAGCTAAGAGAATGGGGGCTCGGGTGGAAGCCTTCGATACACGGCCTGTTGTCGAAGAACAGGTTCGTTCCTTAGGAGCGAAATTCGTCAAGATTCAACTTGGCGAGACCGGGCAGACTGAGCAGGGCTATGCCAAAGAGTTGACAGAAGAACAAAAGGCCCTCCAACGAGCGGGGATGAAGAAGATTTGCTCCCAAAGTGATGTGGTGATTACCACGGCTCAGCTCTTTGGGCGACCGGCTCCTATTGTCGTCACTAAGGAAATGCTTTCCTCCATGCGGCCTGGGTCTCTAGTTGTGGATTATGCGGTGGAGAGTGGAGGTAACGTCGAGGGAAGCAAACCCGGGGAAGAAATCGATGTGGGCGGAGTCAAGGTTTTGGGATTCCGTAACATCCCCGGTCGCATTGCTGCGGATGCAAGCCGCATGTATGCGAACAACCTTTATTACTTCCTTGAAGAGTTTTTCGACAAGGAAGCCAAGCAGTTCCATTTCGATCCTGAAAATGAGATCTATAAAGCTTGTCTCATCACTTCCGAGGGCAAGGTGGTCAATCCCATGGTTCTTGAGATCTACAGCAAAGAGGAGGGAGGATCATGAGTTTTGAAATCCTTGCCTTTCTGTTCATGCTTTCGATGTTTTTAGGATTGGAGTTGATCGCCAAAGTGCCATCACAGCTCCATACACCTCTGATGTCGGGTTCCAATGCGATTTCGGGGATTACCCTGATCGGTGCCATGGTCTTGGCGTACAACCAAGGAAGCACCTTTGCCTTGATTTTGGCGGCTGTGGCCGTCTTTTTTGCCTCGATCAATGTGGTCGGAGGATACCTCGTGACCGACCGAATGCTGGAGATGTTTAAGAAGAAGGATGAGAAGAAGGGGGGAGGGCAATAATGGACTCCATTCGGATTCTCCTGCTTTTGATTGCTGCAGCATGCTTCATCTTAGGCCTGAAGCTTCTGGGTAAGCCCGAAACGGCGCGGAAGGGCAACATGATCTCCGCAATGGGGATGTTGGCCGCCGTCCTGGGCACATCTTTGATCGTCTGGGAGCACCATGGATCGTTTTGGCCAATGAGCATCGCTATCCTTGCGGGGGCTGCTATTGGGATTCCTACC
This sequence comes from Planctomycetota bacterium, assembly GCA_026984035.1. Classification (GTDB taxonomy): domain Bacteria; phylum Planctomycetota; class UBA1135; order UBA1135; genus HyVt-539. The sequence continues at coordinate 30,093 of JALSSW010000148.1, forward strand.
GCAAAGAGGGTCAAGATGACCGCCATGCCGGAGATGGTGGCTCTTTTCAATGGCTTTGGGGGGATCGCAAGCCTCTTGGTCGGATGGTCTCAACTCCATTTATTCATGGTCCAAGAGAAAGCGGCATCCCTTCTCTTTTTTGCAGGGATTTCCATTTTCTTAGCCATGTTGATCGGGGGGATTACTTTTACAGGAAGCCTCGTTGCTTTTGGGAAACTTGCAGGGCATATCCCAACAAAGCCAATTATCCTTCCCCACCAAAATCTTATCAATGGAGCTGTTTTACTCCTGGTCTTAGTCGGTGCAGTGGTTTTTGGTTTTTACCCTGACCAATACTGGATTTTCTTAATCGCTGCTGTCATCAGCCTTGGAATGGGGATTACCGCCGTGATTCCTATCGGAGGGGCGGACATGCCTGTCGTGATTTCCTTGCTGAACAGCTATTCGGGGTTGGCAGCTTGTGCGGCGGGCTTGGCGATCCAAAACACTCTTTTGATTATTACCGGGGCCTTGGTCGGTGCTTCGGGGATCATCCTGACCAACATCATGTGCAAAGCGATGAATCGAAGCTTGGCCAATGTGTTGTTCTCAGGGTTTGGGGCTTCTTCCCCAAATGCAGCTGGGGGAGGAAGCGGGGAGAAGCGCGAGGCCAAATCCAAAACGCCTGAAGATGTTTACTACCTTCTTGAAGCGGCCAATTCGGTGGTTTTCATTCCGGGATATGGAATGGCTGTTGCCCAAGCGCAGCATGCTGTTCGTGAGTTGGCTGATATCCTTATGGAAAATGGAACAGACGTAAAGTTTGCAATCCACCCCGTTGCAGGCCGCATGCCCGGGCACATGAATGTTCTCCTTGCTGAGGCGAACGTAGACTACGATCAGCTCGTGACCATGGATGACATCAACCCCATCATGGATACCATGGATGTTGCCGTAGTCATTGGGGCAAACGACGTCGTGAACCCTTCAGCCCGGGATGATCCCAATTCAAGCATTTATGGGATGCCGATCATCGAGGCAGACCGCGCCCGAACTGTTTTGATTCTGAAGCGTTCCCTCGGTTCGGGGTTTGCTGGAATCGAAAATCCCCTGTTCTATGCAGATAATGGTTACATGGTCTTTGGGGATGCGAAAAAAACCCTGGAGGCAATCGTTTCTGAGTTCAAGGAAGACTGATCTTCTTTTTCGGGTTGGTCCCAGGAAAAAACTGGTTGAAAACCTTTCCTATCTCCCATTGTGGGGAGGCGAGGTCTCCCTATTATGTGACCGTCACGTGGAGGAACCTGCAGGTGGCAGGAACCCCGCGCGGTGCCAATGAGGGGGGAGAAGGTTCTCCCCCCTTTCCCAGATAACCATCTGCGGGAATCCCGCGGAGAAAATAAATGGAGGAGACCTCATGGGTTTCGAATTACCTGAATTGCCTTTTGCCATGGATGCTCTTGCCCCCGCGATTTCTAAGGAAACGCTCGAGTACCACTACGGAAAGCATCACCAAGCCTACGTCAATAACATCAACAAACTCGTCCCCGGGACTCAATGGGAGGGAAAGAGCCTGGAAGAAATCATCAAAGGTGCTGAGGGTGGCGTATTCAACAATGCTGCTCAAGTCTGGAATCATACTTTCTACTGGAATGGCTTGAGTCCCAATGGGGGAGGGGAACCCGGCGGGGCCATTGGAGATGCGATTGCAAGCGCCTTTGGGTCCTTCGAGGAATTTAAGTCCCAATTCAGTGCGGCGGCAGCAACCCTCTTCGGCTCAGGTTGGGCTTGGTTGGTAAAAAACGCTGAGGGCGGGCTTGCGATTGTCCAAACCAGCAATGCAGGGAATCCTCTTCGGGATGGCCTGACCCCGGTTTTGACTTGTGATGTTTGGGAGCATGCTTATTACATCGATTACAGGAATGCGCGCCCCAAATACATTGAATCCTTTTGGGATCTTGTGAACTGGGAAGCTGCAGAAAAAAATCTGTAGTTCTGATCCCTCTCCATCTCCGGTTGGCGGTTTTTTTGATTTCACCCCGCCAACCGAGGTTTTTTGTCATTGTTTCCAAAATTTAGCCCCCTTTTTTCTACAGACTTGTTACGGCTTTTCCCCAAAGGGGACTCCTTTTCTCCGATACACTTCACTGAAGTCGTTGGTGAATCAAATGGAGTCAGCTGTAGATTTGGATTGGTTCGGAAAGGAACCTTCCCAGGGTGTAAGGAAGATTTGGAGAGCCCTCCAGGTCCTTTTCTTTGGATTGGGGGTGGGTCTTCTTGTTTTGCTGGGAATCAAGCCCAAGTTGGGGCTCAATTTGTTTTGGAACCTCTGGATTCCTCTTGCACCTGCTCTTCTTTTACTCATTCCTGGCTTTTGGCGAAATGTCTGCCCCCTTGCTACCGGTTCTCTGATCCCCCGAAGATTTTCTTTAGCCCTGGGCTTGCGCGCCGGGAGGCTAACCATGGGTTTCTTTCGTGGTCTTGGGGTTCTGGCTCTTCTCATCATTGTTCCTCTCAGACATCCTTTTTTCGATCATGACGCCTCTCTGACTCTTCTTCTCTTTGCCCTTTTGATTTTTTCCGCATTGGTTTTTGGGATGGTTTTTGAATGGAAAGCGGGATGGTGTGCCGGTGCTTGCCCCATTCATCCCGTCGAGCGACTCTATGGAAAAAGGTCTCTTGCTCAGTTCTCCAACGTGCAATGCGATCATTGCGCAAGTTGCGTTCCTCGTTGTCCCGATTCGATCCCCAATGACAGACCCTTTCGTGGGAAAAGAAGTGGCTTCTTCCAATTCCTCGATGGTGCATTTTTCCCCGGCTTCTTCCCTGGCTTCATTTGGGGTTGGTTCCAGGTGCCCAATTTCCTTGGTCATTGGATATGGGGGGACTTAGTTTCAACCTATTCCTACCCCTTGCTTGGAGGACTTTTCACCCTTTTTCTATTCTCTGTTTTGCTGGCTCTCATCCCCCAACAACGGCGCCCGCTCCTCCCCTTGTTTTTCGCGAATATCGCCATTGGTTGTTATTACTGGTTTCGGATTCCGGCCCTATTCGGGATGGGCCCCTATCCAGGGGATGGGATGCTCATCAACTTGAAGGCGAGCTTCCCGGGCTGGATTGAGCCCTTGATCCACTTGGGAGTTTTTCTTCTGATGTTGCTGTGGTTTCTCCGAGGAATCCAAAGGAAATCTTCGAGTTGGCTGCATCGACCTCGGATTTCGTCCACCCTTCGATAAGATGGGGGTATGCGAGCAAGCCTGTTTTCCCTTTTTCTGATCCTCTTTTTTCCATGCTTTTTTCTCCCCAACCTTTCTTGTCAGGAAGGATATGGCCTTGAGATCAAGCAAGCAGAAGACCTCTTGGCCCGGGGTAAAAGGGCGCGTGCTCGCAATGCCTTTGAAGACATCTTGGATGCGGTGGAAGAAGAAGCTCCAGAGGATCGCCCTTCTCCTGCGGAAAGGGGACGTTCACTACGGGGCCTGGCTCGGATCAATCTTGAAACCGGTCGGTATGAAGAAGCACTCGTAAATCTGGAACGGGCTCGCAAGATCTTTCCCGAACCTAGGACCAGGCTGATGGAAGCCCGGGTCCGTTCCCGTCTCGGCCAATATGAAAAAGCGATTTCATTGATCACGGTTCCCCTTCAGGACAAAGGAATCGATCGCAGTTTTCAATTGGAAGCTCTCTATCGACTATCCCGTTGGCAGGATGCAATAGGGCATAAAAAACAAGCAAATCAAAGCCTGAATAAGATTGTTCAAATCGGGGAGAGCAGCAGTTTGAAAGCTCCCTCAGATCTCCTTTGGTATGCCAAGGCTCTGATTGCGATCGGAGGAGGGGAGAACCTGCAGCAGGCTGCGGCACTTCTGATTGAGGCCACGAAAAAAGATCCGCGCTTGGCGGAGGCCTATGTGACTCGAGGGGATTTGCTCTTTCTGGTGTATCGAGAAGCTCGGGGGTATCCGAGTGGGGAAAGCGAATACAAGCGAGCCCTCCGGTTTTGCGGGGAAGTCGAGGATGCCCTTGTCGGTTTGTTTCGGACCAGAAAGGATAACTTTCTATTGGATTACACAAAAACTCTCCGGTTTTTGGCCCGTGCTTTGGCTTTGAATCCCCGGTCGGTTCCCGCCTTGGTGGCCAAGGGAAGCCAGCGGATCAATGATCGCGCTTTTGAGTCGGCCCGCAGGCTTCTCCAAAAAGCCTTGAGCATCAATCCACGGGATAAGGGGGCTCTCGCCGAGATGGCAGCAGTTTCTTTTTTGACTTATCGCAAAAAAGACTATGAGCGTTTCCGAAAAAAAGTTGAGATTTTGGACCAGAACGCCTTTCTCGTGGATTCCATTTTGGGATCGCACATGGTCTCTCTCTATCGTTTCCCCGAGAGCCTTCCCCTTTTTGCAAGTGCTCGCAAGGAGCGTCCCAACGACTATGACACATTGATTGCCTCGGGAAGAGGCTTGATTTATGCGGGGAGGGCCAACGAGGGAGCCAAATTCTTAGAGGCCTCCAAGAAAGTGCATCCAGGTTTTGTGCATCCCTGGAGGGACAATCAACTCCTGCTGCAAAAACGAATTGATGAGGAATATAAACTCTACCCCAAGGGCAATTTCCTCATGGTGATGAAGCCAGAAGAGAAGGGGGTCTTGCTTCCTTATTTGAGTTTGACTTACGAGAAGGCCTGGCGGGAACTCGGGCTCAAGTATGGGATCTATCCTGACTGCAAGGTGCGAGTGGAAGACTTTGAGCGCTTCGGAGACTTTTCCGTTCGAACTATCGGTTATCAGGGGTTTGGGGCCTTAGGGGCTTGCTTCGGCTGTTTCATTACTTCTGTCTCTCCCACCGCTCCCGAGTTGCGCACGCAATTTTCCTGGCGTGTTACCGCACGGCACGAGTTTTCCCATGTCTTACATCTCATACTCTCAAAAGGCCGTGTTCCCAGATGGTTGACTGAAGGCCTGGCGGTTTTTGAGGAATTGGCCATGGACCCATCAAATGACCGCCGCATGGAACGGGAACTTTTCACTTATTGGAAAAACGGTGAAGTCTTTCCTGTCTCTGAGCTCAACACTGCCTTCCGAGGGCCCACAATTCTTTTCGGATATTACCAAGGTGGTCTGATTGTACGTCACATTGCGAGGGACTTTGGGTTTCCCAAGCTTGTGGAGATTGTCAAAGCTTTTGGGAAGGATATGGGGACGGAAGCCATTTTTCGCAATGTTCTGGGGATTCCCAGCAAGGAATATGATCGCCGATTCTTAAACTATGTTGCCTCCAAGGTGGGGAGGCTTCGTTTGGTTCCGAGTGTTCATGAAAGGTGGTTGCAAAGGCTTCTCCTCCAAGTGGAACGCAATCCTGGAGATGTCGGAGCTCGTCTTCTCCTCGCACAGGCTTTTTCTCAGCGTCACAACGAAGTGGACGCTGGGACACAGATTGCTGCATTAAAAAAACTGGATCCTGACAACGGTGGGGTTTACCTGCTCCGGGCGAATCTGGCCCTCCAAAGGAATGATCTCAGGGGGGCTCGCAAGCTCTTCGAGTTGGGTTTTTCCCATGGAGGAGATGACTTTGATTCAAGGATGGCCTATGCGGGGATCCTTGAGAAGGCCGGCAGGAAAAAAAAGGCTCTAGAACAGGTGGAGAGTGCCATTGCCTGTTGGCCGACCTGTCCGATCAGTGGTAACGGCTCTCCTTTTGCCATGAAAGCCAGGCTCTTGAGGGCCATGGGCAAGGAAGACGAAGGGCTCCGTGTCTTGGAAACCTATGTCCGATTCAATTCTCGCGACTATGGAGTGTTTCGATATCTTGCTAAGGCCTTTCGGAAACGCGGGGATCGGGAAAAAGAAAAAACCTATTTGATGAAGGCAAGGGATATTGACCCTTTTGATCGGGCCCTCCATGAGAGATTGGCGGAGATTCTGCTCCAAGAAGGTAAAGATTCGCGTGCTCTTTTTCTTTTGCAAATAGCCTTAGCTACTCCCCTTTCGAAGGATCGCTCTGCTCTGAAATCAGCTCCCGGACTCAAAGGAAAAAAAGTTGAGGATCCAAGGACTGTGGAGGCACGGATTCGAATCCGAATCGCAGAGATCTTACGGGGGGCAGGGGATTCTGAAGGGGCCAAGGCCATGGCAAAGCAGGCAAAGGGATTGAGGGCTAAGCTTAGCCAGGAGTTTCAGGAGCGATTGGAGGAGGTCTTGAGATAACTTCCCCTCTGCTATTTTTCCTTTGCCGCCAAGGATTTCGGAGAGGAAAGAATGGTTACCCGGCCTGGACTCGAACCAGAACTGGAAGAATCAAAATCTTCTGTGCTACCGATTACACCACCGGGTATTGCAATCCCGCATTGCGGGGAAGCTGAAAACACGACGAAGGGATGGTTACCCGGCCTGGACTCGAACCAGGAATGGAAGAATCAGAATCTTCAGTGTTACCAATTACACCACCGGGTATCGGATCCCATCGCCATGTCTGTTCAGTAAAAGAAACAGGCAAAGAACTTACTTTGAGAAGGAGAAACCTCCTCCTAAGGAGGGGAAAAGTAGCAGATTTACGTCATGGGTCAAGGCTGACCTCGTGGAGCTTGTCTCTTTAAAAAAGGGGGCTTCAGCCGGCATGTTCCAGTCCTCTTTAAACTCTCCTTTCATGACCTAGTTTCTTTGCTTTTCTCTCTTCAGAATCCCCAAGGGGGCATCCCAAGGTCTCTCCCAGGGAGGGGACAAAGGGCTTAGGAGGATCCATGCTGGGGGCCAAACATTTGAAGCCATTCTTCTTCGGTCTTGGGTTTAAAGACATAGTTGAGCTTTTTTGTTTCCTCGAGAGTCCCGGATGAGGCTTCGGAGTAAAGATGCCCAGGGAAGATGATGGTCTCATTGGGAAGCTTCGCAAGTTTGTCGTGGATGGAATGGTATAGGTCTTGGGTATTTCCCCCAGGGAGGTCGGTTCGCCCACATCCCTGTAAAAAAAGGGTGTCCCCTGCAACCAGGTTTCCATCGACCAAGAAACATTGGCTTCCCGGCGTATGACCTGGAGTATGAATCAAGCGGATCGGGATCTTCCCTACTTCGAGCAGATCGCCGGATTCGTGCAATTCCATGTCGGTCTTGGAGATCCCTGTCATTTCTTGGATCCAGGGGGCTTCGATTTTTTGGGCATGGATTTTTACAGGATGGAGCTGGAGAAGCTCGTGGATCCCCTGCACAGGGTGCCCCATGAGATCTCCTCCAATGTGATCGGGATGGAAGTGCGTGGCTAAGACTCCCTCAATTTCCATCTCATCCAAAGCAGCGATGTCAAGAATCTCTTGAATGGCATAGGCCGGATCAACCACAACGCATTTTTTTGATTCAAGGTCTCCGATGAGGTAAACAAAGTTGACCATCCCGGAAGCCACAGGGTTTCCCTGGGCGAAGTCTCGACCTGAAAGGAGTTGTCGAAAGTAGAGAGGGTTGTTCATGACAGGTTGAGGGTAATGGGGAAGGGAGCCCAAAGAGGGGGAAAATGGTCGGGCAGGTGGGATTCGAACCCACGACCTTCGGCTCCCAAAGCCGACACGCTAGCCAAGCTGCGCTACTGCCCGCCTGTGTCCACCTTAAGGAAGTTGGTAGGACAAAATTGAGGCGAATGATCTAGCAGGCCGAGGGCTTAAACACAAGGTCCGAGCCCTCTTTTTCGCCTGACACTTTGCAGGAAATAGGAAACTGGAAGAAGAGGGGCGGTTTTATTGCACTTCGAGGCGGTAAAGAGTGAACTTGGTTCCTGGGGGAACCTGGAATAGGGCTCCAATTCCCCGCTGAATGCGCCCAAAACCCCTTCCAAGCGAACTTCGTTTGGGTTTGGGAGGGGCTGGCAATTCCAGGTTTCCGATTTTAACAAATTCAGCGCCTTCCGGCAGTTTGGATTGTACGCTCTCTACAGTGCGAGTGCTGCGGGCGAGCCAAAAGACCTCTTTGCCTTCATTGATCGCCAGGGCAAGGAGGTCCTTTGCAATGCGCTTCCCTCGTTCGGTTCGGTCCTTGACCGCATAGGCCTTGCGAAGCTTTTTTCCTTTGTTGCGTTGCATCGGGCTTGCCCGATTCGGTTGTGTTGGATTGGAGGGATTCTTTTTGGGGCCTCTTGGGGCTCTTCCCGTGGTTCCCCCTCCAACGGGACCGCGGGGCGATGGGGGTCTTGGGGCTTTCGCATTCGTTCTTGCAGGTTCTTGGGAAGGGTTCCGACCCCTACGGTTTCTTCGGAAGAATCGAGACCAGCGACTCCTTCTCCCTGAAATGGAAGCGATGAGGGATTCATCCAGCAGAGTCCATTTGGGGTAGTATTCCAAGCTCGAGTCAAGGCGGCGATCGGTGATTAAGGCTGCTCCACTAGGGACTTGTTTCTGAAGGTAGGAAACAGCAATTTGGACGTCTTCCAACTTTTGATGGATGCGATCCATTTTTTCGAAGGTTTTGGGAGCCCAGATTCCGGTTTGGAGGAGAAGCATCAAGGCGATTCCCAGGCGGGCCCCGTTGATTGAGAGCATTTTGTGGAGGCACAGCCCTGCGGGGATTAACCAAAGAGGGATGGTCGGAACCAAAAAGCGAAGGCCACTCATAAGGCTTCGGCCGCCGGAACCCCAATAATAGGCGGAATACACAATGGTGATGGGAAGGCAGATGCCTGCGATGAGAATACCCATGGGGCGATGATTCTTCGCTCGGAGCATGAGGATCAATCCCAGGACAGCAAAGCCAAAAAGGAGACCCACTCCTTGCCCCATCAATGTTTCAAAATAGGTGTTCCATTTGTCAGCGAAAAAATCCAGCCGAAAACCAGTGCTGAATTGCTGTTCTCCTGTAAGAGCGTAACCGGTCAAGAAGGGGGAGCCGAAAGCGTGGGCGTTTCTCCACATCAAAGCTCCAATGGGGAGAAGCGCTCCGAGGAGCCCCCATCCCAGGTCTTTGTACCGCTTGTTTTCGTTGATGATGACATAAAGGAGAAAACCCGCGACTCCTAAGCCGGCGACGACCTCGGCATAGCGGAAGCTGGGGATGGCTCCGAAAGCGAAACCTGCGAGGAGAACTTTCCACCAGCTGGGATTGTTTCTCCATGAGTCCAGGAGAAAAGATCCTAGGAGTAGGAAAAAGCCAACTTGGGTGTGTGCACCCCAATTGAGGGCTTGTTCGTTGAGATCAGGATGGAAGGCAAAGGGGAGGATAAGTCCGAGGGAGAGCCATGGACCGGCACGTTTTTGGATGAGTAGGAAGGCGAGGAGCAGGGAAAGGCTGGCTAGGAGAAGGGTGAGACGAAGAGCAGGTCCGGGTCCGAAGACTTTGTAAGGAATAAGCATCAAGATGCCCACGCCAGGGGGGTAACGACTGAAGAAGCGGCCGTCTGCGGTTTCAAGCCAATGAGTCCCAAGATAGCGGAGAGGGGTTTGGGGGCGAAACCAGTCATGGCCGGTCTCTGCGATCAAAGCCGTTTGAGGGTAATACCCCCCCGCGTCGGGAGAGGAGAAAACGGGGGGAGAGATCTGCCTGAGCCAGAGAAAGTGCCCCAGGGCGAGAAGAAGAGCCAAGAAGAGAGGGAGTTTTTTGCTCATAGGCGGTTTACGCCCCAGAGTCTTTCTGTGTTGGAAGAAAACCTTCTCTTTGTTTTTTTGATCCAACTCCTCGGAACTGCTCTAGTTGCGTGGAATCCCAAGCAAAAGGGCCGTTGGGGAGGTCTCCTTGCTTCTTACTGGCACTTTCTTACGGCAATCCTGCTGGGTTTTCCTTCAATCTCCAGTTCCCGGACAAAAAGCCCTTCCTCACTCCCTGGGATGGGAGCTTCCAGGGTGGAAGCCAGGGTCTGTTCCTGAAGAAAACCCGCGAACGATCGGGCAGCGGTCAAGTAATCCTCGGGAACGTCCAAATAGAGGCGAATCCGATCTGATATATGAAGATCGGCTTCTTTCCTGGTTTGTTGGACGGCTCGAATCAAATCCCGGATCTTCCCCTCCTGGATCAGTTCTTCGTCGAGATGCGTGTCAAGGACGACGATGGCCCGATTCCCCTGGAGAGCATGACAGAGGACGCCTTCCTTGGGTTGAAGAAGGAGCTGAAATTCTTCACCTTCGAGGATTTCTCCGGCGACTTCCACCCTGTTTTTATCCAGACTCTTCCAATGGCCAGCCTTCGCTTCTTTAAGGACCTCCTTCATTTTGGGACCAAGGCGTGGGCCGAGAATCCGTGCTTTTGCCTGAAGGACAAAGTCTGCGTACTGGGAAAAATCCTCTTCGAAACAGACTTCTTTGATATTGACTTCCTCACGGATCAGGGCGCTACGCTCTTCCGATTCCCAAGCTTTGACCCCTGGCCCAGCAACGGTGAGGCGACGGAGCGGTTGGCGGACCCTAAGGTCGGCCTTACGTCGGAGGGCGAGGGCCACCGAGCAAACATCCCGGACACGATCCATGGCTTCTACCAGGGCCTCGTCGGAGGGATACAGATTTGGGTCCGGCCAATCCTCGAGATGGACGCTTTCCCTCTGGGTCAGCCCTTGATAAATCTCCTCGCAAAGGAAGGGAAGGAAGGGGGCGCATACCCGGCAAAAGGCCGACAGGGCGGTATAAAGAGTGTCATAGGCAGCCTTTTTGTCTTGATCTTTTTTTTCTTTCCAAAACCGATCGCGGCTGCGCCTGATGTACCAATTGTTAAGAGCATCCAAATACCCGGCGATATGCCTGCAGGCTCCAGGAATATCATAGGCATCCATCCGCTGAGTGACTCCTTCGATGAGGATGCGTGTCTTAGCCAGGATATAGCGATCCAGAAAATGAGTGGCCTCCAGCTGTTCTTCGCCACGGATTCCATCGGCGTTCGCATAGAGGCTGAAAAAGGACCAGGCATTCCAAACGGGGTTCAGAACGAGTCGAACGACCTCGGCGATCTCTTTGCCTTCACGGTCGATGGAAAGGTCGGAACCCCGAAGGATTGCAGAAGACATGAGAAACCAGCGCAAAGCATCCGATCCCAAGGTTTCGAAGATCTCATCCGGGTTGGGATAGTTGCGCAGCCTCTTGCTTAGCTTTTGACCGTTCTCATCGACAACCACACCATGGCAGATGACATTGGAGAAAGGAATCCGATTGAACAAAGCGGTCGCGAGAACGACCATCGTGTAGAACCAGCCTCGGGTTTGTGCGATATACTCGACGATGAAATCGGCCGGGAAGTGGTTTTCGAACCACTCTTTGGACTCAAAAGGGTAGTGGACTTGCGCGTAGGGCATGGACCCTGATTCGAACCAGCAGTCCAGGACATCCGGGTCCCTCACCATCATGCTTTTGCCGGTCGGGTCATCAGGGTTGGGCCGGGTCAGCTTGTCAATAAAGGGGCGGTGCAGATCCTTGGGTCTTACACCGAAATCCCGTTCCAGCTCGTCAAGGCTTCCGTAGACATCGATGCGTGGGTATTTGGGGTCGGTGCTCCGCCAAATGGGGATGGGGGCCCCCCAAAAGCGGTTGCGGCTGATGGACCAATCCCTTGCTCCTTCAAGCCACTTTCCGAAGGCTCCCTCTCGGATGTGTTCGGGGATCCAGTGGATCTTTTTGTTGTTGGCGACCATCTGGTCCCGGAAAGCCGTGACCTTTACGTACCAAGAACGCATGGCTCGATAGATTAAAGGAGTATCTGTTCGCCAGCAGTGGGGGTAATTATGCAGGTAGGTCTCTTGGCGGACGACTCGGCCCTGCTCTTTGAGGGTTCGCTGGATGGGTTTGTTGGCTTCGAAAACTTGCATCCCTTCCCAAGTGGGGACTTCGGAGGTAAAGAGACCTGCCTCATCCACAGGGCAAACGATGGGGATTCCGGCTTGCTTGCAGGCTTCGAGATCGTCTTCTCCGAAGCCGGGAGCCATATGAACCACTCCCGTCCCGTCCTCCGTTGTGACGAAGTCTGCACCCAGGATCACAAAGCTCTTTTCGTTGTCTTTGAAGAAAGGAAACAGGGGTTCGTAGGAGAGGCCGATCAGCTCCGCCCCCTTGCGGGTCCTGATCCTGCTTGCACCTTCAAGCTCCTTGGCGTAGCGGGTGGTCGCAGCCTCCGCGAGGAGGATGTGGGTGCCATCTTTTTCAAATTCGGCATAGTCCAAATCGGGGCCAACGGCGAGGGCCAAGTTGGAGGGCAGCGTCCAAGGAGTTGTGGTCCATGCCCAGATTTCGGTCGGGACCTCTTGTTCCCTGAGGGTAAAACGCACCGTCAGCGCGGGGTCTTGCCGTTCGCGGTAAGCGTTATCGATGCGTGTTTCAAAGTTGGAAACCGGGGTCTGGGCAGCCCAGGAATAGGGCATGACCCGAAAACCTTCGTAGATCAAGCCCTTGTCATAGAGGGCTTTGAAAGCCCAAAGCACGCTCTCCATGTAGGAGAGATCCATGGTTTTGTAGTCCTTCGAGAAATCGACCCACCGTCCCATACGGTGGACCTGGCGCTGCCACTCCTTCGTGTATTTAAGGACGCTGCACCGGCAGGCCTCATTGAAGGCTTCGACTCCGAATTCTTCGATTTCTTTCTTGCCGGAAATTTCCAGTTCTCGTTCCGTTTCCAGTTCCGCCGGAAGTCCGTGGCAGTCCCAACCAAAGCGCCGCTCCACCCGTTTGCCGCGCATAGTTTGATATCGGGGCACCAGATCCTTGACATAACCGGTCAGAATATGGCCATAGTGAGGGAGCCCGTTGGCAAAGGGAGGTCCATCGTAGAAAACGAACTCGTTTTTCCCGTTTTCCCCTCTCGGCCTCTGCTCGACCGATCGCTCAAAAATCCGGTTCTCGTCCCAAAAGGCGAGAATCTTTTTCTCGATCTGTGGGAAGTTCGCCTTGGGCGGTGCATTCGGATAAGTCGGTTCCTGCGCGGTCATCCTCGTTGAGGCCTCCTCTATGGAAAAACGAGCCGAGGATCATAGCACCGGGATCTTTTGGTGCCTCAATTTCCTCCTGGTCCTAGACCCAAGAAATGGTACAAGGCCCTCCTGTCCCCAGCTCAGTATTGCAGGGACCTTCTCTCCACGGCATCCTTATGGGCGAATATTCCAGGGGGCAGGAATCCTTGGGAACATGCCTGGAGCACCGTGGGTCGAAGGAGCGAGTTTTGGATATTCTAGTTGTTGGATCGGGGGGGCGGGAGCACGCTCTTGCCTGGAAACTCTCTCAGTCTCCTGATGTGGAGACGGTCTTTTGCGCTCCTGGAAATGGGGGGATCTCTCTGGATGCGACCTGTGTCCCCATTGAGGCGACGGATTTTCGAAACCTGATTGCTTTTGCGAAAGAGAAGAACATCGGTTTGACCGTCGTTGGCCCCGAAGTTCCGCTCTGCGATGGGATTGTCGATGCTTTTCAAAAGGAAGGGCTGCTGATTTTTGGTCCCAACCGTCGGGCGGCTGAGATCGAGGGTTCCAAAGCTTTTGCTCGGGATCTTTGCCTCAACCACCACATCCCCGGTCCTCATTCCTGGACCTTTACCAATCTGGCCCAGGCCTACGGCTTTTTGCAGGCTTACAATGGTGAACAAATTGTGGTCAAGGCTTCGGGTTTGGCAGCGGGCAAGGGGGTCCGCATCTGTTCCTCTCTGGATGAGGCGCGACGGGCAGTCTCCGACATGATGGATGCGAACCTGTTTGGGGAGGCGGGGCACAAGGTCGTCTTTGAGCAATTCCTTCAAGGCGAAGAGTGCTCCATTCTCGCCCTGACAGATGGTGACACGATCGTTCCCCTCGAGTCCGCGATGGATCACAAGGCCCTCCTTGAAGGGGATCAAGGACCGAACACCGGGGGGATGGGAGCCATTTCTCCTGCACCTGCGGCCAATCCTCGGACGATCAAGCAGGTTGAAAGCCATGTTTTAGTTCAGACGATTCATGCCATGGCGCAGGAGGGGAGGAAATATTGTGGGGTTCTTTATGCTGGGCTTATGGTGACTCCTCTCGGACCACGGGTGCTCGAGTTCAATGCCCGTTTTGGGGACCCGGAGACGCAAGTCCTGATGATCCGAATGAAATCGGATCTCCTCCCCTTTTTGATTGCATCATCCAAGGGGGATCTCAGTGCATTGAAAGCCGGTCCGGTTTGGGATCAGCGGCCGGCCGCAACGGTCGTCGCTGTTTCCGGGGGCTATCCTGGGCCTTACGAAAAGGGAAAGCCAATTGAGGGCTTGGATTCTCTTCGGGAAGAGGAGGATTTGGTGGTCTTTCATAGTGGAACTGTGCGTGACCCCGAGGGTGTTTTCCGGACTAATGGGGGGCGTGTTTTGAGTGTGACAGCCCTGGGGTCCAATATGGATCAAGCCCTTGCACGCTGCTATGCGGCATTGGATAAAATCCACTTCGAAGGCATGAGCTTTCGCAAGGACATCGGACGAAGGAAGAAAAAATGACAGGAGATCCAGGGGAATTCAAAACCGACTTGCAGGGGGAAGTTGCTCAGGTGCGTGAACATTTTCGCGAGAAAGGTTTCCGATGGACTCGTCAAAGACAGACAATTGTTGAAACCGCCTTTGAGACCCATCGGCATTTTTCCGCAGAAGATCTTCTTCACATGGTGGAGGAGAAGATTGGGCCGGGTGTGGCTCATTTGGCAACGATTTACCGTACTTTACAAGCCCTTGAAGAGGGTGGATTTATTGAAGGTTTGGAGGTTGGAAAGGGTGGGCGGCTTTTCGAGCATGTGTTGGGGCATGCGCATCACGACCATATTATCTGTTTGGATTGTGGTGCCCTGATCGAATTTCATGATGAGGCTTTAGAAGCCAAAAAGCTGGAGGTGGCCGAGGCGAATGGATTTGAAATGGAGTCGCATTCGCTGCGGATTTATGGGCATTGTAAGGCCAAGCAAGAAGGTCGCTGCCCAAGGAAGGAAAAAGGCTATTCTTAAGCGATGATCAGGGGTTCTTCGTCATCTTCCTCAGGCTGAGCCGAAGGCTGGAAATCTTCGGGTTCGGGAGCTTTTTCATTCTTTTGAATCCCATGCTCAGAAGCTCTTTCAAAAGGGAGGCTAATCCAAATTTCTTACATTTGTTTGGGGCTTGGAGGGGGAATCATCAGGTAAGATTGATTCATTGCTTCCCCTCTTGATCAGCCCCAAAGATCGGGAGACCTTTTTGGCCAGGATGGATTTTGATGGAACGAAGACTTCTTCTGTTTTGCGTTCTCGTGATTGCAACAGCCACCTCCTCGCTGGATTCCCAGGGGACCAAACGGAAGCAAGGAACGCATGTTTTAGAACTGTCTGAGACCCAAAAAATCCGACATGTTTTGAGTCGTTTTGCTTTTGGGCCGACTCCAGGGCTCGTCGAACGAGTGCGTCGTCAAGGTCTGGATGCATGGTTCGAAGACCAATTGAATCAAAAGGGAAAGAGCCCGAAGATCCTCCAAGATCGGCTTGCGGATTTGGACACTTGGGGGCGTTCTGCCGGGGATATTTTGTTGGAGTTGCAGCGGGTTCGGGAGGATATCGGACCCGATCCCAAACAAAAAGATCGTGCTCGTCTGAATCGAGCCCGAAACCTAAGCCGAAACCAGCTAAAGGATGCTGTCCTTTTCCAAGCGATCTACTCGGGGAACCAGGTAATTGAAACGGCCACTGACTTTTTCCGAAACCATTTCAATGTGTCGGTCAACAAGGGAAGCGTTCGCTACTATGCGACAGAATACGAGCGGGACGTCCTCCGAAAGGGGGCTCTGGGGAATTTTGCTTGGCTCCTCGAGCACAGCGCCAAGAGTCCCGCCATGTTGTTCTATTTGGATAACTATCTCTCCAGGCGCCCTCCCTCCAAGCAAGAGCTCAAAGGGATTGGGCGTCGAGTCCGAAGAAAAACAAAATCCAAGAAACGGGCGGAGGAAGAGGTTGAGATCGCAAAACAACGAGGCCTGAATGAAAACTATGGACGTGAGTTGTTGGAATTGCATACCCTCGGTGTCGATCATTACTACCGTCAAAAGGACGTGATCGAGGTTGCCAAGGCTTTGACCGGCTGGACCATCCATCGGGATCGAAAAAAGAACACGATTTCATTCTCGTTCCGGCCGGACATGCACATCCAGGGAGCGAAAACCTTTTTGGGCAAGGTGATTCCGGAAAACAAAAAGAATCCGATTCGTGAAGGGGAGATGGTCCTTGAAAGGCTCGTTCGCCATAAGGGGACTGCGCATTTTCTCGCTTGGAAGTTGTGCCGATGGTTTATAAACGACAACCCATCAGAAAGCTGCGTACAAAGAATCGCCAAGGTTTTTCAGAAGACACGAGGAGACATGAAGGCGGTTTTTCGGGCCATCTATCACGATTCCGAATTTTGGAGTCCCGAAAACTTCCAAGCCAAGTTTAAGCGGCCCTTCGAGTTTGTGGTGAGTGCTCTTCGTGTGACTGGGGCTGAAGTTCGTTCCACTCGTGCTTTACACCGTGCTCTGGCTCTTCTTAGCGAACCCATTTACGAGTGCGAAGACCCCACTGGGTACTATGATCAAGCTGAGGCATGGAATGATCCGGGGGTTTTGGCCGTGCGTTGGTCCTTTGCGATGAAATTGGCTACGAATAAAATCCCCGGGGTACGGATCCCGGATTCGTTTTATGCGGATTTGCATCCCTCCATCCCTCAAGTGTGGAAGGACCAACTCGCCAGAAAAATGCTCCCTGCAGGTATTGGGGAAAAAACCGACGCCATTTTGGATGACATCATCAAAAAGGTGGTCAAGAAGTATAAAGGCGGAAAGGTTGGCCGAAGAAGGAAGCCCCTCAAAAAAGTTCTCGCTCCTCTTCTTGTGGGGCTCCTTCTCGGCTCCCCGGAATTTCAAAAGCAATGAGAGATCCCATCATGAATCATCGAATGGATCGACGTTCTTTCCTCCGACGTACAGGCTCCGCTGCACTTGCGTTGGGTTTTCCTGTTCCTTTGCGCCATGGCCTTTCGACCTTGGAGCGAAGCGGAAAAAAACCTCCGATCCTTGTCGTGATCTTCCTTCGTGGGGGACAGGATGCTGTCAATACAGTCATCCCCTATACCGAACCTCATTACGAAGAGTTCCGCCCCACCATCCATATCCCTGTCAAAGGGGATCAGGGAGAGCGAACTGTCCTTAAACTCACAGCTGACTTGGGGCTGCATCCAGGGCTCGCCTCCTTTCTTCCTCTGTGGAAGGCGAAGCGTTTTGCTCCCGTGGTGGCGGTCGGGTCGCCCCACCCGACTCGAAGTCACTTTGATGCGCAGGACTTTATGGAACATGCTGCTCCAGGACTCCGAACTGTACGCAGTGGTTGGCTAAATAGGTATCTTGCCTTGACGGCCGACCGAAACGGAAAGGACTCTCATTTGCGGGCTTTGGCTATGCAGGGCCTCTTGCCACGTTCTCTTCGGGGTGAGTATCCAGTGTTTGCTGTTCCCAGAGGTTTGGATGGAAAAACAGGCAAGGTTCTTGACCTCTTCGGCGAGCTTTATGGGGCGGATGACAAGGGAATGGGACAGGAAATGAGCGAGGGGATGGGGGGCCGCAGAGGGAAGGAAGGCGCCCCGGAGGATCCCGTTGTCGCTGCTGGACGGACCACGATCGAAGCCCTTCGACGTTTTCAAGAACTCCAAAAAAGGACTCCCAAGTCCAAGGTCAAATATCCCCGAGGGCCTCTTTCTTCCAAGCTGCAGGGCATCGCAAAGGTGATCCGTGCGGGTGAAGCCTTGGAAGTGGCTTGTGCTGACTGGAACGGTTGGGATCATCATGCGCAGGAGGGGAGTTTGGATGGCAAAATGGACCGAATGCATCAGGAGGTTTCGGGGTCCATCCACGCTTTCCTTCAGGATCTGGGCGAAGATGCTAGGCGGACGGTGGTCTTGACGATGACGGAATTTGGAAGAACCGTTCGTGAAAATGGGAATTCCGGGACGGACCATGGTCATGGAGGGACCATGTTTTTGGCTGGGGGCCCAGTGAAAGGAGGGAAAATCTATGGGAAGTGGCCAGGAATCGATCCCATGTCCCTTTACCAGGGGCGGGATCTTGCCGTTACAACTGATTTCCGAGATGTGATGGCGGAAGTTCTGCAAAAGCATATGGGATTGCGAAGGATTCCGAAGGATTTCTTCCCAGACTACCGGCCTGGCAAAGCTCTTGGCCTTCTGTAAAAACCGGGTAGGGGTTTTCACTGAGGATTTGGGTAAGATCTCGAGTCTATGAAGATTCTACTCCCGAGTATTTTCGCCTGTTCTTTTGTCTCCCTTCCCCTTTTGGGGTTCTCTGCCTTTCCCCAGGGTGGGCAGGATCGTCCTCATTGGAAAGACCAGGGGGACACTCTGATCGTTGCCGTATCAGGTGATGCGGACGGTTTTCTCCCCATTGTAAATGAACAGGCCACCGCGGGCGCAATCATGAGCCTCATTATGCCCGCTCCCACAGACTCTGCCTTTGATGGGAAGATCATTACCCTTCCGTCGGCCGCAAAAAGCTGGGAATGGGATAAAACCCACACAAAGTTGACCTACCATTTTCGCAAGGATCTTAAATGGACTGATGGGCAAGCCCTAACAGCCGAGGACATGGCCTTTGCTTATAAGCTTTATGGGGACCCCGAAGTTGCGAGCCCGCGCCAATCTTATCTTGAGCGGATGGACCCCAAAAAACCCTTTGAGTTGCTCGGCCCCTATACAATTCGATTTAATTTTTTGTGGCCTTACAACGAACAAACCATGATGGCCCACGCTGGACTCAGTTTGGTTCCGAAACATATCCTCGAGAAGGCCGACAAAAAACGACTCCTTTACCATCCTCTTCACACAACAAAACCGATCGGCCACGGCCCTTTTCGTCTTCTCAAATGGGTGCATAACCAACGCATTGTGATCTCGCGTTGGCGGGGAGTGAAGACAACTCCTGTCCCCTATCTCAAGCGGATCATTTTTAAAATCCTTCCTGAATACCAAACCCAGCTCAAGGAACTTGAGACCGGCAAGATTGATATGATGGAGACCGTGCAGGAAAAGGATTTAGCGAGAGTCAGTTCATGGAAAAATGTCAAGGTCTACAAAAGGGGTTTCCGTTTCTTTGACTATCTTGCCTGGAATCTGAAAAACCCTCTTTTCAAAGAACGGAGGGTGCGTCGAGCCTTGACCATGGCGATCAACATCGACGGCTTGATCAAGGCTCTTTTGAGTTTTGACGGGAAGGTCTACGGGACCAAAGCGTATTCCACGTTTACCCCGGAACTCAGGGAGTTCTATGACCCCCATTTTCAATTCCTTCCCTTCGATCCCAAAAAAGCCAAAACGGAGTTGGCGGCCATGGGTTGGAAAGACAGTGACGGGGATGGAGTTTTGGACAAGGATGGGAAGAAATTCGAGTTCACCCTCGTTACCAATAGTGGGAACCCCCGCCGAGCGGACGCTGTGCAAATCATTCAACAGGATTTGGCTAAGATCGGGGTCAAGGCCAACCTGGAGTCCCGCGAACCTGTGACCTTTTTTGCCGATCTCCGAAAGAAAAATTTTGAAGCAGCCCTTGCCGGATGGTCCGCCGGTCTTTTTCCGGATCCTTCGGATATTTGGCAGACTCCAGATGCCGAACACCCCAGATTGTTCAATTTCACAAGCTACAGCAATCCCGAAGCGGATAAGCTGATTGATGCAGGTTTGCACACAGCAAATCCAGCAAAAGAAGCCCGCATCTGGCGCAAGCTCCTCAAAATCATTTACGAAGACCAGCCCTATACCTTCTTATATTGGAAGTCCTCCCATTTTGCAGTTCACAAGCGGTTTCGAGGAATTCAACCGAATGTCCTCAGTGTCCTTTATAGGGTCTGGGATTGGTGGGTTCCCAAGGCGGAACACAAGGTTAAGTATTGAGTTCATGAGGTCTTACGGCCGGCAATCACCTTGGCTTGATCAACGCTGAAGAGGAGACGCTCGTTTGTTTGCCTATATTCTTCGGAGAGTCTTGACCAGCATTCCCCTACTGTTCTTACTCGCGACTCTTCTTTTCATCCTCATTCATCTCGTTCCCGGAGACCCTTCGGATCTCCACATTGGAGATCGTTTTTCTCCCGAGTATGTTGAGCAAATCAAAAAGAACATGGGTTTGGATCAACCCGTCATCGTTCAATATGGGAAATGGCTCCGCAATGTAGCCCTCTTTGATTTTGGTGAATCTTTTGCCAACAATCGGACTGTTTCGTCCCGGGTCCTCGAGGCGCTTCCGAATACCCTGCTCCTTTCCACGATCTCTCTTGTCCTGATTTTTGGTCTTGGAGTGTTGATGGGGATCATCTCGGCCGTTCGCCAGTATCATCTCAGCGACTTTATTCTTACCTTGGTCTCCCTCTTTTTGTATTCCATGCCATCCTTTTGGTTGGCTTTGATGATGATCCTTCTCAGCGCCCATTTCATGCCATCTTGGCCTCTTTCGGGGATGGTTGGGGAGGAAATTATTGGGAAGCTGGCGGCGATTCAGGAGGCCAAGGAATTTGGGGAACCGCTGACCGTTCACCTTTCCAATTGGGAGATTCTTCTGGATCGAGCTCGACATTTGGTGATGCCTGCCTTTGCCCTCGGGATTGCCGGGGCTGCTGGAGTTGCACGCTTTACGCGTTCTTCCATGCTGGAGATCATTCGGCAGGATTTTATCCGCACTGCTCGGGCCAAGGGCGTCCCCGGACGCATGGTGATTATGAAGCATGCATTGCGAAATGGATTAATCCCAGTGATTACTTTGCTTGGGCTTTACTTACCCTTTCTTGTCTCGGGGGCGGTTCTGATCGAATCCATTTTTGCCTGGCCGGGGATGGGAAGGCTCATTGTCACCGCGATCAACCAGCGGGATTATCCTGTCATCATGGCCACGAGCCTCCTCTTGGCCTTCTTGGTTGTCATCGGCAATTTGTTGGCCGATATCCTTTACGCGGTCGTAGACCCGAGGATTCGCTATGACTGAGTCCTCCTCCGAAACCCCCACCTTCTTACTTCGGGATTTACCAGGATTGGGGCAATTGCTCAGGGGACCTCATTGGGTGGGCCTCGGGCTCCTGCTTGCCTTCCTTCTTCCCTTTGGGATCCTGACCTTCGTTCCTTCCAGAGTCCTTGGGACTTTTAACTCCCTGCACCTATGGGGGAAGGGACTGTTGTTCCTTTTCTTGCTCTTAGGCCTGATGGGGATCTGGTGGAAAAAAGTTGGCATCATCCTCTTTTCCAGTGGCATTGCCTTTTTACTTGCCTTCCTCCTTTTTGGGCAGCAGTGGTTTTCACTCTACTTTCTAGTGCTCTCTCCCCTTCTTGTTTGGCGCTTTGGCAAACCCCGCAAGGAAGGACCGAGGCATGGAAAGAGTCAATGGGTCCTCCTGAGCGAACGGTTTCTTCGCTCCAACCTGGCCCAGATCGGTTTATTCGGAGTGATGTTCTTCTATTTGATCACCTTTTTCGGTCCTTTCCTTTGGCCCATGGATCCGCTTTTGCAAGTGGATGCAGGGAACCTCAAGCTGGTTGGGCCGGGAACGCATGGATACCTCTTCGGCTCGGATCAATTCTCTCGAGACATCCTTTCCAGATTGATTGCCGGGGCTTGGATCAGCATGACCATCGGCCTTTTTGCGGTGGGGCTTTCGATCAGTTTGGGCTTCTTTTTTGGTTTGATGGCAGGGTTTTTTGGTGGCTGGGTTGAGTTTGTGGTAATGCGCTTGGTGGACCTCCTTCTTGGGATTCCCCGCCTGGTTCTTTTATTGGTTGTCGTTGCCTTCTTCAAAGATTCGGTTCCTTCTCAGTACCGCATGCATCTCATTGTGGTGATCCTCGGATTGACCGGTTGGATGGGGACAAGTCGCTTGGTCCGCGGTGAGGTTCTGACCATTAAGGAACGGGATTTTGTACAAGCCGGGCGGGCGCTGGGTTTTTCCAACCTTCGCCTGATGGTAAAGCACATTGCCCCCAACTGCCTGGCCCCCGTCATCGTTTCCGCCGCCTTGGGGATCGGAGGAACTATCCTGGTTGAAGCTGCACTCTCCTTCTTGGGGCTTGGGGTTCCTCCTCCGACTCCCTCTTGGGGAAGTATGGTAGCTGATGGAAAAGAGTATTTGACCAAAGCTTGGTGGATCTCGACTTTGTCAGGTTTCACCATTGTTGCGGCGGTTGTTTCTTTCAATCTCCTTGGAGACGGGATTCGGGATGCCTTGGACCCGAGACTGGCGAGCAAACGATTGAATCGCAAGCAGATGGATCTTGCGATGAAGCGGGCCGCAGAAAAAGAACGGTCAGAAAAGGAACAAGACGCTTTGATGGAGAGTCCTTCAGAGCTGCAAAAAGGAGCTTCATGATGGAAGAGGAAAAACCGACAAGGGTCGGCCCTGGATCTACCCTTCAAAGGAAGGGGCCGATATTGGAGGTGAGAAATCTCCAAACTTGGTTCTTTACTGAAGACGGGGTCGCCAAAGCCGTGGATGATGTTTCATACTCGATCCAATCGGGGAAAATTCTTGCGGTGGTGGGGGAGTCGGGTTGTGGGAAATCCGTGACTGCGCTTTCCATCATGCGGCTGATTCCTGATCCCCCTGGCAAAATTGTTGGAGGAAAAATCTTCTTTGAAGGCAAAGACCTCGCGACTCTCAGTGAAACCGAAATGAGGAGGGTCCGTGGGAATGAGATCTCAATGATTTTCCAGGAGCCCATGACCTCCCTTAATCCGGTGTTTACCGTCGGGGATCAGATCATGGAAGCCATCCTCTTGCATCGAGGAGTGAAAAAGGCCCAGGCCCGTGAAATTGCCATTGAGATGCTGGACCGGGTGGGGATCCCCTCTCCGGCATCAAGGATCGATGAGTATCCCCACCAAATGTCGGGAGGGATGCGGCAAAGGGTGATGATTGCGATGGCTCTTTCTTGTGAACCGAGCCTTTTGATTGCGGATGAACCGACCACGGCCCTTGATGTGACGATCCAAGCTCAGATTTTGGATCTGATCCGTGGCTTGCAAAAAACCATGGGGATGTCCGTCCTTTTGATTACGCATGATTTAGGGGTCGTAGCGGAGATGGCGGATGATGTGGTGGTCATGTATGCCGGCAAAATCGTCGAAACAGGGGACGTGCGGACCTTGTTCAAAAACTATATCCACCCATATACAGAGGGACTCTTTGGGAGTTTGCCAAGCATTGGGGCGCCCCATCAGCGACTCAAGACCATCCAAGGAAATGTCCCTCCTCCCTATGATTTTCCGAGTGGTTGTCACTTTAGGGATCGCTGTCCCATCGCGGAGCCTCGTTGCGGTCAGGAGGAACCTCCTTTGATCGAAGTTTCCCCCGGCCACCAAGTTGCCTGTCACCTTCGAACTTCTGTTCCCCTGGAGGCACGATGAGCCAGAATGCACACGAAGATCTCCCTCTTTTGCGGGTTCGGAATTTGCGAAAGTTTTTTCCGATCAAACGCGGGTTGTTCAGTCATACGGTCGGTCATGTACGGGCGGTGGACGGTGTGTCCTTTGACCTGAAAAAAGGTGAAACTTTGGGGCTGGTCGGCGAGTCGGGTTGCGGCAAAACTACAGCTGGGCGGACACTCCTCAAACTCCTTCCCCCGACGGATGGTGAAGTCCTTTTTAAGGGCGAATCGGTTTTTGCTCTGGGGCATGAAGGTTTGCGGCTCCTTCGGCAGAAGATGCAAATCATTTTCCAAGATCCTTATTCCTCTCTCAATCCTCGTATGACCATTGCGAGGATTGTGGGAGAAGCTCTTCTCGTCCATAAACTTGTCCGAACGAAGGAAGAGGCTAAGGCTCGCGTTTGCAGCCTTCTCGAACGAGTGGGGCTGAGCGCCAAATACGTCAATCGCTATCCCCATGAGTTTTCTGGAGGGCAACGGCAACGCATCGGAATTGCCAGGGCCCTGGCCATGGAGCCTGAGTTTATTGTTTGTGACGAGGCTGTTTCGGCCCTTGACGTCTCTGTGCAAGCCCAAATCATCAATCTTTTGATGGATTTGCAGGAGGAGATGGGGCTTTCCTATCTTTTTATTGCGCATGACCTCTCGGTTGTACGGCACATTTCCGATCGAATTGCAGTGATGTATCTTGGGAGGATTGTGGAAACCGCAGTGTCAGAAGATCTTTTTGCGCAAGCTGCCCACCCCTATACAAAGGCTCTGCTCTCAGCCATTCCTGTTCCGGACCCCGATAAAAAACCTGAGCGCACTCTTCTTGAGGGGGATGTTCCGACTCCGATCCATCCACCCTCAGGTTGTCACTTTCATCCGAGATGTCCCGAAGTCATGGAGCAGTGTCGCATTGATTCTCCCCCTGATTTTGATCTGGGTAAGGGACATTGTGTTCGCTGTTGGCTCTTTGAAGGCAAAGCACCTTTGGCAAAAGATCAAGGGAGGAAGATGGAAGAGGTATGAGCTTCGCTCTTTGCTGCCTTTGCGTGGTCTTACAGAACCTTGGTGAGCCATCCCAGAATTCCAAGCCTTCTCCTGTTCCCAAAAAGCCGGTAAATGGGATCCCTACAACCGTTCCTCTTTTTCACCTGAAGAGTCATGCGAAATTGATGCCCCGAGCTCTTCCCGGTGCTTCCGGAATGGGGGTGTTCTTGTTCATGCGCTGTGGTTATGGAGCTGACCCCAAGGGAAAAGAAGGGCTTGCTCACTTTGTTGAGCATCTTTCAATGACAGGGGAGAGCAAGGATCGTAAGCCCGGTTGGACGATCCAAGAGTGGTTTCGAAGGCGTCCGATGGGGACCAATGCCATGACACGGAAGGCTTGGACTGTCTTTTTCTCGATTGGAAAACGGGCCAAGCTTTTGAAGGATCTTCGCTTTTTTGCTCAGCTTGCGAAGGGCAAGATTGGGTTCAGCCAGGAAGCCATGCTGCGCGAGCGTGGACGGTTGTTGTCGGAAGTGGAAAACATGACTTCGCGAATGCCTGGCGGTGTCCTCATGTGGAAGCAACGAACTCTCTTGGATCCACTTGGGCGTACGGGCATAGGAACCGTAAAGGACGTCAAGCGCCTTGCACTTAAAGACTGCGAAGCTTTTCGGGACCGTTATTACAAGCCTGAACGTGCACTGTTTGTCTTAGTCGGAGATGTGAAGGTTGAGCAGGATCGGAGGCTCTTGGACCGCCTCCTGGGAGAGGGGGAGAAGGAACCCTTCACCGCTCCTCACTTTTCCCGCCAAGATCCTCCAACCCCTCTCAAACCGCCCTCATGGATAGGAAAAAACCCTAGAGTCGGAGCCCCCTTTTTGAGTCTAGCCTTTCGTGCCCCAGGTCCGAAGACCAAAGAAGCCCCGGGCTTCACCCTTGCCGCTTTCTACATGATGCGAAAAGCGATGGCTTCCTTTAGGCCTCGAGGACGAGAGTTCCAGGCCTTCTTCCCACCAGCGCAGTATCCCTTTTTGGAGGATCCCACTTTGTTTTTTTTAAATCGCAGAGCAAAGAAGGGGGAAAGTTTGGAAGAACTCAAAAGGGAAATGCGGACTTGGATTGAGGCTCGGAGGAAGGATCCCATCCGCAAAAGCACGCTTTCTTTCCTGCTTCGGGGAATGGAGGTTTTCTTTTGGCCGGAGCCTCTCCGGGAATCCACCAAAGGCTTTTTGATGCGGAATCCCCGAGCCCTGTATTCTTTGGGACTCTCTACCGGGACTCTGTATCTGCATGGCTTTCGTCAGGATTTTTTCACTCGTTTGAAACAGCTGGGTCCCAAAGGCTTGAAGAAAGCCCTTGCAGAGAGTTTCAGCTTTGAACGGGCGGGGCAGGCGGCGCTTCTTCCCAGTAAACCTGGGAAATGACCCCCCTCTTGTCAGAATGACCAGCCCGCATTAAACTCCTCTCCTGGTTAGGGAGGAAAAGGGATCCTCCAAAAAAATGGGAAGGTTTGTCTCTCCTTGGGCGGTTTTGGGAACTGTCCTCTCCCTCGTGAAGCTGTAGGGGTTTTGCGTGGGAGGTGGGAGAGCCATCCAAAAGGGCCCTCGGGCTTGTCCTGTTTTTCCTAGACGACGCATCCAGCTTGGATCTCTAGACCCTCTCGGGAATGTTCAGTTCTTGGGGCTTTGGGCCTCAAGCCTGTTCTTTTTCGCGATTCCACTCCATCAATCATGCCGGGCCCCAGGGGCTTTGCTTGGCTTGTAGGGACTCAAGAAGAAGGCGGGAAAGGAATCAGAATGCCTGCCTATAGGCTTGGGAGAGGGTTTGATGCAACGTGTCATTTTTTGGGCCAACTTGGTGCTCTTTGTTGTCCTTCTGTTTTTGGTTGGATTGGCCCTGGGAGGAGGCCAAGATTCTTCCCTGAGGGTCCAGGCCCAAGAGAAAACGAAGGCTAGCCCCTCTTCCCAAAAGGGAGCGGTACCAAAGGAAGTTCAAAGGTCTTCCAGCAGACTTCCTGGAAGCATTCACTTAGTCGGACTTCCTGATTGGAAGCACAAGATTGTTGTCCCCGAAGGGGGCACCCTGAGACTTGAAAAATGGCCGATGAGACTGGGGCTTAGCTTTGAGGGGCTGGGTTCTCCTGCTCCCATGCATTTCGAAGTCTTGGACCGCCAGGGGAAACGAACAAAGGTTCGGGTGGAGAGCAGGAGCTTTACGAAAGATGGGGCCAGGCTGAATCTTTGGGGCTTTCATCCCATTGGAAAACGTTACATCCTGCGGGGTTCGTTGGGGAAACGCTCCTTTACCTTTCACCTTGAAGGTCCCGCGCCTTCCCTTCTTTCAGCAAGGATTTTTGTTAGGGGGAAAGCCGGATCTTTTCATTATCACCTTCGCCTTGGTTTCAATGCGCCCGTGGACTTGGCGAAGCTGCGTCCCCTGCTGAGCTTGGAAACGATCGAAGGACGAAAACTTGCCTTTTCTCTCCGTCCCAGTTTGGGAAGCAAGGGCATGGCCATTGATCGCCATTTTATTTTGACCCCGAAAGTCAAAAGCAGCGTCTTCGTAAATCCCCAAGGGGTCGTGAACCTCCGGCTTCATTTGCGCCCTGGCTTGACTCTTCCCGGGCAGGATGTGGAGCAGAAGAATCGCCTTACGAAAGATTTGACTTTCGGTGGCCCGATCCGTTTGGCTTGGATCAAGGGGGGGCCCTCAACTCTTACGCTTTGTTTCGGAAAGCCTTTAATGGGGGTGGATCCCCGCAAGATCCACTTGAATCCCCGAGTACCCTTTGAGATTGAAACCACGGATCGTGGGATCAAACTCAAGGGCTCATTCCAACCCGGAAAGGTCTATCATCTGACCCTGGCAAAAGGATTCCCCGGTGTGGGGGCCTTCCGCCTGGATCGAAAGGAAGTTCGTTCCTTTCGAAGTCCCGATCTCCCTTGGAGGGGGGATTTTGTCAGGAACGGAAATCTCCTTTCGAATAAGGCCCTTCCAGAGATCCAGGTCCAGGGAGTCAACCTATCCAAGCTTCGATTGGAAGTGCGCAAGGTTCTTCCTGGGAATGCACTTGCCTTTTTACGAAACCCCAGGGCGCCTATCGTCGACAGTGCTTTTCTGGGTTCCGTACATTCGAAAGTTTTTTTCTTGGCTCCCCGAAAAAATGAACTCTTTCGAAAGCGCCTTGACCTGTCATCCCTTCTTCCTGAAGAACGGGAAGGACTTTTCCTGATCCGGTTGGAAACAACTTCTTTGGAGGGAGATCAGAGTTATTGGCCCAAACAACGTCTTCTGCAAATCACCGGTTTGGGGGCCCAGGTCAGGCATGGGGCAGGCACTTTGATTGCCAGAGTGCATCGTTTGGAAAATGCTGCGGGGGTGAAGGGTGCATTGGTTCGTGTCTTGTCTCCAAAAAACCAAGTTCTTGCCTACGGAAAAACGGATTCCCATGGGATCTGCCGCTTGGAATGGATCCGTGGAAAGGGACGAGAACCCCGGATGCTTGAAATCCGAAAGGGGAAAGATCAAGCCTTTGTGGATGTGGATAGAAACAGCGTTGAGCTGGCAGGAAAGGGCTTTGAAGGAAGAGCTTTTTTGCCCGAAGGTAAGGTGGAAGCCTATGCCTGGACCGATCAAGGGATTGTTCGTCCCGGACGGGAGATCCGAGCGATCTTCTTGGTGGAAGATGCCCATGGGCGGGCTCCTGTCGGCGAGGATCTGAGGATTCAATGGTTGCGGCCCGGGGGACGGGTTTTTCGGGAGCGTGTTTTACAGGTTCCTGTGGATGGTTTTCTCCGAGAGGCTTTAAGGGTCCCGAGCTATGCCGAGAGTGGCCGTTGGGGGGCTGTTCTCCTCCGAGGGAAAGAGGTCGTAGGAAGGGTCGGTTTTTCGGTGAAGGCCTTTGTTCCAGATCGCATTGAAGTGGATGGAGGCTTTCTTGGGACTTCCGTTCTTGGAAGGACAGCAGATCTTTGGGCCCAGGCGCGGTGGTTAGATGGAGGAGCCGCTTCCGGTCTCAAAACTAAGGCCAAGGTTTTTTTGCGAGAGGGCGATCATGAGGTCCGATTAGACGGGAAGACTTGGGTTGTGGGGAGCCAGGGCCAGCAGCCGAAGAAACTCCCCGCATTTGACGCAATGGTCGCTGTCATGAGCGAAGAAGGGAAATGCCGGTTCAACATTTCCCTTCCTCCGATTTCCTCGGATCTTGGTGGATGGGCGCAACTGAGTCTCAGAGCACGGATTGAGGTCGCGGATCCTTCGGGGCGTATGGTTCGAGTTTGGGCGAAAACCACTGCCAAGGCTCCTCGGAGACTCCTCTTGCGTCGTAAGAGTAAAAGGGAGGTCGAAGCTCTTCTTATTGATCCCAATGAAAAGGTTTTGGGGGGACAGGTTTCCTTTCGGCTTGAGCGAAGATGGTGGGTTCGAGAATACAAGGTGGACCCCCGGGGGATTGGGCGAACCCAGTTTCGTCTGCAACGAGAAGTCCTCATGGAGGGGCGTCGGACCATGGGGCCCAAGGAGCTTCATATTGCCCTTCCAAAACTAAAGAAGCTCAAAGAGGGTTGGGTCGTCCTGGTTGGATTGAGCCGAGGGGCCCGGACGGAACTTACCTTAACAGAGAAGAATAAGTCCGGATCCGAACTCCGGGTCATTGCCCTAGGAAGTAAGTTCGAATCTGGAGCCAATCTGCATTTGCGAGTTCAAAGTCCAGTGAAGGGAAAGGCTCTTCTAACTTTTGAAGATCGCCGAGTGCTGGGCGGGCAAGAAGTGTCCTTGAAAAAGGGTTGGAATGAACTGACAGTGAAGCTTCCCAAGGTAAGGGCCACTCCGAATCTCTATGTTGTCCTGGGGATTGTTGCATCGCAGCGAGGGAGGTCCCATGGGCCCTATTCTTGGACAGGGGGGGTACCGGTGTTTTTGGAACGAAAGGAGCGGATCCTTCGGCCCCGATTGATTCTTCCCTCTGAGACAAAACCGGGAGCTTTGATCCGGGTGCAGGTCCGGGCTCCCGGTGCGCGAAGGGTCTTTGTTGCTCTGGTGGACCAGGGAGTGTTAAGGATCACAGGTCACCAGGATCCCGATCCTCTCGGTTTCTTTTTAGGAAAGCGGCGTTTGGGGACGAGAGGAGCGGACAGCAATCTTGCCATGATGGAAGAAGTACGTTTTCCCCAGTCTCATGCAACCGGAGGGGGGGCAGGTAGGATTTCTTTTTCAGGGACAGGGGCTTTGACGGGGACGATCAGCCCCTGGATCCAAACCCTGGCCCTTGCCAGCGATTTGGTTTTTCCGAGCAAGGGAGGAGAAGCGGGTGTCTTCCATACCGAGTTTCGCCTCCCACGAGTTTATGAAGGAAGGCTTCGTGTCTTCGCGATTGCTGCAGGGGCTAAGGCCTCGGGGGCTATCGCGAAGGACTTGTTTGTTCGGGCCCCTCTGAGCCTGCGACTCGCGGGTCCTAGAAGACTGAGTCCCGGGGACCAGTGCCGCCTGAGTGTTGTTGTGCGGAATCTGACCAAACAGGCTGGATTGCTGGACCTGAAATTCCAAGGGAAAGGTGGCTTGGAAGTTTTAGACTCTTCTTTCAAAAAACTCCCGATGAAACAGGGAGAACAGAAGGTTTTGTTTGTCCGGGTTCGCGCCGGAAAGGCAGGTGCGGGTCCCCAGGTATTTAAGGCCCTGGGCCGCTTGGGAACCGAAACCAGGATGAGTTCTCTGGACATTGATGTTCGCCCTCCTCTCTTCCCTGCAAGGCGATTGCTTGGGCTCGTCCTTGATCGGGGGAGGCAGCGGATTCCATGCCCTAGCTCTCTTTTCCCCGAAGGGCGTTCTCTGAAAATTCGCGTGGGGGGGGATCCTTTGGAACGTCTTCGGCCTGCCTTCCGTTCGCTGATGGGGTACCCTTATGGTTGCGTGGAGCAAACGGCGTCCAAGGCCCGGGTCCTCATGGCTTTTGCCCCTCAGCTTGGAAGGGTCGGAGGAGGGGGCAAAGGGCCCAGTAACCTTCGAGAAAAGATCGGGTTTGCCCTGGACCGAATTGCAGGCATGACCCGGCCCTATGATGGAATGGGTTTTTGGGGAGTCTATGGATTTCATCCCCTCCCGACTCTGCACGCCTTGGAGTTTGCATTGGATGCCGAGAGCCGAGGATTGGGGAGGATGCCCATGGCCTGGCGCAAGATCCTCAAGAGGTTGGGGAACAGAACTTGGAAAATGGGGGATCAAGCTATGAATGCTTGGACACTCTATGTCATGGAGAAGGCCCACCTCCCCATGCGTCGAGCTCTGGAAGATCAACTCCTCCCATCTCTTAAGGACCCCTTTGGGCGCTGCTGGGCAGCTTTGGCTCTGCAAGCTATGGGCGAAGATCAAAAGGCACAAGAGGTCCTAAAGGGCCTGCAAGGGGACTCCTTCCCCTCGAGTCGTTTTTATCTGACGCCTCTGGTGGGTCGGTCTCTCCTCTTGCGAGCCCTCCTCAAGGCGATCCCGGGGGCTCAACAAATCCCCAGCCTCGCAGAGGGCATCATTCGAAGCTGCATGGATCCTTCCCGTCTCACGACCTTTGAGGTCGCGAATGCCTTGGGGGCTTTGGCCCAATACCGGGAAACCCGTTCCCTTGGGCCCCTGGCAACGAAAGTCAAACTGCATTGGAAGGGGAAGACAAAGCTCCTTGGAGAAGGGGAGGAAATCAAAATTTCCATTCCCATGGGCGAAGATGGCCCTGAGTTGGAATCCGATGGCCGGGCCTACCTCCTTTTGGATTGGAATGGCTATGAGCGAGCCACTCCGATTGATCCCCAAACAAAGAAGAGTTTTCAAGGCGCTTCGAACCTTGATCGCAAAGTGTTCATGCCCGGCACCAAGATCCTGGCGAAAGCTTACAAGCGCGGGGAGATCTATGAGGTCCACATGCGGGTTGAGACTAGGGGTGATTTTGAAAATATCTGTTTAGCCGATCTTTTTTCGGGAGGGATGGAAGCGGAGGAAGGCGGTTCCAAGGTGCTGTTTTTCTCGCAGCTTGCCAAGACCCGGAAGGCTCTGAAAGGAAGGGCTCTTCCCTTTAAGCGAGAGCTGCGGGATGACCGAATTCTCTTCTTTCTCCCGAGAGGGAAAGGCCCTGGAATCTATGAATTCCAATACAGGCTTCGGGCGGTAACCCAGGGGAAGTTTTGCAAGGCAGCCCCCCGTTTGGAGGGGCTCTACCAACCAGGCTTGGTTATGTATGGACCAAAGGAAAGTCCGATTGAGGTGCGCTGAAAATGCGCATCCAAGGGCATAGAAAGGAAGGAAATGTGGGGATTCCTTTACTTCTTCCTTTGCGGCCGTTGTGCTTCCCGCTCTTGTTTGTTTTTGGATTCTTGGGGTTTGAAAAGGTGTTGGATCTTTGGCAGCCCTTTGAACCCAAAGACCCATACGGGATCTCGCGCCAGATCCTTTCCGCTGAGGGAGTCTTGCTTCAATTGCTCCCCAACTCTCTTGGGGAGCGCCGGATGGTGCTTCCCTCTTCAGGCTTCTCCAAGGCCCTCAAGCAGGCCGTGATCGCGGGGGAGGATCATAATTTTTACAAGCATTCAGGGATCGATCCTTGGGCCTTGGGGCGTGCAGTCTTCTCAAATCTGTGGGCCGGGAGAAGAGTTTCCGGAGCTTCCACCATTTCCATGCAGGTCTGTCGGCTTTTGGAACCCAGGCCTCGGACCCTTCACTCCAAGCTCCTCGAATTCTTCCGGACACGCCAACTGGAGCGGATCTGGACCAAGGAGCGGATCCTGACGTACTATCTCAATTCGGCTCCCCTTGGGGGGACTTTGCGAGGGTTTGAAGCCGCTTCCCTCTTTTGGTTTGGTGTCCATGCAAAAGACTTGGATCCCGCTCAGGCCGCTACCCTTGCTGCCCTTTTGCCGGCCCCCAGTGCGAGGTCACCCAAAAGGAACCCGAAAAAACTCCTGGCTGCTCGGAATCGAATTCTGTTCCGGATGACCGCCCAAGGAATGCTCCAGAGACAAGAATTGGAGTTTTTTTTACGGCGCACCTTGGGAACCCGAGTCCACCCTTGGCCCTTTCGGGCACCCCATGCGGTTTTTTGGTTCCTCCGTCATATGAGGGGGGAGCATCTCCAGACCAGTCTTCGGTGGTGGATGCAACAGAGGGTTCAAAAGCTTATGAAAGGTCATGATCCAGGTCCAGGCTTGGGGCTTGCCGTCCTGGTTCTTGATAGAAAGAAGGGGGATGTACTTGCTATGGCGGGCTCTCCCGACTGGAAGAGGACTCAGGTCAATGCTCTTTTCTCCCCTCGTTGCGTGGGGAGCACGCTGAAACCCTTTTTATATGCCCTTGCTCTTGATCTTGGAGTGGGATCTCCGGTCCAAGCTCTCCCCGATCAACCGAGCCATTTTGCCAATTGGAACCCCAAGAACTTTGATCGGAAGTTTTTTTCCTGGGTTGGCTTTTCTGAGGCACTTCGTTCTTCTCGGAATCTTCCAGCAATTACCTTGTTGCAAAGGGTGGGGACGGCTCGTTTCCGCGATCTCCTTGTTCAGTTGGGTCTAAAGGTGCCAGAAGATCAACTTCTTGGGCTTGATGCGGCCTTGGGGACCCTTTCCCTGACCCCGTTCCAGTTGGCCCAGGCCTATAGGATCTTTGGAGACGCTCAACAAAGATTAACTCCCTCTCCTGCCTCCCGGCAGGCGATTCTCAGAATCTTGAAACGGCCCAAGATGCCGGGGCTCCTCCTGCATCCTGAGGTGGCTTGGAAAACGGGGACTTCCTCGGGGCGGCGAGACGCTTGGAGCATTGGGCTCACAAAACACTATGTCATCCTGGTTTGGATGGGTTCCTTAATTGGAGCTGGCTCTCCTCTTTGCGTTGGGGGAGGTGTGACAACGGATCTTCTTTTCGATCTTGCCTCTTTTTTCGAGGCCTGACCTTTGCCAGAGGCTGGATCCCGGCTTTAGACTCAGGTATGGAGCCCTCCATTCGGTTGAGGCTGATCCTTGGAGAAACAAAAGGCCAATGAACGAACAAGAAACAAACCCAGAAAGCATGCTCAAGGAAGCTCTCGTTTTTGCTGGCCTCGGTCCTCAATACAGGGATCTGGTTCGTGAATATGTGAACCGTCCGGATCCCAGCTGGCGCCAGTGCTGTGAAGGAGGGTGCATTCCCTGTGTGGACCAGATAGGCCTTGCCGTGGATTACTTGCGGGAGCGTGGTTTTGGAAAAGAGGGGTCTTCATGAATCCCTTCGATCTCTACGGCTCCATTTCCTCTGGCGAGCTTAAAGATCACCTGCTCGCGGACTTTTCCGGGGCCTCCGTCATAGCGCCATTGGCCCAAACATTTTCGGCAAACCAGGTCGAGTAGGGGAGAACCGCTCCCCTTGAGAATGCGGGTTTTGGTGACGAAACCCTTGGAATTGATCTCCAGTTCGAGAAGAACGCTCCCCTCTTGGCCCAAGGAGATGGCATGTGGGGGATAGGGAGGTGGAGAGTTCCAACCTTCGACAGGGCTGAGGGTTTTGGTTTGGGCTTTGCTGGGTGGAGTGAAATTGCTTTTCTTTTCCTTGAGGGGGGGATGATGGGTGTCCTTGTGGACAGTTCTTGGCGGGAATGGTTTTGTCAAGCTTGTGGAGTCCAGGGGATCAGGCCTCCAAGGCAAGAGTCTCGCTTGCTGTTGCTTCTCTTCAGAAGGAAGTGGTGCAAGAGGCTCCTCTGGGAGAGGAGGAAGCTTTTGGAGGGGAAGAGGCGCAGGAAAGGTTGTTAGGGGTAGTTTGGGTTCTTTGGTGTCGGGAATGTCTGGCTCTTCCGCAAGCTGGGCAAGCTGATCCTTTGGTACCCATGCCAAGTTTCTTTGCAAGGAAGCGGCTTCCTTATAGGGTCCAAAGACCCTGGAAAGACCAATAAAAAGGAGTCCTTCCAATACAAGGGCCAAGCTAAGGCTTTTGAGCCCGAGAATTGTGGGAGCCTTTTTTGGAGAGTGCATGAATCGTCGAGAACGCCTGGTTGTGCTAGAAGGTTCAGTCCTCTTCCCATTCTTCAATCCAGGCCATCTGGATGGCCTCAAGGATACGCTCATTGGATCCCTTTGGATTGTCATCGAAGTCCGGGAGTTCCGTCACCCATTTGTGGAGATCGGTGAAGCGAATGGTTCTTGGGTCCACCTCGGGATGGCGATCAAAAAGCTCCTCGGCCAGGCTTTGAACTGAGGTCCAAGTGAGCTTGGGCTTCATCCCTCCTCCTTCACCGCGTTGATATTCCAGCTGGGGATCCGAATTTCAATTTCTCCCGAAGAGCCTGGTTTGATTTTGGCTTGGCAAGCCAGTCGGGAGTTGAGGCCAGAATCCCGGGCTTCATCTATCAAATCTTCTTCACATTCTTCCATTTCTGTGAGGAGTTCCAGGCCTTTTTCTACACGGACGTGGCAGGTCGAGCAGGCGCAAAACCCACCACAGGCATGTTCGAGATCCACTCCACCATCCAAGGCAATGTCCAGCAGAGAATCGCCGGGCTTGCCCTCGAACCATTTGTCCTCATCTTTGTAATACACTCTGACCGTCATCTGTTTTTATTCTCCTGTTCGTTTTTTAAAGCTGTGGACACAGCGGACGAGATCAAATCGTCCGCGAGTTGGCCTGTCAAAGAGGAAAGCTCCTCCAATGCTTGGTGCAGAGCCAATGTATTCTGCTCCCTTTCGTTGTTTCCAAGGGCTTTTTTAACCCGAGAAATGGCTTTCTTGAGGCTATAGACCTGCTCGGGCGGTAAGCCCTTTCCGCCGGCTTTCATCGCGGCCTCCGTTCCCTTGAGGACGCCTTCGGCTTTATTCCTGAGATCAATGGCCTCGCGAGCGCTCATATCCTCACCGGCTTTGTTGATGGATTCGTGAACCATCCTTCGGACTTCTTCTTCGCTGAGTCCCATGGGTTTGACTTCTACGCTGGCGGTTTTGCCTGTTCGGAGTTCACGTGCTGTTACTCGCAACAACCCCTGTTCATCGACGGTAAAGGTCACAGCCACCCGCGGAAGCCCGGCAGGAAGGGCTGGAAGCCCGGACAACTTAAAGGATCCAATTTTGCGACAGTCCTTGACCAACTCGCGCTCACCCTGATAGATGTTGAAGTCAATGCCTGTTTGATTGTCCACCTGCGTAGAAAACTCTTCGGTATGAGAGCAGGGAACCGGGGTGTTACGTAGAATCAGTTTGGCAAAGGTTCCTCCCAGTGTTTCGATTCCGAGGGAGAGGGGGACGACATCCAGAAGCAGTACATCCTCGCTCTGACCTGCGAGGACAGCTCCTTGGCGAGCGGCCCCAAAGGCGACCGCAAGATCCGGGTCGA
Source organism: Planctomycetota bacterium (assembly GCA_026984035.1). Taxonomy (GTDB): domain Bacteria; phylum Planctomycetota; class UBA1135; order UBA1135; genus HyVt-539. The sequence goes on from JALSSW010000148.1 coordinate 65,699, forward strand.
TTCCCGAGAGGGGCGGCTTTTGGAATTCCTTTTCAAGACTCTTTGTCACGAGTGGGATACGGGTGGAACCTCCCACGAGAAGTACCTCGTCCACGTCGGCCGGCATCAGCTCTGCATCATGGAGACAAGAACGAAGCTCCCTCATGCTGCGTTCCACAAGAGGACGAATCATTTCCTCGAACTGGTCCCGGCGGAGGTTGAATTCTAAGGTTCCATCTCCGCTGACATCAATTTCCAGATCGGCTTCTTCCTTGGTAGATAGACGTTTCTTGAGGGCTTCGGCAGCAAGTCGGAGTTGAGAAAGAATCTGAGGGTCCTCTTTGGGGCGTGCAGAGGTTTCGTTCTCGATCTGTTGGAGCATGGCATCCAGGATGAGCCGATCAAAGTCATCTCCCCCCAGTTGTGTGTCACCATGGGTGGCAAGGACACGGAAGATCCCCTCTTGCACTCGAAGAACCGAAACATCAAAGGTCCCACCCCCTAGATCGTAGGCTACGATATTGGCTTGCTTTCGTTCACCTAGCCCGTAGGCGAGCGCAGCAGCAGTCGGCTCGTTGATGAGTCGAATGACTTCTAGCTGAGCGAGTTCGGCGGCCCGTTTGGTCGCTTGACGTTGAGCCTCGTCAAAATAGGCAGGAACCGTTAGGACGATCTGACGGAGACTGGGATCGGAGATGTCCCTTCCCTCTGCCTCCAGTGCGGCCAAGGCTCTTCGATGAACCTCTTGGAGGATGTGTGCTGAGATTTCTTCGGGACTAAGATCCCGAAAGCTTTGGTTTTTAAGGGGGATACGGACAAGGGCTCGCCCCCCTGAACCCTCGACCAGACGATAGGGGAGGGTGGCTGCCTCAAGAGCAACTTCGGCTCGGGTCCTTCCGATCAATCGTTTTGCCGAATGGATGACTCGCTCTGGATGAAGGATCGACAGGTTCTTGGCTGCCGTTCCGACCAAAAAGGTTCCATCCTCAAGAAGGGCCACAACGGAAGGAACCAATGGGGAATCTGCACCTGGGGGAACCAGAACCCTTGTCCCTTTTTCATCCTCAATTGCTGCGAGGCTATGGGTTGTCCCAAGGTCGATTCCAAGAAAGCTTTTCATGTGTTGATCCTAAGGGGAAGTTCTCGATATTTAGGGGGACCTTCGGGGAAAGCCAAGGCGAAGATGCATGCTATTTCCAAAAGGAACTGATCGTAAAAGTAACTTGTACAAGTTACCCAGGTCAGCCCGGTTATAGAGGAATCTGATCCTCTTGACGCTGGAGCGTTTCCAGGGAGCGCCTCAAGTATTTGGACTGATGCAGAAGCGTTCCGACTTCTTCTGCGTTTTTTGGATCCTGCAGAAGATCCGCGATACGTTCGCGGATCTTTACGATCCTTTCTTGGAGGTCCGTGGCGAGTTGGCGCTTAAGTAAGGGGTCGCTGCGGGCTTGTTCGATAGCCTCTCCCATTTCCATTGCTTCCATCAAAAAGGCAGGTGAGAGCTTTTTGGTCCTCTCCAATATTCCAGGTTCGTACAGCTCCACAAGATATGCGAATCGTTCCCATGGTTTTGAGAGGACTCGATAAGCTTCATTGATGGCAGCGGAAACTTGGAGGTTCTTACTTTCATCTTCTTCAGACCAATTCGCCTTTCCACGGAGCCGATCAGGATGCGTTTCCTTGCTTTTTTGCAGGTAAGCCTTCTCGAGCTGCACTGGGCAGGGCCGAGGATCTCGTTCGAGTCCAAGGCGTTCGAAATGGTCCATCCGCTTCATTGTTGGCACTTGTTATCTAGACCTGGAAAGACACTCCGCAACCACAAGAGCCTTGGGCCTTGGGGTTTTGGAAAACAAAGCCTCGGTTTAAGAGGTTGCTGTCATCGAAATCGATGGTTGTTCCTCCCATGAAAAACTCGCTTTTTTTGTCGATCAGAACCCGGACTCCATGGCTGATATATTCAAGGTCGAATTCTGTCTTGGGGTTGTGGTCAAAATCCAGCACATAGGAAAAGCCCGAGCAACCCCCACCCTTGGCCCCGACCCGGAGAGCCGTGTCAGAAGGGTAATTCTGTTCTTGAATAATGCGTTGCACTTCTTGGGCGGCTTTTTCGGTCAACTGAATGCCCCGACCGGCGATTTGAGCTGAATCCCCACCGGCATTGGTGCTGACAGAGGCCTTTCCGCTTTCGGTGCTGCCTGGATTGTTTTGGGTCACTTTTACTGCTCCTGGTCTTTGGTTCCCTGCTTTTTCTTGTAGTCTTCGATGGCCGCCCGGATCGCATCCTCCGCGAGAACCGAGCAGTGGATCTTAACGGGTGGAAGGGACAGCTCCTCAACGATGTCTGAGTTTTTGATCTTGAGAGCCTCGTCGATGGTCTTTCCTTTAACCCATTCCGTGGCCAGGGAGGAGGAGGCGATGGCCGAGCCGCAGCCATAGGTTTTAAATTTTGCCTCCACAATCTGACCTGTTTCCTTGTCCACCTGGATTTGAAGTTTCATCACGTCGCCGCATTCGGGGGCGCCGACGATCCCGGTCCCGACATCTGCTTCTTTTTTATCGAGACTCCCGACATTCCGGGGATTGTTGTAATGGTCTAAGACCTTTTCACTGTATGCCATTTTTTAGCTCCTTTATGGATCTTTTTGTTTCTCGTGATTTTCGTTAGTGGGCTTCCCATTGGACGGTTTTGAGGTCAACTCCTTCCTGGACCAGCTCATAGAGAGGAGACATTTCCCTGAGTCGCCTGACGGCAGAGACGACTTGCTCTACAGCTACGTCGATTTCTTCTTCTTTGGTGAATCTCCCCAAACTGAAGCGGATGGAGGAGTGGGCAAGCTCGTCTTCAACTCCCGCGGCTTTGAGGACGTAGCTGGGCTCAAGGCTTGCCGAAGTACAGGCCGAACCCGAAGAGACGGCGAGATCCTTCATCCCCATAATCAGGGATTCTCCCTCGACATAAGCGAAGGAGAGATTGGTCATGCTGGGAAGGCGGTTGTCAGGGTCTCCATTGATATAGACATAGTCGAGTTGATCCATAATGGATGTTTCCAGCCGATCCCTAAGGGTTCGGCAGTGCTCAACCTCTTGTTTCATCCCCTCTTGGAGAAGGGAGCAGGCCTTGCCAAGTCCTACGATTTGAGTGACGGCAAGGGTTCCGGAACGCATGCCCCGTTCATGACCACCACCGTCAATTTGCGCCACGAGGCGAACCCTTGGGTTTCGTCGTCGGACATAGAGGGCGCCGACTCCTTTAGGACCGTAAATCTTATGCCCGGAGAGGGAGAGCAAATCGATTTTGGCCCTGTCTACGTCGATGTCGACCTTGCCGATGGCTTGGGTCGCGTCGCAGTGGAAAAGGACTCCATGCTCCCGGGTGATCTCCCCGATCTTTTCAATGGGATGAAGGGTTCCGGTTTCGTTGTTTGCCGCCATCAAGGTGACGAGGATCGTATCGTCCCGGATGGCTTTTTTGAGTTCATCGAGGTCGATCCTTCCACGCGCATCTACAGGGAGGAATGTCACTTCATACCCCCAAGTCTCGAGACGCTTACAGCTGTCGAGGACGGCCTTGTGTTCGGTGACGCAGGAGATCACATGTTTACCCTTTTCCCCGTACATCTGGGCGACCCCTTTGATCGCGAGGTTGTCCGACTCGGTAGCCCCCGAGGTGAAAACGATTTCTTTGGGGCCGGCCCCAATGAGATCGGCTACTTGGCGGCGGGCCATGGAGACAGCTTCTTCGGCCTCCCAGCCGTAGGCGTGTGACCTGCTGGCGGGGTTGCCGAACTTTTCAGTGAAAAAGGGGAGCATGGCCTCGACAACCTTGGGATCACAAGGAGTCGTTGCATTGTAATCCATGTAAATGGGACGTTTTCGGATGTTCTGTTTCATGTTCCTTGTTCCGTTTTTGTTTGGAGTTCCTATTGGCCGAGTTTTGGCTGCGAGTTTTCCAGGAATGTCAATCTAGATGTCTAGGTTTGAGGGGAATACGCTTCCTTCTGTTCCTTCTGTTTGCGCTGCTTGAGCCAACTGAGGCTTTGGAATGCCGGACTTGGCCAGTTCGGCCAAGGAGAGGTCTTCAAGAAGATGGACGATGCGGTTATGGATGACCTGCATCGGCCCTACGGAAGGGCAAATGTTCATGAGGTCACAGCTTTGTTGGATTGGTTTTTGTTGGATTGGTTTTTGTTGGATCGGGTGCTCGGTTTGTTCTAAGGCTTCTTCGGCACAGCCGACAAAACGGAGTGGGCCCTCGATGACTGCGAGGGTTTCCCGCAGGCTGATGGTTTCGGGTGGTTTGGCAAGCCGATACCCTCCCTGCTTCCCGCGAACCGAGACAAGGAGCCCAGCCTTGGCAAAGTCCTTGAGGAGGTTGGCAACATAGGAGCGGCCCAAACCAGAAAGTTTGGAGAGTTCATGGGCGCTCATTGTGGGAATGAGAGCCCGGGGGTTGGAATTGGGATCCAAAGGAGGCGAATCGGAAAAAGGATGGGAGGAGGAGGCCGGGGATCTATGTGTGCCCTTCGTTGGGGGGAAGAGGGCGGAACAGGATCCGATCTCTCCACGGTGCAGCAATTCTTGACGGGCGAGGATCGCCATCAAGAACACCGAGTAGTCCCCTTTTTTTGAAAGCCGTAACATTGGTTTATTGAAATAGCACTATTATAATGCTTCTTCAAGCTTCGAACATAAAAGAGCCCAAATGAAGTGCTATTTGCAAATCATTTACAAAAAAGGGGTTGAGTCATGAATACCTGCTTTGAGGGGCTCGATGGGCTCTGGGGGAAGGAAGGGGATGTGGACCTTTTTCTCGAAGGTCCCGATGAGATCAGGCTTTACGGCGCATTACGAGAGAAGGTGGGGCTATTGATCTGTCAGCATCAGGAGACTCTAGAGGTCCATGGCAAGGATTCTGCGGACTTTCTCCAGCGTATGACGAGCCAAGATTGCTTAGGGATGGAAGTTGGCTCAGGAGGCCCCGCCTGTTTGATGACCGGAAAGGGAAAGCTGATTGCCTTCTTCGACCTGTTTCGAACAAGGGAGGATGCTTTCTTACTTCTCGGGCAAGGTGCGTGGATGGGGAAGGTCCGGGAACATTTGGATCTCTTCCATTTTCGGGAGGAGATGACCCTGGGACCCGTCCAGAAAATTTGTTCCTTGGGGCTCTTTGGAAAGGCCCTTCCCGGGGAAATCCCGGAGGCGGGCTTTTTTCAGGTGGGCAAAATGGGATCTTTAGAGGTGCTGGGTTTGGGGGGGTGGCTGGTTCCCGCTTGCCTCTTGCTTGGTAAAGAAGCCGAACTCAAGCTGTTTTTTGAGTCCTTTGTGGAAAAGGGGCAGCCCTTTGGTGGGTTCCACGCGTGGGAGGGGCTGAGGATTGATTCTCGCCTGCCGCGCCTGGGAGTCGATGCTGATGAATCCAATATTCCGCTTGAAGTCCGTTTAGATCCAGCCTGCCATCCTGAGAAGGGATGCTATGTGGGCCAAGAAGTTGTCGCAAGAATTCGGAATCTCGGCCATGTGAACCGTTTGCTGTGCTTGCTTTGCGGGGAATCGGAAGAGCTCCCTATGAAAGGGAGTCTCCTCTTCGATGAGGATTTGGAGGCCGGGCGAGTGACCTCCGCTTTTCGTGTTCCGGGGAAAAAAGAGGTGCACATGTTGGCCCTCTTACCTCGAGTGCTTGCCGCTCCCGGAACAAAACTTTGCCTGGGAAATGAAGCAGGCCCAAGCTTTGAAGTCAAGGATCCAGCCGCTTAAGGGATGAGCATCAGTGCTCCTTCGGCGCCCAAAGTCTGTCCGATCCAACGGAGCAAGATTAAACCTTCCTTGGAACTTGGATTTGGCAAGCGATTGCGCTTTTTTTGGATGGTTTTTCTTCTCAGAAATCCCTCTGCCAAACTTTGGAAAAGATCCTTCTCCAGGCCTTGGAAATTCTTTCGGCTTGTGGATCCCAAGAAGCGTTGCAAATACCAGTTAAGGGGCATGGGTGTCCTCAGAGGGTTCATTCGCAGGGACCCCTGAAAACCTCGGATCTCATTCTCCAAGCGCCAGAGACTACGTTCGAGAAGGCGGGTGGGGCGGGGATGGAAATAGCCGTGGATCCATTTCGCTGCGGCTTCTGCAAGGTGATTGGTGCCGGGAAGATTCACAATGACAGGTCCTCGTGGACCGAGAGTGGCATTTCCGCAGATCAACAGCTCTCTGCAGAGGTCCTCCAGTTCTTTCTTTGTTTGAACGAGCTCATTGAGCCCATCCCCTTGGCTTGGATCGAAGCTTAGGAGAAGGGGTGGGGCCGGAATGGAGGGAAGGCCCTGGGAGCGTAAAAGATCCTCGCAAATTTGAATGAAATGTTCCGTCAGAGGGAGGGCCTCCACAAGGTCTTCCGGCCCCAGGCTCTGAAGTGCCGATTCTTCCACGAGAATGGGATGGGTGTCCACCCAGGTGAATCGGTTTTTTCCATGGCGGAGAAGGCTGGGAATGGGAAGGTTTTGTTCTACGAGGGAGAAGTAATAGGGGGCGTGGTTTTGGTGAAGGACCACGGCTTCCCTTCCTTCCCTTTGTAGGTGCGCTGGGAGGCGCGCCGGATCCAAGTGGATGTCTCCGACCAAGGCCATAACGGGGGGCCCCGCCTGAAGAAGGGTGTCCCCAAAGTGGTGGTCGCGGGCGGACAGACTCATGGTTCGGTTGGGGGACATAGCCAAGAGTCGGCAACCGAGCTTTCGGGCACTGAGGAGAAGATCATGGATCCCGTCTTGAGGAAAGAGACCCCAGTTTTTTTCGAACTTCAAGTCGGCGAGGAGGGTGCTGGGCGATTGGTGAGAGGCGGTCCATTGGTCCAAGCGTTCTTGCATGTTCAACGGGGCGAACTCGAGCCCTAGAGTCCAGGGTCGGAAGTTTCGGAGGATTTCAGCCGCGAAGAACTGGGAGCGGGAAAGGCCATGGTGGTCCCCGACGAGGAGGTAGCCAGCCTCTCGAGCCGGTTCTTTCCAGGCGTCGGAAGCAACTCGTTCGAAAGAATTTGGGAAACTGGCTTCGAAATCGTGCTTGGCCTTGCGAAGAGAAGGGTGTCCCTCAAAAAGGAGGCGTTCTGAGATCCGGGCACAGCGGTTCCAGAGCTCTCTTTGCAGGTGGATCCCCTTGGATTTCATTTCTTCTTTATCGGAAGTGTTTTGGGCTTAGATCCTCGGCGCGGAGAGATTCCCATGAGATGGGCCCGGCGTAAGCAGAAGGAGGGGTGTTTGGATAGATGTGAAAAGGATTTTGAACAGGCCTGGGGAAAGACTGGAAGAGGTCTCCTCACCTCGCAAGAATGGGCGCCTTTCGACCGGTGCCCATTAGGTTTTCCGCAGGGGAGAGCATGGGGCCGATCTGGAGTGGAGCAGGCAAAAGAGATGAGTGATTCCTTTTTGGAGAGGCATTTGGGGCCACGGAAGACCGAGCAATCTGAGATGGTTCAAATGCTGGGATATTCCTCCCTTGGGGAGATGATTGAAGCGGCCGTTCCTCCTTCGATTCGCCTGGGGAGAGAGTTGAAATTGCCTGGTCCGATTTCAGAAGCGGATTCCATGAAACGCCTGGCTGAAGCGGCCAAGAAAAACCGCCCCTACCGAAGCTACATTGGGATGGGTTATTACGGGACCATCACCCCGCCGGTGATCCTGAGGAATATCCTGGAAAACCCCGGTTGGTATACCCAATACACCCCCTATCAACCTGAGATTTCTCAGGGGAGGTTGGAGGCCTTGCTGGTGTTCCAGACGATGGTGATGGACTTGACCGGCTTTGAAATAGCCAATGCCTCCCTTTTGGATGAAGCAACCGCGGCGGCGGAGGCGATGACCCTCTGCCAACGGGTCCTCTCTCGTGGTTCTAAGGGGCGGATGCGCTTTTTTGTGGATGAGGCCTGCCATCCGCAGGTGATTGGAGTTGTTCGCACTCGGGCAGAGCCTTTAGGGATCGAAGTCATCACCGGTTCCCTGGAGAAGCTTTCACTTGACGAGAGTTATTTTGGAGCCTTGGCCTCTTACCCTGCTACTGATGGGCGGATTCGGGATTTGAGGGGATTCTGCGAGGAGGTCCACCGAGTTGGGGCCTTGGCTGTTGTGGATGCGGATTTGTTGGCATTGACTCTACTTGAGACCCCAAGGGCGATGGGGGCGGACATTGCCGTAGGAACAACGCAGCGTTTTGGGGTCCCCATGGGTTTTGGGGGGCCGCATGCGGGATATCTCGCAACCTTAGACCCATACCGACGGATGGTGCCGGGAAGAATCATCGGGCAGACCGTCGATGCAGATGGGAGACCCGCTCTCCGCATGGCCTTGCAAACCCGAGAGCAGCATATCAGGCGGGAGAAAGCTACGAGCAACATCTGTACAGCCCAAGTTCTCCTTGCGATCATGGCCGGGATGTATGCAGTTTGGCATGGGCCGGAAGGTTTGCTGAGGATTGGAAAAGAGATCCGGGGAAAAACCGAAGCTCTTGCAGAAGCTCTTAGGCAATTGGGGCACGAAGTACAGGAAGGTCCACTCTTTGACACCCTGCGTGTTCGGCCAGGCAAAGGAGACCCCTTTCATGAAGCCCTCGCTTTGGGGATCAACCTCCGAGACTTTGGGGATGGGAGTCTGGGGATTTCCCTGGATGAGACTGTCGAAGAGGAGGATCTTGTCCAGCTCCTCCGGGCCTTTGGTGGGGGGGCCAAGAATCTCCGGCCGGAGGTTCTTCCGGAATTGCCACGAGAGTTACGGCGCAGCAGTTCTTTCTTGCAGCATCCCACCTTCCATCTTTATCGAAGTGAGACAGAGATGATGCGTTATCTCCATCGTCTTGCGTCTAAGGACCTATCCCTTACCTCGGCTATGATTCCTTTGGGGTCCTGCACGATGAAGCTGAATGCCGCCAGTGAAATGCTGCCGATCTCTTATCCAGGCTTCGCTGACCTCCATCCTTTTGTTCCAAGGGACCAGGCTGAGGGTTATCACGAGATCCTTGATGAATTGGCCGATTGGCTCTGTGAGATTACGGGCTTCGAGGCTTGTTCCTTTCAACCTAACGCAGGGTCGCAAGGCGAATATACCGGCTTGCAGGTGATTCGAGCTCGGCATCGGAGTCTAGGGCAGGCACAGCGGAGGGTTTGTCTGATTCCTTCTTCGGCTCATGGGACCAATCCTGCAAGTTCCATTCTCGCTGGGATGCGGGTCGTTGTCGTTGCCTGCGATGAGCAGGGCAATATTGACCTCGAAGATTTGCAAAAAAAAGCCGAGCAGCATCAGAATGAACTGGCGGCCCTGATGGTGACCTACCCTTCGACGCACGGCGTTTTCGAGGAATCTATTCGAGAGATTTGCACCATTGTTCATGAGAATGGCGGGCTTGTTTATGTGGATGGGGCCAATATGAACGCCATGGTTGGGCTTGCAAGGCCTGGAGATTTGGGAGGGGATGTCTGTCACCTGAATCTGCATAAAACCTTCGCCATTCCACATGGAGGCGGGGGGCCAGGAATGGGGCCGATCTGTGTGACAAAGGAGTTGGCCCCCTTCCTCCCGAGGCATCCTGTTGTAAAGACGGGGGGAGAGCAAGGGATCGGGCCGGTGGCAGGGGCACCCTTTGGGAGTCCGTCCATTCTTCCTATCAGCTGGGCATACATTGCGATGCTGGGGGCCAAAGGACTTCGGAAGGCAACCGAAGTAGCCATCCTCAACGCAAACTATGTTGCGAAACGGCTCGAATCCGAGTATCCCGTTCTCTACAAAGGAAAAAAGGGATTGGTCGCCCACGAGTGTATTCTGGATACACGGCCCCTTAAGGCTGCCGGTATCGAGGTCAAGGATTTGGCCAAGCGTTTGATGGATTACAGCTTCCACGCACCCACCATGTCCTGGCCCGTGGTGGGGACCTTGATGGTGGAACCGACCGAGAGTGAGTCCAAGCAGGAGCTCGATCGATTCTGTGATGCCATGTTGGCGATCCGCGAAGAAGTCCGCCAGATTGAAGAAGGGAAGGCAGATCCCCGGAACAATGTTCTTAAGGGGGCCCCTCATCCCAGTTGGAGGCTTTGCAATGATTCTTGGGATGTTCCCTATTCAAGGGAGAAGGCAGCTTTTCCGGCCCCGACACTTCTCACTTATAAGCAGTGGCCGAGTTCTGGAAGAGTGGACGAAGTCTATGGGGATCGCCATTTGGTTTGCGGTTTGCAGCAAGAAGCAGAATCCTCCTCCCCAAGCGACTAAAGGCCGCCAAAGAAGGGCTGCAGATTGATCTTCGCCCTTCCCCTTTCCAATTTTCTTCTTACCTCGTGTGAAAACGGCGATTCAAGAGAAAGGGGCTTGCTCCTTTGAAAGGTATGAAGGACCAGCGGACGACAATTTCGGTTCTCGCCGGCAGGGGGTTATAGGGGACAAAACTCAGCATGCCTTCAGCGAAGAAACGATGATCATAAGAATCCTTTTTTGGCTCCAGGAGGAAGCCTTGGATCGCTTGACCCGAAGCAGTGCTTACCGAACATTGAGGGTTCATAAAGCCTTTTGGGAAGGGGCCGAAATGATGAAGAGCAATGGGATAGCCGATGCGTTTGGCCTTCTCATGACCCTTGAGTGCCCGGATACGATCTCGGAGCCAAGGGCCGCAACGGTCTAAGGGGATGGATGTCGGGATGCTTTCCCAAAAACGATTTGGTGTTGTGATTCGGCTGGAATGTCCCTTGGAAGCAATGGGATGTTCGATGGCAGCCCATTTTTTTTGTGATGTGACAGGGAGAAATCCACTCTTTTGATTGCAGAGTTCGTCTCGGTATCCAGGAAAGGCGAGCATATTGGCCAGCCAGGATTTGGCGGAATTTTTTAGGGGAAAGACCATGATTTTCCAAAAGAAAGCGGAACCTAATGAAAGAAACCGTTTTGTTTTGTCTCCGATTTCTTGAGGCGGTCCTCCACGTTGAATAAGATCCCGCCCCGCTTTGCTTGTAATGAGTTGCTTAACCTCGGGGCTGCAGAGATCGGCCCAAGGGAGAAAGATCCAATCGTTGAGGAGGCGCCAACGGTTCCATTCTTCAAGGCGTTCTGCGAGGGAGGGAGCTAAGCGGTTGAGGGGATTCCATAGGTCTTCCTCGTGAACTGCGAGTCGGTCCGGATCTGTCAAATAACGACGCCATTCCTCTTCTACCTGAGAAAGATCTTTGCCACGGGTGAGCTTGTAAAAGGCCTTCTTCACATCCATCGGTTTGCGTAGTTTCCGATATCTTCGGAAACGTTTGACATCCAGAGCAAGCAGGAGTCCGGGGTTCCGCCGGAGGAAGTAGAGGGTAAGGGCCCAGGCCTTAACCCGTTCCTCATCGCCCATGTCAACAACCTTCATCAAGGTGAGTTTTTGGGCGGGCATTCCCATCTTTTTCCAAGCCAGCTCGGTGACTAAATCTTTCCAGGTTTCTAAATCCGGTTTGATGGGAGGGCGTTTTTTACCTCCAGCCCGAGTCCCCTTAGGGTTCCGCCGGCCCACAGTAAAGGACAAGGTCTTTCCGAAGAGAAGGCCGACGACGGAGTGCCCCAGACCTTCGCTGAGAGCTTCGGATTTGAGACCTGCCATGACGATGCCGACCCTGCGGGCCATGGTATCGAAGGCCAACTCAGAGGTGGCAACATGAGCTGCCCAAAGGCGGTTTCCCACCTCGGAAGCGCTGACTTGTGTCAAAATAAATTTGCGATAACTGGGGTCACGGATTCCCGTACGAACCAGGTTGACCCAGGCACTCCTGTTCTGAAAAACCGCAAAACTATAACCGGCCGCGGCTTTGGACTGAAAACCCCCATAGCCACAGAAGATCCAACGCATCAAATGGTAAGCCCGCTCGGCGTTGCGAAGTCCTTCCTTCAGAGTTTCCGGATCGAAATCTCCATAAACACGAAAATGAGCGCTTTTGAAAGATCTATAGGAAATACCCATTGGTTGGAGGGAGCGCCTTATAAGAGGGTGTTCCTTTTCGGCCGGAAGGAGTTCAACAGGAAAATCTGTTCCTTTAATGACTTTGAGGATTTGGGCGATCCCTCGGAGCCTCTTCATGGTGGCAACTTCGAGGGGGCTGCCATAAAAATCTTCGAAGCGGGCTAGTTTTTGGAGTCGAGCGATTTCCTTGTCATAAGGTCCAAAGCGGAGTGCTTTGTCAAAATGGAAACGTACCCGGGCGAGTTCCCCCCTTTTTTGGAGCTGGAGAGCATAGGCTTTGTGTAAATCGTGGAGCTTGGCGCAGAGTTTGAGCCAACGTTTTTCGATCCGACGCTTTACTGAGGCTTTGGCTGTATCGGGCTTTGGCTGAACCCCATCATCGATCCAGCTGGTCCCAGTAGATCGATATCCCAGGGCCTTGCGAACCTTAGGATCATTGGGATCGTAGTCCCGAAGGATCTCGCGACGGATCGCCGTAGCCTTCCGATTCCAACCTTTGGAAGCGCAATAATCAGCGAAACGGGCCAGTTCTTTGGCGATTTTTTTGAGAAACTTGGTTTCGGATCCTTGTTTCTTTAGAGGGGTTGATCGTGTTAAGACCTTGGAGGGGGGAAGACCATGGGCCGTGGCAGTTGGGCAAGGACCAAGGCTGAAAAGGGAACTGAGGAACAGGAGGAGGGAAGTTTGGGTTCCAAAAGTTTTCACGTGCTTTTCTTCCAATGGTCTACCCAGGGTATTCGCATTGACCCCGGGGCCTCAGGCTAAGGTTAGAAGGAGTTCCTTTACGAATTCACCAGCCATGGACCGACGGTATCCGGGGGGAAAGGGGACATTTTTGTAAGTCTTGACCCTGTTCAACAGTGCTTTCTTGAGTCCCTCGGCCGTGTCTTGGCAAATGCGTTCCCCATTGAAGCCCAGGTCTCCATACCAAACGGGGATGGCTTCGGAACCCGTCACAGCAACTTCTAATTGACTAATGCGATCTCCCTCGGTCTTCAGGCCCATGGCAACACCCATAACGGGGTATTCGATGGTATCGCGTGCGCGGAGTTTGCGATAAGCGGTTTTAAGAGCGGGGCCCCTTGTCTTCGATTGTGTTTCCGGAATATGGATGAAGGTTAATACTTCTTCAGGCTTTTTAACAAAGCGTTCAATTCCGTCCCCTCGGTAAAACGCACGTGCGGGGATTTTTCGGACTCCGTCTGGGCCATGAAGTTCGAACTCTGCGTTTAAAACCAAAAGGATGGCGGCGAGGTCCCCCGAATAGGTTGCGTAACAGATTTCTTTCTGTGGGACCACAAGGCATTCGTCTCCGTCGGCTTTGAGGCAATAACCTTTGCTGGCACGCCAAAACTCAGATTGATTGAAGTAGTAGCATCGTGTGTCTAATAACAGGTTTCCACCTAGGGTTGCAAGATTGCGGAGGATGGGAGAAGCCACGAGTTTGGCCGCTTGGACCAAACCCGGAAAATGAATTCCAAGTTCCTTATGGGCGGCAATGTCCCGAACTCGAGCAAGGGCGCCGATACAATTGGGAGAGATTTTGTTCAGCCCTTGGACCTTGGATAAGGAGATTACCTGTCTTTTTGGGTTCAGGCGATTTTTGTAGTTGGGGAGGACATCTGTTCCACCTGCGATAAAATCGAAGTCCTCGCCTGTTTCCAAAAATTTCTTCGTTAAACCCTGGATGTCCTCAAGGCTTGTTGGATAGTGGAGGTCAAAATCGGGCAGTCGCATCGAGATTCCTTGTGAAATTCCTTTTGAAGGGAAAAGACCTTCTTTGGCCTAAACGAGAGTGGCGGAGCTTTTCTTTTGGCGTTCCAAGGCCCGCCAAATGCGATCAGCAGTGATGGGCAGCTCATAAAAACGTATCCCTATGGCGTCGAAGAGGGCATTTGATACAGCAGGGAGGATCGGAAGAAGGGGTCCTTCACCACATTCCTTAGCCCCGAAGGGGCCTTCTGGATCGCATGTCTCTACCAAGATGGGATGCACTCGAGGCATCTCCATAGGGGAAAGGGTCCGGTAATCCAAGAAATTGGGGTTGAGGACATTTCCCTTGTTGTAGGCGAATTCTTCGCAAAGGACTTGGCCCAGTCCCATATGGATGGAACCTTCAATTTGTCCTTCTACTGCGAGGGGGTTGAGTGCTTTGCCGCAGTCGTGAGCGGCCCAGACATCATGGAGTTTTGGTTTACCGGTTTGGAGGTCTACCGAAAGCTCGACGACGAAGGCTTGGAAGCTGTAGGTTGGGGAGAGGCCTGCAGCTGCCCCTTTAAATTTGCCGCCCATGGGGGGGGCCTGATAACAGCCACTGCTTTGAAGGGCGCCACAATCTTTCATGGCCCGCCGGACGGCTTCTCGATAGGAAACCTGTATTTCCGGACGAGTGCAATTGATCACTTTTTCGTCCTTAAGGATGAAGACTTCCGGAGGATATCCGGAAAGGTCTGCAGCGGCTTGGATTAAGGCTTTTCGCAGTTCTTCTGCGGCTCTTCGGGCGGCATTTCCAGCCATAAATGTGACGCGGGAGCTATAGCTCCCCAGATCAATGGGGGCGGTGTCCGTGTCCTCACTGAAGACTCGACAGTAATCGATGGGAAGACCCAAAACATCAGCCACGATTTGGGCCAGCATGGTGTCAGAGCCTTGCCCGATCTCCGCTGCAAGACTGTGTATCGTGACTCCTCCATCCAGGTCTACCTTGAGGTGAACCGTGGATTGAGGGATTTTGTCCCAATGGATAGGGAGGGCAGAGCCAGAAATATAAAATCCTCCAGCGATTCCAATGCCATGTCCGAAGGGGAGTTTTCCATATTTGTCTTTCCAAGAAGATGCTTCGACCGCCCTGTCAATACACTCTCCAATTCCCGAGGTGGTGATGCGGAGTTCATTGATGGTCTTCGTGTTAGGAGGGAGGACGTTGTCCCGGCGGAAGGCGGCTGGATCCAAACCTAAATCATGGGCTGCTTCGTCTAAGAGGATTTCGTAGGCATAGCGTGTATTCACGGCCCCATGTCCCCGCATTGCACCGCATGGAGGCTTGTTGGAGTAAACACGGCGACCTCGATAACGAAAGTTCGGGAGTTTGTAAGGCCCATTTGCGAGCACTCCATTGTAATAGGCAGTAACGACGCCGAAACTTCCCCAAGCTCCCCCGTCGATAAGAGCATCCACGTGAAGGCCCGAGATCTTATGGTTTTTGTCAATAGCGAGGGCCACATCGATTTTTGATGGATGGCGCCCGTGGTTCGAATAGAAAACCTCCTCACGGTCAAAGAGGATTTTTACAGGTCTCCGGCATTTGCGGGAGAGGAGGGCGGCAACCATTTCATGGGGGAAGGGATCGGATTTTCCTCCAAAACCACCACCTACAGTGGGGCGAATGACTCGAATCCGATGCATAGGCATTTCGAGGACCTTCGCAAGGGCGCGATGTAGATAGTGGGGGACTTGGGTTGCGGACCAAACCGTTAGTCGCTCATCTGCATCAAAAAATGCAATTGTGCACATGGGCTCGGTAAACGCATGAGTGACTCCGATGAAACGAAAAGATTGTCGCTTTTTCCAGAGGGCCTCATCATAGGCTCTGTCAAAGTCCCCAAAATCTTGTTCGACTTGCTTATGGATGTTCGTTCCATCATAAGTTTTGGGGTGGAGGCGCAATTCTTCAGGGACTTGTTCCAGACTCTCTTCCATCTTGAGGAAGGGACGGAGAACCTGGTATTCAACCTTGATGGCTCCCAAGGCTCGAAGGGCGATTTCTTCGGTATCTGCAGCAACTGCAGCGACGTTGTCCCCAATAAAGAGAACCTTGTCCACTGCCAAGGCCGTTTCGTCCTGACTCACTGGCAGGACACCAAAGCAGTTCTCAGCGTCTCGGCCAGTAACAATTGCATGGACACCAGGGATGTTTTCGGCTTCGCTTACATCAATAGAGAGGATCTTTGCATGGGGATGAGGGGATCGGAGAATCTTGCCTACGACTTGACCCGGTAATTTGATGTCGTCTGTGTAGATGGCTTGGCCGGTGGCTTTTCGAAAGGCATCAATTAAAGGGATCCGTTTCCCGATCAAAGAATGTTTCTGGTTGGGAAGGTCATGTGGATGGTTCATCGTTCCTCTTCTTGCGAAATTCCCTGAAGTTGTTGGGCAGCGCATTCCACAGCATCTAAGATTTTTTTATATCCGGTGCACCTGCACACATTTCCTGAAAGGGCCTCGGCAATTTCATCTCGACTGGGATGGGGATTGTGTTCAAGCAGTTCTTTTGCCGTCATCAAAAAACCTGGAGTGCAAAAGCCACATTGGCTCCCACCTGAATGTGCCCAAGCGGATTGGAGGGGATGGAGATGGCCATCCACTTCAACGCTGAGTCCTTCAACGGTTTGAATCTCCTTCCCTTCGCAATCAAATGCAAGAACCAAACACGAGGGGACGGCCTGTCCATCGAGGAGGACGTTGCAACACCCACATGTCCCCATATCACAACCGCGTTTGGTCCCAATGAGGTTAAACTCTTCTCTAAGGACATCGAGGAGGAGAGCTTTGGGGGGGGCTGCGCAGCGGAGTTCACTCCCATTTACCCTGAGGGTAAGAAAGCGAAGGGTGTTTCCAAAGCTTTCTTTAGGGTTACCTGTGGAGCTTCCTGTATCCTTGGTGCGAGTCTGATTCATTTTTTGAAGTTATCCAAAGTCCGAAAGAAAGGAAGTTTAACTCCGTTTCCCGGAGAGATCGAGTCAGGGGGGAACCCAAAGTCATGGAAAGAGGAGATTGGGATTGAGAATTACAGGGAAAGCCCGAAATCCTCCCGAAGGATGGAGCGGAGATCATAAAAATCTCGAATCTCGTAGTCTGGTTTGCTTTTTCCCTTCGTCCGAGAATGTCTCCCTGAACGCCTGTTCCATACCGTGATCATCCCGAGGGAGTTGCAGGGATCGACATCGTTTTCAGGGTGATCCCCGACATACATAGTCCGTTCCGGGCGAAGATCGAGGGATTCCAGGACGTGTTGATACAGCTTTGGATTTGGTTTACTGATGCCCACCTGATCGGTGATGAAAATTGCGCCAGGTGTCAAAAATTCATGGATGTGCAGGCGGATGATCTTCTCAGCTTGTTTTACTCGAAGCCCGGCTGAAATGATCCCCCGAATGAGATTTAGATCGGCGAGGCCTTTGAGGACCTCGTAGACATCATCGTAGACTTTGAACTCCCGAAATTTCGTATCGTGGTAGGCGACCATTCCCGATGCTACCAATAGGGCTGGGTTGTGGTTGGCGAGAGATTCAGGAGGAAGTCGGAGAAGAAGTTTGTCGAAGTGCTGCCCGTAGTTGGAGGAGAATTCTTCTACAACTTCACCGAGCTCCTTAAGAATCCGATCCTTATCCCCCTGGAGCCCGGTCTGTATCATTGCCTCTACGGCTGAACGCCGCGCCTTCTCTGCAAAGACCGAGGTCGAAAAAAGAGTATCGTCAATATCAAAAAAGATCGCATCCAGCCCCGCTGGTGCATGTTCATCTTGTGAGGCAGTTTTTTGCATCCCTTGCAGTTTCCTTGGTCCAAACCCGATTCGATGAGCAAGCGACTCTGTGGGCAAACCTTTTGGCCACAATTGTGTTCATGAATAAAACGGGTTCACTCGTCTCCCATGAAGGGAGCAACAGTCAAAACCTTTGCTTTTCAAAACGTCCCGGAACAAAGGCTTGGACTCGGGGAACAGAAGGGCGAGAAGCTCTAGCGACCCTTCTGTGCCATGATTTCTTGAGAGTTGACAATGAAGGCTTTAACTAAAACCATCAGAGAGGAGTTTTCATCAACAACCCCCTCTTCCTTAAAGAGGAAGGAGACTAAGGGAAGTTGTGCAAGCCATGGAACCTCGGCCCTGCGTTCCCGGTTGAGCACCTCATTAAGACCACCAATCAGGACAGATCCACCATCAGGGACCTTCACCGTTGTCGCCATGCTCCGAACAGTCAACTGAGGAAACTGAATGGTTACAGGCAAAGTTGTGCCTGCGAGTGCAGTGGTAAAGGTGGGAATGGGGCGGGTAAGTTCTGCAACCGTTGGCTGAAGATCCAAGGTAATGTGCTTCCGGTCATAAGAGATGGAGGGTCGCACATCGAGAACAACGCCATCCTGGACGACGTTTACTTCAGGGTCAGCAATAAATGCGGCTTGCGCCACTTCCACCGTGAAATCTTGAATATAGGTGGTTTGATTAATGACCGAGATATAACCGCGTTGGCCATTCAATACTGTCAGGATTTGGGAATCCACAATCTGCACGTTGGTCTTTTTCTCGACAGCGCGAGCCAACAGATTGAGTTGGCTATCATCGAGCAGGGTAAAGCCGAATGTGGCCCCGCCGTTCGTGGTGAGAAGCCGGCCAAGGCTGTTTTGGAAGAAGTTTTCGGTTCGTCCCCGGAAATCGCCATCCAGGCCGTCATCGTAAAAGAAACCGCTGACGGGGTGGGAGTTGACTCCTCCCGTCCCATTGTTATCCAAGCCACGGGAAGCATTGTCATCCAAACCGTTTGTGACATCATCCAAAGTGACAACCCGTCCTTTAGCATTAGCTCCACCAAGGCCACGGAAATCGACACCAAATTGTTGGAGCCAATTCCGATCCACCCGAAGGAACCTGGACTCGATGTTGACCATGCTCGAAGTGAACTTACGGAGGTCATCCAGAAACCTCGAAACTTGTTCTTGGACTTCCGGAGTATGGGTAACAATGAGGTTCGCGTCCGTGGCTTCAATCGAAACCCCCTCGTTTTCCCAAGTACCTGGGGCAACTGCCTTTTGAACAAGGCTTGCCAACACTTCTGGATCAATCATTTTAACCGGATCGCCAATTTGACCGCCTTGGCGAGGTTGGTCCTCGGGAGCTTCTTCTCCAACAATCGGGATATCTTTGATTTGCGGGCCGGCAAAATCAGCCAAGCCAAAAGTCAGGTCTTGGATCTTATGAACCTTGAGCGTGGGTTTGCCCATGGCTTTTGCCTTGGTGGTAAGGAGGACGGCTCCATCTTCGATGGTCCAGGCTATCTCCCCCTTGCTTCTTGTGGACATCAGGTTGAGAAAATTGCGAACCGAAAGGGGGGATTCGAGCTTCATGGTCAACACAAGCTCATTGCTGTCGATGACTTCTTGGGCTTCGGGGGTTACCAGGATGGGGAGTCCGGTAACTTTGGCCAAGTAGCTTGCAACTTCCGCATAACCACCGCTTTCATCGGTAAATTCTGCTCCTTTGGGCACGCGAAGCTCGGAGAGTTTCTTCTCCAAAGCAAGGTTATCTGGGTCTTTCTGGGTTTTGCTGCTGGAGTCCTCGGCACGAATCTTGGAAATCTTGTTCCAATATTCGGGAGTGGGCTTTACCAGAATGTCCGTATAGGGGATTTTTTTCTCTTCATTCGCTTCTTGGAACTTTTTAAAGGCCCTGGCTTTTTCAACTAGATAGGAGTCCTGCGCTGCATTCCGAAGAGCCTTCTCACTTACGGAATAGAGGTCTCGCCCTACTCGACTTAGGGGATCAATCCGAAGGGCTTCCTCTGCGTGTTCCAGAGCAGAGCGGTAATCATGGTTTTCGAAGGCCTTTGTTCCTTTAGCGAGGTGGAAGTCTGTCCGGGCTTTGCGGCGCTGCCTTTCCAGTTCCTCCTGGCGACGCCGTTGGGCAAAAGCTTGACGTTGAGCGTTTTCTTGGGCCTTAAGGAGAGCACTTTCTTGGGCAGCTTCAGCTTTTTTCAGAAGGGCCTCAGCCGTTTTTGGGATGTCTTTCCAATTGATGTTGGAACCAATTTCAACTCTGAGTTCTACCTTTTTCAGCTTCCGGATCGCTTCCTCATACTTTCCGTCCCTCATATCCTGTTTTGCTTGGGAAATGAGCTGATGAGCTTCTCCAATATCTTTTTGAATTCGAAGCTCTGCGAGCTTCCTCATGTGTTCGCCGTAGGTGATCAAATCACCTTGACGTTCTCCGAGAAGTGTTAGGATCTCGTTATAGACCTTGCGCGTTTCTGGGCGGTCACGATCCAATTCAAGGGCTTTCATGGCAGCCAACTTGGCTTCTTCATAGCGATTATCTGCCATGAGCCGACGAGCCTTTTTCAAGGCGTTTTCAATAAGGAAATTCTTTTGTTGCGCGGAAAGGGTTCCCAAGCCCTGGTTTCCGGATTCGCGGGAGTGATTTCCCGTGGGATTCTCTCCTGGAGAGGTTTTGGAAGGAGATTGGGTCTCACTCTTGGCTTGTGCCTTAGATGGATTTGGGGAGTTCTCCTCTGAAGTCGCCGTACAAGAAAGCACGAGAAGGGAGAGGCCGAAAACGGGAACGGAGAGATACCGTTTGAGATCTAGGGACATCCGATAAGCCTTTGGAAGCCAGGATCTGAAGAAAGGAAGCCCATCCCTTCCCCCCGCTTGCTGGAAGTGGAAAGTAGAGGGCTGATGACCCATATCTTTCAGACCGTGGGACGTTCAAGAACAGAAAAATCAAGAATTTGCGAAAAACGCCTCGCAAACAAACCCAGGGGGGAGGGCAACCCCGTTTTATCCGAAACCTACCCCAAGGATAGGATCCGGATGGAATACGATGCTGAAAAATTAGCAGAGGATGGGGCGGCGGAAAAGATGTTTTTCCAGGCTTTCCTCATGAAGGGTCTTGGGACCCAAAGATGGTTTCAAGGCCCCCTGCCTCTTCGTGATCCTTCTCCTCCATGAGAATGCCTTTGGTCCATCCCGGAGGATGATTTAAACACTTTTTGCTTGTTCCCAAATCCATGGGACTCAAGCGGTGGGGGGGGGTGGGAGAAGGCTTCTTGGAGCCCGAAGCCTTCCTCAAAAGCTTTGCTTCAAGGTTTGGAGGACTTTGATGAATGCTGAGGAGGGAATCCCCTTAGTGGATCGCGCTGCAAAGGTTCGGCAGGATGAACCCTTAAGCCTGATCCTTTGTCAGAAAGAGGAAACAGACTTATGGGAAAAAGCAAAAACAAAGATCAAAAGTCCAAGGAAAGGTCCTCTTCTTTGTGGTTTATTTGCGTTTCCCGCGTTTTGCCCTCTGCTGGGCTCGTGTTCCTTCGCCACCTCCGAAGGTGATTTCTTCGAATTTGGCATCGAGAGCGATGTCGACTACGGCTGTCACATCTCCATAGGTCACACCCGGCCCAGCTTTGATGGTGATCGGCTTCGTCTTCATCGTTTTAGTTTTAGGGTCCAAAACTTTCTTTTTCGCCTGTTTACGAAGCTCTTTTTCCAAACCCGGAATGGAGCTGACCTTTTTTGGCCCAATGTACCAATAGACCCGGTGTCCGATTAACTCAAAGCGACGTTGGTTATTGGCATAAACCGTATTGGTCATTTTCTTTTTCCCCCAACCTCCCTTGGGGCAAACAATCCGGATATCGAGTTTATCCATGGGGGGAGCCTTACTCGTGTTGACACCAACGTCTTTGGGAAGGTTGGCAGCCAATTTCCCCTCGAGAGTCTTAAATTCAAGGCAAAGGAAGAAGATGATGATCAAAAAGGTGACGTCGATCATCGGCGTCATGTCCATTTTAACATCGCCTTCGAGCTTTCTTTTTTTTCTAGCCATGATGTTTCCTTTTCACCCCCCCCGGGGGGCATTACAGCTTTTTCCTCGTAAAAGGGAGCCGTAAAAGCGGTTTTTCAATACTTCCTTACTTGGAGGGTTTCTTTTTACTGTCAGCGTCTTTGGGTTCACCCACCGCGAGTTCCACTTTCCAAATCAGGATCTTCTGGTTTCCGCAAAGCTCCATGATCTTCGCAATATGATGCATCTCTGTCCATCGATCAGCCCGGATCAAAAGAGCGTCCTGAGGAAGGACCCTTTTCAAATCAGGATCCATTTTTTTTACCATCAAAGTGTTGGCAAAATAGTCCAGGAGCTTGAGCAACTTGGAATAATTTTCCCCATCACTGGGTTGCCAAAAGACCTTGGTTCGGTAGACGACGGTTCCGTCTTGTCGGACATTGAGGATGGGACGCTTCCGTCCAGGTTCAGGCTCATCGGGGATGGCATGGATGGCCTTTGGCAGGACCAAAGGTTCGAGCTCTTTGTTTTGGAGATCGATGATGAGGAAAAAGAAGATGATCAACTGAAAAATACAGTCGATCATGGGCGTCATGTCCATGTCGGTTTGATTTGAAACAGCGCGACTTCGTCTACTCATCCTTATTCACCTGATTTTTGAAAGCGACCAAAAGAGGCTTTCCACTCATCCCAACTGCAACAGGAAGGATCCCTTTCCAGGACTTTCTTACCAACATCTGGGAACTAACGGGGACGACATTGAATGGCCAAAAGAACCCTTCCAGGTTCGTCCATCCCTGAAAGGTTAAAGAAACGCATCGTTTCCAAGACGGTTCAAGCATAAAGGTGGGGGGGAGCCCCAAACCGTTTAGAGGACAGGTTTGGAAAAACTTCCCTGACCCAAAGCTTGTCCTCAATTATTCGTCTTTTGAGCGGAAACGTTCAAAGAGTTCCTCCACCATCCCACCGATTTCAATGGAAGCCATTGTGACTCGGTTCCGAAGGAACACATAAACGGTGGTCACAGGAATGGCGACAACGAGACCAAGCAGGGTTGTAATCAATGCTCCCTTAATACCTGCAGCGAGATCGTTAGGCTTAACGGATGGCTTTAAGGCGATTTCACCAAAGGCCGCCACCATACCATTCACAGTACCAAGCAAACCCATCATGGGGGAGATTGCCGCAATCAAAGAAAGCCAGCCGATTTTATTTCCCAGCTGAACATCTTCTTCTTCTGCCGCCTCTTGGAAGGCCGTGGCGATCACGTTGTAGTTATGACCCAGCTTATCGAGGCCGGCTGCCACAACATTGGTTAAGTAGCAAGGCTCAGCCTCGCACACATCCATCGCCTCGTCAAATTTCCCTTCATCAAACAGGGCCTCCAGCTCTTCCTGGAGATGAGGGGGAGCAAGCTTTTCACGTTTGATAGACATGAAGTCTTCGATGATCAAGGCAAGCGCCACAATGGAGACCAAGATAATAATATAACCGATCACCCCCGCACTCTTCAGAATATCTTCGAGAAGGGATGGGGCTGTTTTTTTGGCCGTGCTGGCTGCACCTTCTTGTGCGAAGGCAGAGGAAATGGCGAAGCCTGTAGAGGCCACGATGGTCATTGCGAAAAGGGAAAGGCCGTTCATTCGACCTTTGAAAAGAGGAGAAGGGATTTTCATTGCCTTGGAATCTCTCCGTGTATTGCGGAAAGCAGGCTCTGGGGATCCCCCGGAAGTCTTGCTTTCCTGGCTCGTAAAAAAAGTCTCAAGAGGCTTAAGAATTCATGAAAGCAGAGTCGCAAAACCTACCTTGGTCCTCTGGATACGGACTGTCGGAAATTTTTGCATCTCGAAAAAAAGTTCTTCCCGGGGCTTGGGAAATCAAAGAATAAGATTCTGGCCTGGATGACCTCCGATGAAAAGAGGTGATCCAGAAGTTTTGTGCAAACTCCCACAAGATTGGAAGGGGAGAAGGGGGCAAAGGGCTCTCGGAAGGGGTGTGGGAAAGAGAAATCATTTCTTTTTTAGCATGGCTTGGGCCTTGATTCCCCAGGGACTGTTTGGGAATCCTTGGGCAACATCCTCCAAAAGAAGGGTGCTGCGAACTCCAAAATCGTTTCCTTCCCCCTTTTTTCCTAAAAGAAGAATGAGTTTGGCCAAGAGATACCGGGCTTTAGCTGTTGCATCGCTGTTATGGATGTCTGTAGCCGAAACTTGGCTAAAGAGGATTTGAGCTTTTCGGAGAAGTCCTTGATCCTTTTCTTCTTTTCCCATTTCAAAGAGGGCTTGCCCCTCTCCACACTGAGCAGCAGGAAAAAGGAGGCTTTTGGGGCCTGCTTTTGTTTGAAGGTTGGCGAAGTAGCGGCGAGCATCTTTGAAACGCCCCTCGGAAATGTAGCATTCTCCCTCTCCAACCTTTGCTGCAACTAGGAGAGCCTGAATCTTGAGGTCGCCATTTTTGGCCAAAGACGACAAACTGGTGGAAGCAGAGAGATAGGCGCCACGAGCCTTTTGAAACTTCTTCATTTGGACAAGAGCCCTTCCCTTACCAAAGGTCCCACGAGCCGACCAAGCTGGGCTCAGGCTTTTTTCATTGGCGAGTTTGTCGAGTTTGTCAAAAACAGCCAGAGCTTCTTTGGGCTTTTTTGCCAAAAGAAGCACATCCCCAAGGAGTTGATACCCTTCTGGGGTCCTTCGGTGAGCAGGGTTCTTTTTGAGCCAGGCTTGCAAAGCTGAAATAGCAGCATCAGCTTGAGAGGGATTCCCTTGAGCATGGAGAGTTAATGCCTTCGCAGCGCGAAATTCACTTTCAGCCTTGAGAGGAGCGCGGGAGGAGTTAGAAGCGGCATCCTCAAAGAGATTCGCCGCAAGATGATATTCCCCGCGTTCTTCGGCAAGAACAGCACGTTGAAAAGAATCGGGAATAGGATTCCAGTCAATGGAGAGGACTTCATCGGAAGGTACGGTGTTTTCCTTTCCCCCTCTCTTGTATTTCACTTCAAGGATTCCCTCTTCGAGGATTTCGACATTGCGAATCGCTTGTCCGCCGATTTTCCGGATCTGATCTCTCGCCTTGCCCTTTTTTTGCCAAACTCCAGGCTCCACGCGATATTTTCCCGGAAAATCCTTTCCAGAAGAAAGCCCGAGGATTTCCTTCGGAGAAATGCAAGGGAGAGAACTCAGCGTAAAGAGGGGGAATAAAATAAGACCTAGTCGTTGAAAGGATGTATTCATTCGCGTCGATGTCTGGTTTGAAAGCGATGGAATCGCTATCCCGAAAGGCTTCCTGGAGATTATAGGGAAGTTACGTTTCATGGCTTCAACCTCAGGAAGAGTCTGTAGATTTTTTTGCCTTCAGCCCCCAAGCCCTTGAGGGTCTCGAAATCATCTGTTGAGTTGGCAATATTGAACAAACTCTTGGCGAAGTCGAGATAGTCTGAGTTGCCCTTTCTGCTTGCCTTTAAGGCCATATCCAAGCAATCCAGATAGAATCGGTACCAAGGAAGGCTGTATTTTTTTACTTTTTTGGATTGGATATAGCGCCGGTAACCCTTTTCGCCCCAGAGAAGGTCGTATGCTTCTTCAAAGCGCTCTAAACCTCCAGGGTTAATAATCCGTCCATCTTGATCCATGTCTATCCATCCCCCCAGAGCCCGGGCCTTGAGAAGTTTTAATTGGTAGCTCTTGGGGCGGAGTTTGATGGCGTCATTCAGAAGCTTTAAGGCTTTCCGGAACTCCATTTTTCTGAGGAGGATTTCTGCAAGTTCAGGCTTAATGAACTTGTTGATTTTGCTCTTTTCTTTTGGAGAGTTTTCAAAAACTTGAATAATTTTCTGGAGGAAGAGTTCCGCCTGGTCCCAATCTTTGATTTCAGAAGCAAGCTTCGCTGCCTTACGAAGAAGCGCGTAATCGGGGCTTTTTTCATTTTGCAAATAGGTTCGTGCAAAACTAAGCGTCTTCAACACATCTAACTTAAATCGTTTTCGGATTTCAATGAGGTCCTTTTCCGCTGCTGGGTCCTTGGCGGCTTTGTCTTCAAGGGCCTTCATTTCCTTTCGAATTTCTGATACCCGGCCATTTCTTGCAGAAAAAAGAACCATTGCTGCTTGAGAAAGTTGGGGAGATTTGGGGAAATCCTTGGTGAACCTTTGGTATTCAAGTTCGGCTGTTTCAATCTGCTCCAAACCCACATACCCCCGGATCAAATAAAAGGAGGCTAGCTGGGCAAAGGAAGCCATTGAGGTATTGCCCTTGTATTTCTCCCGGAATCCACGAAAGGACTCAATAATTTTCTTGAGCTTTGTTGGGTCGGGTTTGTGGCCCTTCATTTTGCCCGTTCCTAGAGCTTCTTCAGCATTCATGAGACCTAGGTAGAAGCGGGCTTGACCAATGGCGATTTCTCGCACAGAAATCCGTTGCGTTTCGCTGGGGGGGAGTTTGTTGTAGGGGTCGTTTACATACTTTAAGAACTTCTTGAGTTCCTTTCGGGCGCTGTCAAAGTCCTTAAGTTTGTAGTAGACGATGGCCTTGTAAACCGGAACTAAGTCAAAACGGATAAAGTCCTTTCCAATCTGGGCTAGAGGACGGAGAGCCTTTTTGGGATCACGACTGTCAAGGGCAGCCTGCACTTTGTTCCAAAGGATTCGGTTCCGACTTCTGCCTCCCGTACTGACAGCGATGCGATTGGCTTCTTCCTCCAAAGCCTTAAAGAAAGGATCCTTGGTTGCCTTTTTTTTCATACGGATGACGCCAACGAGCCTGTCCACAATGGCTGAGGCAAAGGCTTCATCTGTGTGGCGAAAATTCTTGAGGCCTTCCCTGAAGGCAAAGAAAGCTTCAAGCAGCCTTCCTTGGCGCCTGAAGGCATCTCCCATTTTGCCCCAAGATCGGAGGCCGTATTTATTTTTCTCTTCTTCCGTTTTGAGGGCAGCAAGGACCTTTTTGAAGCCTTCAATGGCCTGTCGGTTTTTTCCTGATTGGAAATCTCCAGAAGCCGCCTGATAGAGAGCCTCTGCGCTAATGTTACCTCCCGCGACGGTAAGGATCTGCTTGATGAGTTCCTTGGCCTTGAGACCAATAAAATCGGTGGGGTGCCTTCGTGCTACCTTGCGAGCTGTTTCGAGGGCCTGGTTGATGTTTTGCTGAGAACCGGTGTCAACAAGTGCTTGGGCCCCATTGAGCAAGACCTGGTCTCCAAGATTGAAGCTGGGATCCCTCTCGAACTCTTTGGAAATTGTTTTGTAGTTTTTTAGGTGTTTGAGGACCTCTTTGGTTTTTCCTTCTCGAAGGAGAACTTCTGTTGTTTTTACGTATGCCCGTTCCAAGATGTTGAAGAGCAAAGCCCCTTGTGCGGGAGTCACTGGGTTGTCCTGGTCTCTCAATCGCTCGGAAACAATTTCAACCGTATCGTTAAATTGAGAGATGGCCATTTCGGTATCACCGAGAACATCCTGGCATTGAGCGATTTCCAAAAGACCAATCATTCCAAGCGGGGTCTCTTCTCCCGCGTCAAGGACCATGTCCTCCAGAGTCGTCACCGCTTCCTTTACCTTAATGGTGCGGTCCTGTGGGACCACTCTTCCCCACTCCCTCTGGAGCACTCCTTTCCGGAGCCAAGAGCGATAATAAAAAAGGCGAGCTCTTGAAGCCTCTTCTCTTTTATCTTCCGTCCTGTCCATCAAATCGTTACAGGCTTGGATCCCTTTGGTGTAGACCTGAATCAATTCCTCTTGGAGAGTCTTACGTTTATCCGGATCTTTCTCCGCTTCTTGGGCTTGCCTCAGATAATCTCCAAAAAATTCACAGGCTTCTCCTAAGTTATAAAGAACTTCAAGAGCGCCATCCTCACGGCCATATTGAGCTAAGTAATCTTCAAATTTTTGGAGAGCTTTCTGGAGGACTTGGCGGCGCCGATCAAGGTCTGGAATCCTTTTGGCTCCGAGATAGAGAATCTCAGCTTCAAGCTGGGCCAGAAGTTGATCATCCAGTGCACCTGAAGAGTTCTTCCTTAACTGATTCAATGCATCTTTGGCGAGGTCAACGAATCCCCAATCTTTCGCCAATTTCCGGATGAAGCTCACTTCTTTCTGAATGGCCTCTTTCTTTGCCTCAGTTTGCGCCGAAAGGGGGGCGGCAAGAAAAGAAAAAAGGAGGAGGGGAATTGCGACTCGCAGGGATCGAGGAATCATCTTAAAATACGGTACCCGTCTGCTGAGGCCATGTTCATTTGGTCCTTCCAAGGGAGCACTGGAGGGACAAGGGTGCAAAGACACCCAGAACGATTTGAAAAAGGAACGGAATATTCTAGCGGAGGTTCACTCCAGGACCAGGAGCTGCTCGGAAAGCTTTTGAATTCCTTGGTCATTGTGCCTCCATGCTGGTGGCTGAAAGGGCGCTGATCCTTTGCTGCATTCTTCCTTGAGAAAAACCCCGAGAGATCTCGGCCTGGAGGAAATACAATTCTGAAAATCCGAAACCCACTCGAGTTTCGTTAATTCGAGAAGACTGCATAGCCAAGAGGCTAGGCGCCCTAGCCTCTTGGCTTGTGTGGAGTGGGCTTAGCGTTCCTCACTCAGGTCAGGCTCCGATTCGCTAGGAATAATGATTTTTGCGCGAAGAAGAATCAAAATCTTCTTGTTGGCGTTATAGGTTCCCTTCTTACGGAAGAAAAACCCAACAAAAGGTATGTCTTTTAGGATCGGAACTCCGGACTCAAACTTTTGTTTTTGAGTGGACTTCATTCCACCGAGGAGCAGCTTGCCGTTGTCGGGCATTGTTATGGTCGTACGAACCTTCTGAACCGTTAACCTGGGTATCTGGATCGAAACAGGTTGTCCTACACCTAAGGTGGTCGTGAAGGTGGGGATTGGTTGCGCCAAAGTGGCCACAGTGGGGCGAAGTTCCATTAAAATAAAACGCCGGTCAGCAGAGACCACGGGACGAACATCCAGAACAACCCCATCCCGTATGACCCCAATCACTGGGTCGGCAACGGCGGCAGACTGAGCAATTTCGACCGAAAAGTCCCGAATGTAGGTGAATTGACGGTTTACGGCCAGGTTGGCTCGGGCAGCGTTGTGGATCAGAAGCCGAGGGGCCGCCAGTTGCTCCACCCTCTCCTTTTTGGAGACACTTCGGAGGATTGTCTCCAATTCCGTATCGTCAAGGAAAGTGTATTGGAAGGAGAGGCCCCCAGCGTTGGAGAGGCCCTCGGGACCTCCTCCTAGTGTTTGATCAAAGAGGTTTTCTGTGCGGCCATAGATATCTCCGTCAAGTCCATTGTCATAAAACACTCCCGGTTCAAATCCGGTTCCAATGGCACCCGGTTGCGATGCAGAAATGTTGCGTCCGAAATCGTCGAAAGCAAATCCTGCACGATTTCCATGTTTCTGGAGGCCAAGGCCTGGCTTTCCTGTGGAGGCTTGATTTCCCAAGCCTCGAATATCGACGCCGATTTCTTCTAGGAAATTATCCTCTACGCGAAGGAATCGGGCTTCAACATCAACTTGAATCCCTGAGCTACTGCGTAAATCTTTGAGCAGAGCATCGATTTTTTTATGGACTTCGGGAGTTTGGGTGATGACCAGGGCGGTTTCGCCCGAAGGCTCAACCCCGGCTCCTTCCTTTTCCCAGCTGCTGGGATCAATGTTTGTTGTGATAATCGATTGAAGCTTATCCAAGTCGACGACCGCTGGGACCGGCTCGGGTGGCTCAGGAGCTTCCTGAGGCTCCCCGGGCCTAAGGATCAAATCCTTACCGGGATGGTCCTTGATTTTATTGACAATTTCTCGAACGTCATAAATCACGGGGACCATGGTTCCGGCGCTTTCCTCGTCCCCAAGAATCATGACAACGCCATCACGGATGGTCCATTGAATGGGCTTCACCCGGGCGATCAGGTCCAGTCCTTGGGCGACAGAGCGCTTCCCAAGTTTAAGATTGAGGGTTGTTGCCGATTCGTCAAGCTCCTGGGCTGCACTACTCACCAAGAAGTTCAAGCCAGTTGCTCTCCGATAAGCATCGACCCAATCCTCGATGGGTGTCTCGGTAAAGTTCTGTTGGATCACAACCTCGTTCAGTTTTTTCTGAATCAGAGCTGTGTCAGGGTCCACTGTTACCTTGGTGCTGGAAAAGGAGAGTGGTTTTCGATTCGAGATCTTTTTCCAATGCTCCAAATCCAACTTGACCGTATCGGTCTGAGTGATGTCCATCCGTTTCAGATTTTCAAAGGTTGCAGTCCATTCCTGGCGCCATTTCCTCTTCAATGAATCCATGGATTGGTCGTGTCGAGCCCGCATGGCGAGTTCTCGAAGATCCCTGGCATCCTTGTTTACCGGGTCGATCTTAAGGGCTTCATCCAAATAGCGAACCGATTGGTCATATTGCCTGCCCTGGAAGGCCAAGTTCGCCTGTTCAAAAAGATAGCGAACCCGAACCCGGCGGCGGATTCTCTCCTTTCTCTCTTCGGCTGCCAGCTTCATTCGCGCAGTGCGAGCGCTTTTTTCAGCTTGCTTTTGAATCCACTTGGTTTTCATCGCCTTTGCTTGCTTCAACTTGGCATTCAGGCGCTTCTCAAGGGCAGATCCTGGGGTGAACCAGGGAGAGTAGCGGAGGGTTAATGCAGCCCTTTGGTAATTCTCAATGGCTTTCTCGTAGTTATTTTCTTCTGCATAGAGATCACCCTTATTCTCATAGCTGCGGGCAACCGAAAAATCCTTTTGCTTTTCGATCTCAGCACGGGTCATCGCATCCCGGCTGGCCTGTCCCAGGGAAGGCTCTCTCTCACCAAGGGCTGTTTGGGCCTTCCTAAGGAGGGAACGAGCGGCTTCATTGTTGGGGTCGAGTTTGAGGACCTCACCCGTTGCTTTGACGACATCTTCAAAAAGCCTGAGATCCCATGCTCGGCGAGCCTTTTTCAGATTTGTTTGGATCAGGAAGTTCCGACGTTGCATTGCAGGCGATGGCTTTCCACCTTGTATTCCTTCCTGAGAATTATCCTCTCGAGCTCCTGCTTTAGAGGAATCTCCAGGTAGGGGTTGACCGGATTCTGCGTCGATTCTTCCGGAATCCTTTTGAGAGGACTCCAGGTGAGTCTCCTGAGCTAAATCCTTTGTGGGCTGTGCTTCACCAGCAATATTCATGCTGCCGGAATCCGCATCGGCAGCACCTGAACAAGCGACCGGAAGGGTCGCAGTCAGGAACGCGCAGAGCGGGAGGGCAACCATACGAGTTGCCCACCGGGGAAGGACCACGGAAAGGGGGGAAAGGTTTTCGTTTTTTCGGCGGACCGTCAATGGGCTCTTTCTCATTCGTTGGAACCTGCGTTCACGACCAGATGTTCAGTTCACGAAAAGTCCCGATGGACCAATCGTCTTCCTTCACCGCTTTTCGCCTCATCATGCAACTTGACGGTGACGGATCCAGGGCTGTCCGAGGGCTGGACAAAAATGATCTTCCGCGGAAGACCACGAAAGGGCAAGAAACCACAGAATGTTTTTCAAAAATTCTGAACATAAATCCTGTGATCAAGGGAAGAACGGTAGCGAACATGTGGAAACAGGTCAACATCGATTCAAGAGCTTGTCCCTGCTTTATTTCACTCCCCGAGATTTCTATCTTTCAGAATCCTCATAGCCAGTTGAATGTCCTTCCAAGTCTCGGCCTTGGCTTCCGGGCGCCTGAGAAGGTAAGAGGGGTGCCAAGTCACAATGAGAGGGATCCCCATAAATTGATGGGCGCAGCCCCTAAGTTTTCGCATGGGGGCTTGGGTTTTTAAGAAAAAACGTGCTGCCGTAGCCCCCAAGGCAATGAGGATTTTGGGTGCAACACAGCGAATTTGCTCCAAAAGAAAGGGGCTACACGCCTGAATCTCCTCGGGGAGGGGAGGACGATTCTTGGGGGGGCGGCATTTGAGGATGTTGGCAATGAAGGTCTCCTTTCTTGGGATCCGGATTCCCTGCTCAATAATTCGTGTAAGTAATTGCCCGGCAGGCCCCACAAAAGGGAGCCCTTGACGGTCTTCCTGGGCTCCAGGAGCTTCTCCCACAAAAAAGATATCAGCGTCGGGGTTTCCATCGGAAAGGACCACTTGAGTTCTGGAAAGAGCCAGAGAGCAAGACTTACAGGCTTCGACCCGTTGCCGGAGGGCTTTGAGGGTTTGTCGCTTTGTGAGCTTGGTCCTTGCTTGGGTGGCAGGTTCAGTGCGGTTTTTACGGCATCCCTGTGCTTGGTCTTTGGGGAGGGATGTCTCTGGTAAGGGAAGCAGCGGCGCATCAGGCCCAAGAATGGAAATCCAATTTTTGAGTTGATCCCGGGGAGATGGTGCTTCGGGTCGATCTGCCATAAAAGGATTTTGGGTGAATGGGCTTTGGGGTGAAAGGGGAAAAGTTGGGTTCTCATGTCTGATCCCATTCAAGGTAGAACTCCTGCTTGCCCCAATCACCCCAAGTCGCTCACCTTCTCCGTGTCGCAGGTGCATTTTCCAAGCATGAATGCAGGAGTTTTCTGAAATGGGGCTTTTCCCAAACTCGATCTGGGGAGCAAAGGGGGGTAGAATCTTTCTCTCCAAAAATGGGGGAGCTGGCCTGCTGCCTTGATTTTCTCCGGTCCCCTGAAGGGTTTCCTTTGGATGTTTCCAAAAGAGGCGGGATTCGTCCCTTTTTTATGAATAGAGAACGTTTGCATTGAAAAATACGATTGGGAAACGGGGGGGAGCTTGGGGAGAGTTTCAATTTTTTCCCTTACTTCTTCTTTTAGCTTTTCTCGCTTTGAGTCCGGGGTTATCGGGGGAATTCCTGAACTTTGATGACCCCAGGCTGATCCTCAATAACCCAGCTTTTCATGAGGGTTTTTTCAAAGGCCTGCTCCATATCCTGGACCCCACTCGACGGATTGCCGAGGTTTACCTACCAGTTTCCTATTTAAGTTTGTTTTTGGATTGGAATCTTTTTGGTCCCCAGGGAGCTTTTGGGTTCCACTTACATTCCCTTCTTCTTGAGGGGGTAGTGGCCTGGCTTTTGTTTCTTTTGCTGAGGGATTTAGGGTTTCCCCGCCTACTGGCTCTTCTCGGAAGCCTTCCCATGGTTCTTCATCCGGTTCTAGCCGAAAATGTCACCTGGGTTTCTTCACGAAAGGACCTACTCGCCGGCTTGTTCACCCTATGGGCTCTTCTTGAGGGCAGGCGTGCCTTGCGAGGGGAGGGAAAGGCCCTTTGGGTCTACCTTTTGACGGTTCTTGCCTGCTACAGTAAGGGGAGTGCCCTAGTGCTTCCTTTGTTAGGGCTTCTCCTATGGGTAGGCCCCCTCGGGGTCCCAAACAGGGACAGAAGTCCTCGGACCATTGGTCCTAAGCGGCTCCTGTTCATTGTTTTTCTCATCTGTGCTTTGATTGCTTTCCATCATCTTCTTCATTCATGGGCAGTGGGAACGGCTGCTTTCAGGGGGGTTCCTGCCGCCATTCCTGGGACTTTTCTTCACTACCTGGCATTACTCTTTGATCCTGAACCGCTTGCTGTTTTCTATCCAAGAGGACTTACTCTTGCCTCTTTTGAATCGCAGTTCCTCGCCAAGTTCTTGTTTCTGACAGTTTTATTGGGTGGGGGAGTTTTCCTCCTCCTGCATGGTGGAAAGGGTGAGAAAAAGATTGGGGGGGAGCGGTTTCTTGGGGCTGGAATCCTCTTTTCCATAGCCGCTCTTCTTCCTTTTAACGGTTACTTTCCCGCTACGGCCATACCTGCTGCGGATCGGTATCTCTATTTGGCTCTTCCGGGATTGGGCCTGATGATTGCAGGTTTTCTCTTCTTAATACCCAGAGGGCTGCGCTCCTGGATTGCCGGAATCCTTGCTGTTTTATTGGGGCTGTGGTGGGTCCCCTCCTTACGTGCTAGGAGTTATGAGTTCACCCGTTCGGATCGACTGTGGAAAAGCAACCTCAAAGTCTTTCCCGAAGATGGAGTTTCTTGGTTCAATCTGGGCATGTACCATTTGCAAGATCCTAAAGGTTCCGAAGAAAAAGCCCTCCCCTTGCTCGAAAAAGCTCTTACCTTTGCGGAGCTTCCCCAGCATCGACTCAAAGCGGCAACGACACTTTTTGTTCTCTATCGAAGAAAAGGTGAGGATGGAAAGGCTTTGGAGCGTTTGGATTTAGCCATCCGTATTGCAGATCGACTCCCTGGTAATCATGAGGTAAAGACCTTGCAGAAGGATCTTCGCCTGGACCGGGCAAGCACCCTTTTCCGGCTGGGGAGAGATGAGGAAGGCGATCAGTGCATTCAAGAAGTTTTGCAATTGGATCCCAGCAATCCTGAAGCCCTCGGATGGAAGGTTCTTCGAGAGATTGAAGTCTTTCAAGGCCGACAAGCCAAGGCTTTTCCTATGTCTTTCCTTTCCAAGCTGGATGCAATTCTCCAGAAAGGAAAAGGGAGGAAAGGAGTGAATCCCCACTTTGTCTTGGCCCAAGCTGAATTAGAGAGACTTCGAGGCAATGCCACCTCAGCTCTTGGAATGTTGGAAAAATTTCGGAAGCTTCATCCCGGAGCCTCCTTGGATATTTATCTGGCTCTTGCTCGCACCTACTTAGCCGAGGATGTCCCCTCGGGGGCCATCCAGGTTTTGCGACAGGGGCTCGCCCTCTGGACCTATAGCCCCGCTCTTTCTTTTGAGCTGGGAAGAATCTTTGAAGGTTTGGAACAACTTCCTTCAGCGGAAAGTCTCTATCGTCGAGCCCTCAAGGTGCGGCCCCTTCATCCGGGTCTCCGCAAGGCTCTTGCTCGAGTCCTTGCTGCGGAGGCGCGCCGAATGCTAGCCACTAAAACCCCCCAGGACTACATGGCTCAAGTCCAGGAGGCCCGGAGGATGGATCCCAATCTTCCGATTCTCGATTACTTGGAAGCTCATATCGCACGCTCCAAGAAAAAGATTCGGCTTGCTTATCGCTTGGCCGACAAGGCCGCTTCGGCCCTCCCTGATGAGGAGGAAGTCCTAGCCTTTCGACTTCAACTCCTGAGGGATCTTGCCTACTTGGAATTGTTTCAAAACCGGAAAAACGCCTTTCGCCTCTTTCGAAAGCTTGTGGATGAGGCTCCAAAGGATTTCCCCTTAGACTCGGTGATGGAACTCTTAAAAAGCGAATACCTTCGCCGAGTGTCCCGGGGTGAAAAGGCTCTCCTGGATGGGAAAGGGCCTTTGGCCGAAAAAGCTTTCCGTGAGGCTCTTGAGCTTTTTCCGGACCAACCGACCGCATTAACCAAATTAGGACTTGCCCAATACGTGCAGAAGAAATTCCGAGAAGCCCAAGATTCTCTTGGAAAGGCGGTCTCTCGGCTTCTTTCTCTTGGCTCTGATCCCGGGCTTGCCCTTCTTTATCAGATCAAGGCCTTACGGGCGATGGGTAAGAAAAGAGAGGCTGAAAAATTATCCCACCTCTTAAATGACCCCAAAACGGCTCCTCTCTTTGTTGATGGCGCTTTTCGAGAGAGAATTCTCCAAGCTTTGAAATAGATCCAAGGCCCTCCCAAGCTCCTTGCTTTTTCATGGGAAAAGATGCTTGTGGTAAAGCTGGACCCTCAAGCAACCGCGTTGGCAAAGTTTTCCTGTGAAGATCTGTTCTGAGGCTTGCGGCATCCTCCCAAGATGATACACTCTCCGGCAAGGAACTCCTCTACCAGTAGTAGGGGCTGGGTCTCGTGCAACTATCTGTAGTTGTTGGGCGGTTTGTTTCCTTTAGCTCTTCATAGATCTCATTCCTTATGTGGATCAGGGCGGGAAATGCGAGAAACAGGGGTTCCTTTAATAATAGTTTCGCGGACTTGAGTCCGTTTGCGAAAAGAGGGAGGGGTATAAATGCGGCGCAATAAAACGATTTTGGATGTCCTTCGTGAAGCCCAGACGCCACCAGGCAAACAAGGGACTGGGCTTTTTAAGCAGCAGCGCGAACCCGATCGGGAAACAAGTAAGAAGGGCCAAAAGAAAGCTCAGGGGGATGAAAGGAGCGCCACCCTTTGGTTGGGTCTGAAAGGCTGGTTTCTGAAAAACCCCGCACTTGGGGGTGGCCTGACTCTTGGATTCCTCTTTTTGCTTGTCTTCGGATGGGTTCAATGGAAGGGAGCTCATAGATTGGGTGGAACTGGAGAGGGCATAGCAGTGGATGGGCCGGGGAAAACGGCGCAAGATCCTTTGGTGAAAAAAGGTGGATTCCAAGCTAAGTCTTCGGGCACAGGCTCAGAGTTAGGGAAGGCACCCCAGTTGATGGGAGGAGAGAAGTTTGTCCCTCCTGTGAAGCCCGCTTCGAATCTTGCGGCCCGATCAAAGTCCAAGCTCGCGAGAGGGCGAGCCGGGAAGCTCAAACCCGAAACATGGACGAAACGCCAACTTCGTTTTTTCCGGATTTCTTCCTATAAAAACCCTAAGAAGGCTGTTATCGGATATGCCTCGAGCATGGCCCGATATCTTAGAAAGCTCGGATTTTCGGCTGAGCATGCCTGGCTGAAGACGAAAGGAACCAAATTATTAATCGTTTTTGTCAGGATTCCCGAAGGTACTTCTCCCGGCGGCGAGGAGAAGCTCTTTTCCAAGCTCAAATCTTTGGGTTTTGTGAAAAAACCCAAGGATAAAACGGATGATGGCTTCCAGTTCAATTTCCGAACCTTAAAAAAGAACATCGGACGGGCCAGTTTCCGCGTTCGAGTGGGGGGAAGAGAACGAGGCTAACTTCCTTGGGGTCCATAGAATCTCAATCTTCGTTTCCACCGTGAGACCCAAAAAGTCCAAACCCGTTCCAGGGGGAGAGTCTAGGCAGATTTGGGTCTGAAGCCCCTCTCTTGGTCTTGCATAGAGCAGAAAGGGGCCTATACTCTTTCGCCTTTCAAATTAGCTTTGTGAAAGGGTTTTTTAGGAGCCCATTTTACTGTTTTGTCTTCACTGTTCTGGGAGAACATCGATGTCCATTCATTCCAGCCTTAAAATCGGTTCTGGGCTCTCTAGGGTTCGAAATGTTTTTAAACGAGTTGAGCGCTTGGCCATTCTTAAAGAACAGGCGCGCTGGGACGAAAAGGACTCCGTTTTTGGACTTCCCAAAGTTCGAACTCGTTTCAAGGTCGCCACCAAAAAGAAAAAGAAAAAGGCAGAAGAGGCTTCCTGATTCATCCTTCGCTCTAAGCAGGTTCCTTCATATTTCCGCTGCCGTCTTTGGGTTTCGGAATTGGACAGGGGATCTGGGCTCCGGAAAAACAGCAAGGATTAGGGAGGACATGGTATTTGGGGGATTGGGTTCAGGGGGAGTGGATTCACATAAAGAACAACATTCAGAGTGCTGATGATCGATGAGATGAGGAGAAATTAGTCCCAGAGCCAGATGGGTCATCCTTGCAGTGTTTTGCTTGGACAATCCATCTTCTTGGCTGGGTTTTCTACTCATCCGATAAAGAGACCCATTTCGGGCATGCGCTTTTCTTGAGAGATACGGGTTGGGATTTCTCTCTCGGAAGTCGCTAGTAGGCTGGATCCCCCTTTAGGGGAAATCTGCAAGCATTCATATTTTTGTCCTACCGGAAGGTTCCTTTCTCCTTCCCTTTTTACGAAGGTGCACATGGATTGGATGGAGAAGGGGTAAGATAGAGACCATGCAAGAAAAAGATTTAAACCTTGCCTCCCGCATGGGGAGGATTGAGGGAAGTGGGGTACGACGCATGTTCGAGTTAGTCTCGAGCATGAAGAACCCCATTAACCTTTCGATTGGACAGGCCGACTATGATGCCCCTTCGGAGATGAAAGAGGCGGCCATTCGGGCCATCCACGAAGGAAAAAACAAGTACACAGTTACGGAAGGGATTCCCGCTCTTGTAGAGGGCGTTTTGAATCGGATCGAAAAGAGAGAAGGCTTCAGGCCTGAATCTGCTTTTATGACTTCTGGAGTTTCAGGGGGCTTGCTTCTTTCAGTCCTTGCTTTAATCGATCCTGGGGACCTTGTCCTGCTTCCCGATCCGTATTTTGTGATGTACAAAAATGTCCTGGAAATGGTGGGAGCTGAGCTTGCTTTCTTTGACCTTTATCCGAAAGAACCTGGAGCGGGTTGGCGAGTGCATCCTGACGAACTCGTGCGCCTCTTTGCACGAAAGCCCAAACTTGTTCTTGTGAACAGCCCAAGTAACCCCACAGGAGGGATTCTCTCTTCGGAGACTTTGGATTTGTTCACCGAGTTGGCGTCTAAAGAGGGCACATGGATTCTTTCCGATGAAATCTATGATCATTTTTCTTATGACGGCCCCTTTCCCTCGATGATCCCCCGGATGCAACAACATGAACGTAGCATTGTCCTGGGTGGGTTCTCCAAAACCTGGGGGGTTCCTGGGTGGCGTCTCGGCTGGGCCTTAGGACCTGATGCCATCCTCGACAAAATGCGATTGCTGCAACAATACACCTTCGTCTGTTGTCCCACCCCCCTTCAATATGGTGCCCTTATGGGGATCGAGCGGGATATGAGCGAGGAGCTCGAAGCCTATCGAAAAAAGCGCGACCTTGTCTTCGATGGCTTGAGGGATTTCTATGATCTTGAAAAAACGGAAGGCTCTTTTTATGCCTTCCCCGCTTATCCAAAAGGATGGACAGAAACTGAGTTTATTCAGGCTTGCTTGGAGCGACGCTTGCTTGTTGTTCCAGGATCGGCTTTTTCGAAAAGGGCGACTCATTTTCGGATCTCTTTTGCCACCAATGAAAAATCTCTACAGGAGGGGATCGAGGTTCTTCGGTCATTGGTGAAATGAGGACGAACGAGGTTCAAGGGGTTGCGACGTCCAGCAAAGAGCCGAGGGTTTTTCCCAAGGGCCAACTTGTCGAGGTCTTCGCTTCGATTCAAGGGGAAGGCCCCCTTGTAGGAACTCCAACTCAGTTTGTGAGAGTTGCCGGCTGCCCTTTACGTTGTCGATATTGTGACACCGTTAATAGTTATCGTGCCCCGCAAGAGGTGAGTGTGCTCGATGGTGTTGGGAGAAGGCTTGAATCTCTTCACAATCCTGCCTCTGTGGAGGAGATCCCAGACCTGTTCCCCGGAATCCCATCATGGTTGTCCTTGACAGGAGGGGAACCTCTTGACCAGCCTGAGTTTGCCGAGGCCCTGTTTCGGAAATTTCGAGGCCTAGGAAAGAAGAATCTTTTGGAGACAGCCGCTCATAACGCAAGAAAGCTCTCAGGGCTTCTGCCTTTCATTGATCTTCTTTCTATGGACTATAAACTCCCTTCGACCCTTCTTGGGGGGGCTTCATTTATAACTGAGACGGGGAGCATCGGAAGCTTGCAGGCAGAGCAGGTCAAATGCCTGGAAAAGGCGATTGCAGCCCAGGTGACAACAAGCGTGAAAATTGTGCTGACTCCTGGGATGACACAACAAGAACTCTCTGAAGCCTTTCAAACACTTCTTTCCTTCCGTGAGTTTTTTACTCTTGTTCTCCAACCGGTATCCCCAGCCCATTTGGTGAAAAAACAACTGGATCATAGAACCCTAAAAGAAGCATGGTGGAGCGCCTTAAGCCTTGGGTTTGACACTTTGGTTCTCCCTCAGGTCCATAGGCAACTTGATTGGCTCTAGCACGGGTTCCATCCACCGCTGGCCTGAGGACCATGGATGCGGAAAAGCTGGAGTTAGGAAAGGATATCGAAACAATGCAGATTCCAAATATCGCGATCATCGGAAGGCCTAATGTCGGGAAGTCCAGCTTGCTCAACGCAATCGCCGGGCGAAGAGTGTCCATTGTTGAGCCCACGGCAGGGGTGACGAGAGATCGGGTCTCCCTCCTTTTTGACTGGAGGGGCCGCTGTTTCGAATTTGTTGATACGGGCGGAATGGGGCTTGTGGATGAAGAGCAACTTAAAGCCCACGTGGCCCGCCAATGTGAAATTGCCATGGAGCAGGCAGATCTCATTCTTTTTCTGTTTGATGCCAAGGAGGGTGTCTCTCCCATGGACCAGTTTGTGGCCCAGAAGGTAAGAAAGCTGAAAAAGCCTGTTCTCCTGATTGCGAATAAGGTGGAGAGCCGCAAAGACGAATTCCAATGTCTTGAAGGAACGAAGCTTGGGTTTGGGGTTCCGTTGGAGATCTCTGCAAAAGAAGGCTTGGGGATCTCGGATCTTTGTGATGCGATTGTCGAGCATCTTCCCGAGCCGATGGAAGCCGAAGATATGGAGGTGGGAATCAAGTTGGGGATCCTAGGGAAGCGAAACTCCGGTAAGTCTACTCTTGTAAACCTGTTAGCCGGTGGGGAACGAGTCATTGTTTCTGATATCCCGGGTACCACACGAGACTCTGTGGATGTTCCCTTTGAACGAGAAGGGAGAAGGTGGATTGCAATCGATACTGCAGGGCTTCGAAAAAAGAGCCGAGTACAAGATGCCATCGAGTTTTTCTCTTTGGCACGGAGTGAACGGAGTGTTCGGCGTTCCGATGTCATCCTCCTTTTGTTTGATCTAAGCCTGGACATTAGCCAAGTTGATAAAAAACTGAGTGGGTTCATCCTTCAAAATTACAAGCCTTGCATTCTCGTCGCGAACAAGGTTGATCTCGCTGGGGAGGAACCGGACTTGGATCGATGGGAAGCCTATCTCCGTCAGGAATTGCCGGGACTTTCCTTTGCTCCGATCAGCTTCATCTCCGCATTGGATCAACAAAACATTGATGAAACTTTGGAACTCGCAGCCGAGCTGTATGAGCAAGCTGGAAAACGGGTTTCTACAGGGGATTTAAACCGGGTCTTCCAAGAAGCCCGACAACAGCATGCTCCGCACACGAAGGGAAAACAGCCCAAGCTCTTTTATGCGACTCAAGTGGATGTCTTTCCCCCAACCATCCTTGTGTTTGTCAACGAACCAAAACTCTTCACGGGGCAATATGATCGCTATCTCCAAAACCGTCTTCGGGAAGCTTTTGGCTGGGAGGAGATTCCTATTCGGCTGGTATATAAGAGAAGGGAAAAAGTCGAGCTCCCACCCGAATAATCCTCTTGGCTCTCTGCTCCCTGCTTTAGCGTTCCCCCTGAGACCGGCCGATGGATCCTTTGGCTTTAAAAGGAGAGGAACTCAACCTTGGCTTCTTTGATTTTCTTACGAAGCCAGGATCGGAAAAGCCAGGCCCGGATTTCCTTGAGCATGCGGTCCTTTCGGGGAGACTTCTTAAGAGCTGTCACCATTAGGAGAGAAATCTTCCCTTGAACTTCAATGGGTGCTGAAACCTGTGCCGTAGGGAGTTCAAAGGTTTTGGAGAGGATTTTGGGAGAAAACCCATCTTCTTTGCGGTGAACATACCCAAAATCACCAGCAAGTTTTTTTCCTCGAGGGTCTTCGGAATATTGGCGAGCCAGCATCCTAAATGACCGAGGGTCCTTTGCGGCTTTTCGGAGTTTTTCTGCTAGGGCCTTCGCTTCTTCCATAGATCTTTTGGGCGGACCTAGGAGGTCAATTTTTAAGAGTCGCCGGCTTGGACCGAGGCGTTCCAGCCAAAGTTCTCGGTGGGTTTCCCATTCGTTTTGAAGGAACTTCATAGGGAAAAGATTCTGTCCCAAACGAACCGCCAGCAGTTGAGCCTGGAATGCAGTCCCTTTTTTCAAATCTTCTACGGTCCGCCCTTGGGCTTTGAGGATATCGATAAAACCGATCTTCGCTTTTTTATATTGAGGATTTGAGGCGGCTTCCTGCTGACGCCTCTCGAACTCTTTGTCCAGGTCTGAGGGCCTAAGGCGAATGTGATGTTTCTTTGCCTCAATCTGAAGGATCTTGGCTGCCACCATTTGTTTTAGGATGGAATTGCGGTCCTTTTCTACCAGGTTTCGGGCCATGACCCGACCAAGATCCGTTAAGGTAAATTGATGGGAACCAACTTGTGCAGAGATTCCCGGGGGGAGTTTGCCGGGGGCGGTGATGACCTTGTGTTTCCGAGACTGTTCCCTTCTCCAAACCTGAATTTGTGCCGGGGAGATGGGGTCCTTCGGACCGAAATGTAAGTCATTTCGGACGAGTATCTCATTGAGGAGGGATAGCCGGATATAATTTTGAAAGACCTGAGGGTTGAGGCCTCTTCGTTTCAAATAATCTTTGATGTCCTTTCCTTGGGCTTCCAATTGCTTTTTTACAGTCCGAATACGGGCTTGGATGGCATCCTCTGAGACCCGAATTTTGCGAGTTTTGGCCTCGATCTCAACCAATTGCTGATCGACAAGGAATTGCAGGGCTTCTTTTCCCAGGGGCTTTCCGCGATGTCTCCGGGCAAGTTCTAGATAAAACTCTTCCCAAGTGACGCTTCCGCCCTGGAACCGAGCTGCCAGGTGTTGTCGAGGTCTCTGGAATCCGGGAAACAGGATGGTCGTTAGAAAGAAAGGCAACAGAATCAAAACATCTCCCCTTTGATTGGTGGGACAAAAGGGTACCCTCTTTCCCGTTTACAGCAAATGGGTTTTGAGACGAGCCTGGATGATTCATGAAATCCTGCCAATTGTTGCTTACCCGTCGTTGTCTTTATGGCCCTGCCAAGAGTTTGTTTTGTCCTTGGAGCCCTCTTGGAGGCGGAAGGGGCCATGAATCCTACTGGGTGATTTGGTAAGGGAGGCGTTGAAACACCAGGTTGAGGGACCGGGGTTTTGGTCCAACCAGAGTAAAGCACTGTGCTTGCATTCACTGTTTAAGTGGGTATGGATTTTTTTTGGCCCGTTCTAGGAGTTTTCACACATGGTCACCCGGAAAGAAGCGCTCGATTATCATGCCAAGGGGAGGCCCGGTAAAATTGAGGTTAGCCCTACGAAACCCTGTTTCACGCAGCGCGATCTTTCGCTTGCCTATACCCCAGGGGTTGCGGAGCCTTGCTTGGAAATTGAAAAGGATAGCAACGCTTCCTACCTCTATACCGATCGAGGAAATCTCGTTGCTGTTGTGACGAATGGGACGGCGGTTTTGGGTTTAGGGAATATTGGCCCTGAAGCTGCAAAACCTGTTATGGAAGGGAAAGGGGTTCTTTTTAAACGGTTTGCCGACATTGATGTTTTCGATCTGGAGCTCAAAACCCATTCGGTTGAGGAGTTTTGCGCTGCGGCACGAACTCTTGAACCCACCTTTGGTGGGATCAACTTGGAAGATATCAAGGCTCCCGAGTGCTTTTTTATTGAGAAAAAATTAAGCGAGGAGATGGACATCCCTGTTTTCCATGATGACCAACATGGAACCGCGATCATTTCCGGGGCAGCTTTTTTAAACTACCTAAAAATCGCAGGGAAGAAGGCCGGAGACGTGCGGGCAGTTTTTTCCGGTGCCGGTGCTGCTGCGATTTCATGTGCTCGAATGTTCCTCCTTCTTGGGGTAAAAAAAGAAAACTTATTCATGGTGGATTCTAAGGGGGTCATTACGACCGACCGCTTGGATTCCATC
Source organism: Planctomycetota bacterium (assembly GCA_026984035.1). Lineage (GTDB taxonomy): Bacteria > Planctomycetota > UBA1135 > UBA1135 > HyVt-539. The sequence continues at coordinate 108,553 of JALSSW010000148.1, forward strand.
AATGAGTTCAAGAAACCCTTTGCGAGGGAAACAGATCGGAAGTCTTTGGAAGCGATCTTAGAGGGGGCCGATGTTTTTGTCGGCTTATCCAAAGCGGGTTTACTCACCAAGGAGATGGTGAAGGCAATGGCCTATTCTCCTTTGATCATGGCCCTTGCCAATCCCGATCCTGAAATTTCCTATACCGATGCGAAAGAAGCAAGGCCGGATGCCATTGTGGCGACAGGAAGGAGTGATTTCCCCAACCAGGTGAACAATGTCTTGGGCTTTCCTTTTATTTTTCGAGGAGCTTTGGACGCCCGGGCCCGGAAGATCAATGAGGAGATGAAAGTCGCTGCAGTGCATGCGATTGCTGCCCTTGCGAGGGAGGAAGTTCCAGAAACCGTTGGCCTTGCCTATGGGGGGAGGAGTTTCCGTTTTGGCCCGGATTACATCATTCCTAAACCTGTGGATCCTCGGGTTCTTACATGGGTGGCTCCGGCCGTGGCTCAAGCAGCCGTAGAATCCGGAGTAGCCCGGATTCAAATCGAGGACTGGGAAGAATATCGGAGTACTCTTGAGAGGAGAATGGGCCAGGGAGCAGATGTCCTTCGCTATATGACCCATCGGGCGAAAAGAAAGCCAGCTCGGATTGTCTTCCCGGAAGGAACTCTTCCCATAGTCCTAAGGGCGGCTTCCATCTTGCATGAAGAAAAGGCAGCGATCCCCATTTTGATCGGTAATGAAGATCAAATCCGTGAAACCATTCGAGATATGGAGCTTGAGAGCCAATTGGATGGCATTGAGATCCATCAGCCCGAGACTTCCCCTCATTATGAAAAATATTGGAGGAAAATTTGGAAAATCCGGGAAAGAAAAGGGATGACCGAAATCAGCGCTAAAAGGGCGATGTCTTGGCGTTTGAATTTTGCTTCGATGATGGTGCGCGAAGGGGATGCCCATGGTCTTGTTGGAGGTATTGGGACGAGTTTTCCCGAAACGCTTCGAAGCCTTTTTCAAATCATCGGGACAGCTGAAGGGTTCCATAAAGTCGCAGGTTGCCACATGGTTCTTCGTCGGAATCGTCTTTATTTCTTTGCGGATACCACCTCGGTCATTGATCCCGATGCCGAGCACTTGGCACGAACGGCAGAAGGTGTGGCCGATATGGTGAAACGATTCGATCTGGATCCAAAAATCGCCTTTCTTTCCTTTTCCACTTTCGGGTCCATGGATTCCAAAGAGTCCGAAAAAATGCGTGAAGCTAGGAGGATCCTGCGAGAATCGCGGCCTGAATTGATGGCGGATGGGGAAATGCAAGCGGATGTTGCCTTGCTTCCTGAACATCGCAAAGAACGCTTTCCTTTTTGTGAATTGGAAGGGCGCGCAAATGTCCTCATTTTTCCCTGCTTAGCCTCGGGGAATATTTCGTACAAAATTACCCAGTGTATGGGAGCTTCTCTCGTTTTGGGTCCAATGATGGTCGGGCTGAATCATCCGGCCACCCTCTTAAATCCATATGCTACGGTGGACGAAGTCCTCCAAGCCGCAACGGTGACCTCGATGTTCTGCGCTTCATTGAACTCTGGTTCGTCATGAAAAATTTTGCTATCGGTGGCTTCCAGCACCTGCGATAACAACAATTTCTGCTCAGCTGGGTCGATCAGAGTCTTTTTGTTTCAGGCGGGTCTTTCCGGGAGAGGATCGATGTGAGCCCTCTCTCCGCTTGAAAGAAATGGAAGGATCTATTGGGGCCTCGATCTGCCTCAAAACGCAAATCTTTAGACATCATCAATGATTTGGGGATTTGAACCCAAAACCAGAAACAAATACCCTTTTTCACCAAGCGCAAGTACGGATGCTATCCTCCTGAAAGGAGTAAAACCGATTTTTCCCAAGGATGAGATGATCCAAAAGAGGAATGCCCAGGATTTTGCCGCTGTCCTCAAGGCGCTTGGTAATCTCCCTATCCTCTCCTGAAGGATGTGGGTCTCCGCTGGGATGATTATGGGCCACGATGATGGATGCTGCCGCACAGCGAATCGCCGGCCGAAACACCTCCCTCGGATGTACGATAGAGGCCTGGAGGCTTCCGATACTGATGAGCCGAAGGCCCAGAACCCTGTTTTTTGTGTCCAGAAGGAGAGCGTGAAATTCCTCGCGCATCCCATCGCCAAGCTGACCTCGAAAACGCCTTGCTGCAAGAACGGGGTCGCGAACGATTTCAGTGAAATCTGGAGAAGGCCTGCTCGCTCGTCTTCCCATTTCAAAAGCTGCAAGAATACGCGAAGCCTGAGCGATCCCTAGGCCGGGAAGCTCACACAGTTCTTTGACTTCTCTCTGTGCGAGGCCATGAAACCCCTTACAGGAATCAAGGATCCTGCGGGCAAGTCTCTCAACGCCCAGCCCTGCAGCTCCCTGCCCGAGAAGGAGAGCAAGGAGTTCCGTCTCATCCAGGTGGGACGCTCCCATCCCCAGGAGACGTTCACGAAGCTGCGGACGATCCTGAAAGGTTCGGGCCTTTTGTCGGTTTTTCAGCGCTTCTCTTTTTCTCATGCAAACAGAGACGCGGAAGGGACAAAAGCTGCTGAAAATTGTGTTTTTTTGAGGCAGGAAAATGGTGGAGGCGGGGGGAGTCGAACCCCCGTCCCGTGATGTCCGGACCGGTCCGTCTACGTGCATAGTCCCCGATTCTGTCTCATCTTTATGAGGCCCCGGGGACGGGGCTCATAAAGACCAGCCTGACGAAAGTCTTATCGGAACGGGGTCAGACAGCCCGTTTCGACCAGTTCGCTATGTGACGAGCTTCAGAATCCGCGAACAAAACCCTGGGCTCGTGGCAATCCTTCTAGGCTGCCATTGCGTAGTGCGTATCGGCACATAAAGTTGTTTCCAGGTGTTTTACGAGGCCTCCTGGAACCTCGGCACGCAAAACCGATCTCGACAACATCCGGTCGATACCGTTTCGCCCCCATTTTCAAAGATCGAAACTGAAGATCTCAGAACCTTTTTCGACGATTGGGGGAGGAATTCCAAGGGGGAAATCCTGGGTGGAGCTTGGGCTGAAAAAAAAGGTGTCGTTGTTTCCTCAAAAAGGGAAGCTAACCTTTTGCGGCCATGGGGTTACGAAGCGAAAAGTCCTGTTCTTTGAAGAGCCCCCCCAGGGGCCGGGTTTTGCCTGGTCTTTTTTTGATCTTGCTGGGACTTGGAAGTTGCTCCAACTACCGGGGTCTCTTGAAGGAAGTCGATTCCGTCGTGGGGTTTAATCCTTTAACCTTTGGTGAACCCGCCCGTATCGAATACTCCCCCAAGGCCCTTCGCCATCCCTGGATGATTCGGGCCTTTGGCTGGTTTCACTTGGATGCTTTCACTGAAAATGTCCTGGGTTTGCGACGTCAATGGATCGATCTCAAGGATCCGGCCGGATTTCTTCGGGAGCGCATTCCTCGTTTGGTCGGGGAAGCAGAGAACCGGCTGGATTTTTTAGGAGAAGCCGCATGGCGGCTTCTTTTGATTCTGGATAAGGATCCCTCCGATTTGAACCGAGCCATGTCCGTCGAGGGGATGATGAGGGTTCTGCGAATTCTAGCCCCTGGCTTTGATCCAGAGGACCAGCGCCTTCTCTTTGGGTTTCCCGAAGAGTTCGAACGTCGGGCAGGCCCACTCCTAAAACGAATGGAAGAATATTGGCCAGGCCTTGGGAAAAGGCCGCTTTTGAGTGAGCAGAGAGATGATTTTGCAACCCTTTTGAGAGACTTAAGCTATCTACCTGCTGGAAACTTGATCCAAGAAAGGGGGCGTATCCGACTCTTCCTGGAAGCTTTGAGCTCGGAAACGGATCCGGGACTTCAAAAGGTGATCGCTGAGTACCTCTTTGAGAGCTTGCGAAGGGCTTGTTTGCATGGCCTGGTCGTTGGCCTTGCAGATCGATTAAGCCCCGAAGTGAGGATTTCGGCGATTAACGCCTTTTTTTCTTTAGGCAAAACAAAAGCCATCCCTTGGATTCTTGCCCAGTTGAAGCAGAATGTCGCGGCTGTTTTCGGGCCTACAGGTCCCGTGGATACCAGTCCGGATGTCCGGAGAAGGTTGGCCGTTTTGTGCGCATCTATGCAGGCTTCTGAGGGAGATTTGGAGGTAGGAAAAGGCCCCAGTCCCTTTGCCTTCATGTATCAAATGGCCTTTGAAGATGGGGATCGAGGACTTCGCTTACTTGCTCGAGAATTCTTTGCCTGGATCTTACATCGCCCCATGGACAAAGAGGGTTCTTGGATTCCTAAGTGGTGGAGAGATCACACCGCACGTGGCGCGACCAAATAAGAAATTGATGCATTTGAGGATTCACCATTGAGTCGGAAATTTTTAGTCCTGATCCTGAAGCTACTTTTAGCCACGGCATTAATCTTCTTTGTTCTCAGCAAAATCGACCTTGTGGATCGATATGAGATCTTGCAAACAAAAGCCGGGACCGAGACGGTCATCCGTCAGGTTGAGGGGAAGATTGTGGGAAACTGGCAAGCTAGGCCCGTCTCCTTTTTAGCCAAGGGCTCAACTCAAACGGAAGAGATTCGCCCCGGGGTTTTACCCGACGGAAAGGTCCTGGCTCTTCGACCGGGGCTTTTGACATACCTCAAAGGGATGAATATCCCAAAGTTCCTCTTCGGGGCTCTCTTCTTTTTCATCGTTGCGACGTTTTCATCCGTGAGATGGTGGTGGTTACTTCGAGTCAATGAATTGAAGGTCAGTGTGCTGGAAGCCTTCCGTTTGACCTGGATCGGAATCTTTTTCAATAATGTTGTTCCAGGCTTGACAGGTGGGGATGTCATCAAAGCTTTTTACATTGCCCGAAAAACCGGGAAAAAAGCTCGACCCATTGTCACCGTTCTTGTGGATCGCATCCTTGGGTTGGCTGCCTTGGCCTTTTTGGCCGGTTTGGTGATGTTATTCAACTTCCAGGATTTCTGGGAAGTCGCACTGGGTATCTATGTTGGGCTTTTTATTTTAGCGATGGGGGCCATTGCATATTTCTCTCGCAGAATTCGGAAAGCGGTTCATTTGGATGCTCTTTTGCTCAAATTGCCCATGGCTTCCGTTTTTCAACAGTTGGACCAAGCGGTTATTTTCTATCGGCACCATGTCTCTGGCTTGGCGACTTGGTTTTTTCTCTCTGTCGGAAACCATTTCTTGGCTGTTCTTGGGGTAGCCTTAATCGGTGACTCCTTGGGAGTTGGGGTTCCGTGGACGGGTTATTTTGTTTTGATCCCGGTGATCAATATTATTTCCGCGGTTCCTCTGACTCCGTCCGGGTGGGGGGTGGGAGAAGCCATGTATGGGTTTTTCTTCAAAAAATACTGTGCCCATTACCTCGTTGGCATTGCGAATGCCGGGCAAATTATTGCCACCAGGGCCATTGCTCTTTCGGTGGTCTACCGGATTCATTTGATGCTTTGGTCGGTTTTGGGGGCTATCTTTTTGCTCTTCGAGCGGGGAAAGGCGCCCATCAAGGTTCTTTCCGAGTCTTTGGAAGAATCGACCCCTTCCCATTGATTGGGGTAGGATGAATAGATGCCACGAATTCGAACAAAGCGTTTTTTACGAGTGAAGGTTGATATGGTCAACCGCTGTCAGTTGCGGTGTATCATGTGCCATTTCTCCCACCCGGACTTTGAGGAAAGCAACCTCCTGATGGACCGTGAGTTGCTTGAGAAAGTCGCCAGGGAGATCTTTCCTCTTGCGCACGATGTTGTCCTTTCTTCCTCGGCCGAGCCCCTAATGGCCCCCGAACTTCCCAGGGCCTTGGAACTTTGTAAGGAATACGGAGTTCCCTTCTTTCATTTTTCGACCAATGCCATGTCCATGACCGAAAAGTTAATGGACAAGATCATCGAAGTGCAGATGCCGGTCCTCACAGTTTCGGTGGATGGTGCAACAAAAGAGACTTTTGAGCGAATCCGCTATCCCGGAAAATGGGATGTGTTTTTAAAAAAGCTTGCCTTAATCCGACGAAAAAAAGAAGAAGCTGGATCTGTTTTGCCCAAGCTTTCCGGGACCGCTGTTCTCATGCGATCCAACATCGAAGAGATGCCCGATCTTCTACGCCTTCTTGCCTCCCAAGGATTTAGTGATGTCAATTTTGTCCACATGGGGGTTTTGGGCGGAATGGGAATGGAAGATGAGACTCTCGTCAAATTCCCGGATCTAAGCAACCGAATTTTGGAAGAATGCGCTGAAGTTGCTTCAGAGCTGGGACTTAAGCTGATGGCTCCTATGCCCTTTCCTGAAGGGATCCAGGACGGAATGCGAGAGGATATCCGGAATGAGGAAGAAGGTGGTGGAACAGCCTTGGTGGCCCCGGAGGATAGCGATTTTTCAGTTCATGAATTTTTGGATCATAAAAACCGTGAGTTCAATTTGGCCGTTTCCCCACGGGATCGTCATAAAAGACTCTGCTACTTCCCTTGGTACTACATTCATGTAAATCCTGATGGGACGGTTTTTCCCTGTGGCCATTGGTTTGAATTTTCCACCTTCGGCGATTTTAAAACCCAAACCTTTCAAGAAATTTGGGGGGGAAAGGAGTTTCGCGAATTGCGCAAGCAAATTCGGGATTTGAAGCTCCGAAAGGTCTGCGCCAATTGCACGATCTCTGGTATGGGGCGTCCGGATGTTCTTGCCAGCTTTTCCCGGCGGGAAAAACTGAGGAATTGAGGAAAGAGCTTTTCTCCTTCTTTTTCTCCAAGGGTGCTTGGGTTAGTCTCTCCCCCTTTTGGGGCTCGGGAAAAATCGAGTCGTGCAGATCCAGCTAAGAGGATGATTCTATGAGTTTGCTCGTCGTTGGCTCAACAGCCTATGACTCCATTGAGACACCTGATGGGAGCAGGGAGGATTGTCTGGGTGGTTCTGCTACCTATTTTTCTCTTGCTGCTCGGTTTTTTACCGATGTACGTTTGGTAAGTGTTGTGGGAGATGATTTTCGGGATGAAGATCGGAAGCTCCTGGAAAAGTGCAATGTGGACACCTTCGGTTTGGAGACAAAGAAAGGCCGGACCTTTCGGTGGTCGGGGCGATATCACGCCGATATGAACCATCGAGATACGGTCTCGGTAGACCTCAATGTTTTTGAAGGTTACCAACCAATGGTTCCAATGAATTGGCGAAAAACGCCCTTCGTGTTCCTCGCAAATGGCCACCCTGAGGTACAAACCTCCGTCCTGGAACAAATGGAAGAGAGGCCACATTTTGTTGTGGCGGATACGATGGACCTATGGATTGATATCGCGAGGGACTCCCTGCTGGGTCTCTTGAAAAAGGTAGATGGCATTGTCCTCAATGATGAGGAAGCAAGGCAGATCACCTATGAATCCAACCTCATCAAAGCGGGGCAGGCACTTTTGGAATTGGGGCCTCGGATTGTTCTCATCAAGAAAGGGGAGCACGGGAGCTTCCTTTTTAGCCACTTCTTTCAGTTTGCCCTTCCTTCTTATCCCACAGAAGATGTTGCGGATCCCACTGGAGCAGGAGATTCTTTTGCGGGTGGATTTATGGGGTTTTTGGCAAGCCGAGGGCGGGTGCAACTGGGAAACCTGAAGCGGGCCATGGCTTTTGGAACCGTGGCTGCATCGATCAATGTGGAGTCCTTTGGTGTGGAACGTCTTGCAGGGACGGAAAAACCCGAAATCGAAGCTCGATACCAAGATCTTCTACAATTCATCCAGTTGTAACTCAAAAAAATGGGTAGGAGCAGCGAGTCCTCCTCCAATACGCTTCGTTTGTTTCTGGCTGTTTTTCCCTGCCGGGAACAAATTCGGTCGATCCAGGTCTTGGTTCAGAAGCTCCAAGGGCAGGAAACCTCTTTTCATCCAGGGAATCTTCGTTGGGTTGTTCCTTTGAAGTGGCATGTGACCCTTCGTTTTTTGGGGAATGTTCCTTCCCAACAACTCTCCTCTCTTAAAAGCGGATTGGAAGGTTCTGTTTCGGGCGTGAAATCCTTTCCTTTTCGCTTGGGTGGTCTTTCCGGATTTCCTCGGTCCCGAACAGCCAGAGTGTTGGTCGTTAAAGTGGAGGAGGGCTTGGATGAGATCAGGCTCCTTGCGGATAGGCTGGAGAAGTCCTTATCCACTTTGGGGTTCCGTAGAGAAAAAAGGCCCTTCTCACCCCATTTAACCCTTGCCCGGGTCAGACGTGGAATGATCCAGATCCCAGAGTTGGATTTCTTGTCGCCTGCTTGTCTTCTCTCTAAGATTCACCTGGTCCAATCCCGCCCTTCGGAGGGTTACAAAACTTTGTTAAAACTGGACTTAGGGTAATCTTTAAAAAGCCGAAGTTTGGGGAGAACCGTAATTTGTTCATCGGGAAGGAGATTTGAAAGGGGCGGAATGGGGGGCCATTTCTAAGATCTCTCGATTTTTTGGGGGATTGGGGCGTCTCATTCATGATCGGCCGATGCGAGTCCATGCATAAATGAGATGAAAGGTCTCGCTTTGCTAAGCAAGGAACCTTACATTTACCAAACTTTTGGGAAAATAACTGAATCGGTTTTTGAAGGTGTCCGTTATGATGCAAAAAATCGGTCCCGGGCAGGTCTTTTCCGCTGCATTTTGGGCATTTTGAACAGGAGGGTGATGGAGTGGCAACGAAACGAACGAATTCGACAAAAGAACAAAAAAAAGAGCTGAAGAAGCCGGGGCAGGATGGAGCATTGCTGCAAGCATTGCAGCAGATCGAAAAGGCGCACGGAAAGGGGGCTATCATGCAATTGGGGGGTGGGGTCGTCGCCCCCGTCGATGGGATCTCTACGGGATCCCTGTCCTTGGATTTGGCCTTGGGAGGGAAGGGAGTCCCGCGGGGGAGGATTGTTGAGATTTTTGGCCCGGAATCTTCCGGAAAAACAACTCTGACCTTGCACATCATCGCCAATGCCCAAAAAGGGGGGGGCATGGCGGCTTTTATCGATGCCGAGCATGCCTTGGACCCAAGCTATGCCCGGAAATTAGGGGTGAATCTCGATGATATCCTTGTTTCTCAACCTGACAGTGGAGAGCAGGCTCTTGACATTGTTGAAACTCTTGTTCGTTCTAATGCTCTGGACATCATCGTGGTTGACTCGGTCGCGGCGCTCGTGCCCCGTGCGGAGTTGGAGGGCGAAATGGGACAAAGTCATGTTGGCCTTCAGGCTCGTTTAATGAGCCAGGCTCTTCGAAAATTGACAGCTCTTGTTTCCAAATCCCGGACCTGCTTGATCTTTATCAACCAGATTCGTGAAAAAATCGGGGTCATGTTTGGAAGTCCGGAGACCACCACAGGCGGACGGGCCCTTAAGTTCTACTCTTCAGTGCGCTTGGATATCCGCCGAATCGGAGGAATCAAAGACAAGGATGCCTTTATCGGGAATCGCACAAAGGTCACTGCTGTGAAGAACAAAATTGCTCCGCCATTCCGAAAGGCTGAGTTTGACATCCTTTATGGGAAAGGGATCAATCTCCCCGGCGATATCCTGGACTTAGGGGTCTTAAACGGCATTGTTCAAAAAAGCGGTGCCTGGTTCTCCTATGGAGATCTTCGTTTAGGGCAGGGCCGTGAACGAGTGTGCGAACTATTCAGGGACAATGAAGAATTGTTAGAAGAAATCCGAAAAAAGACCCTTGAGACTATCCTTGAAAAAGAGAAAGCAAAGCTTGCGAAGCATTCCCCTGATCGTTTGGGTCAAAGTAGGGGGGTAAGCCAAGCTGCTGGGCAGAAAGTTTCTGCCGCGCCGCAAGGGGAGTTGCTAAAAAAGGCTGGATCCTAGTCCCTCGGTTTTTTGTTCTTGGGGTGTAGGACAGCTTCCATCCATGGGTTTCTGCGGATAGAACCTTTTCTTTCAGAAAACTTCGCTGAAAGAAATACAATCTCAGGGTTCATGGGATCGTGTTTCGTTCCTTCAAAGGCCTCTCTGGGCTTTGAAGGAATTGCCGGAGAATGTGGGTGTGCAAAAAACAATCAACCCCTTGGAGTTCTCTCCTCCGAAAAAGGGGTCCATTCCCAAGGGTTTCAGTCCTGAGGAAAAGCCGGTAGGTGATGGAAATTGGTGATGAATCGCATGCTATCTGAGGCTTGCGCGCTGACGGGTTCCAAAAGGGTTTGGAGACTTCCCGGCCTTTCCAAAAATACATAAATCACAAACGTCTAAAAAAATGAATCAAGTGAATCGCGAGCTACAATCACCCAAAACATCCGCAGAGATCCGAAAAGCCTATCTAGAATGGTTTGAGGAGCGGGGGCATCACATCTTTCCTTCGGATTCTCTCCAGCCATCTGCTGACCCAACCTTGTTGTTTACGGGTGCGGGGATGAACCAATTCAAGGATATGTTTCTGGGAAAGGGGAACCTTCCCTGGAAACGGATCACAACGGTTCAAAAATGTTTGCGTGTTCCTGACCTTGATAAGGTCGGTGTGACCCCAAGGCACCACACCTTTTTTGAAATGCTCGGAAATTTCTCTTTTGGGGATTATTTCAAGAGAGAATGCTTGTCATGGATCTTCGGTTTTTTTACCGAGCGCTTGGGTTTGTCCAGGGACCGTTTGGTAGTCACAGTCTATTCTGAGGACGAGGAGGCCTTTGGCATTTGGACAGAGGACTTGGGGGTCCCTTTAGAGCGTGTCTACAGGTTTGGAGAAAAAGAAAATTTTTGGCCCTCCGAAGCCCCTTCTAAAGGCCCCAATGGTCCTTGTGGCCCTTGTTCAGAGATTTATTTTGATTTGGAGCCTCAAAAGCCACTTCCTAAGGCGGAGGGGATGGAAGCTCTGCCGGATCGTTTTCTTGAGATCGGGAACTGTGTTTTTACACAGTTTGATCGCCAAGAGGATGGGAGCCTCCCACCCCTTCCTCAACGGAATATTGATGTAGGTTTAGGTCTCGAACGGATTTGTGCGGTTGTTCAAGAAGTTCCCACCAATTATGACACGGACCTCTTTTTGCCCCTGATCCAAGCCGGTGCCGAACGAGCTGGCATTTCTTATGGAGAAGATCCTGAAATCGATGCACGGTTGCGGAGAATTTCCGACCATGTTCGAGCCGTTTCCTTCTGTATTGCTGATGGGATTCTTCCGGGGAATGAGGGGCGCTCCTATGTGGTTCGAAAAATCCTTCGTCGAGCTGCGCGAGATGGGATCGAGCTGGGAATCGAAGAACCTTTTTTGAGTTCCCTGGCGGGTGTTGTTGTCGCCACCATGGGGGATGCGTGGCCGGAGCTTCGGGATGCCCAAACTCAGATTGAAGTGTTGATGAGGCAGGAGGAGTTGGGCTTTCGAAATATTTATCATGCGGGCGCAGAAAGGCTTCAGGCATGGATCAAGACCCTTCCAACTTGGAAGACTCTTAAAGCCTCTCCCGAAACTTTTGCCGAGTTCGAGGAAGTTCAAGATGAAGATCGAGGGACACTCTTTATTCCTCCCGATTCGGGCTCAATTGCCTTTGAGCTTCATGACACCTTTGGATTTCCCGTTGATATCACCCGTCAGATGTTACTCGACCATGGCCTTGTCCTGGATGAGGATTCCTTTGAGGAGCTCATGGAAGCGCAGAGGAAGCGGGCACGAGAAGGATCCAATCTCAAAGGGGAGGTCTTTATTGAAGGATTTGTGACCCAGGTCAAAGAACGGGAGATTCCCCCTACGCGATTCTTGGGCTATGACCGGTGTTCGGACAAGGGCCATGTTTTGGCTCTTGGAAAGGGGCAGGAGTTTGTAAAGGAGTTGAGCGAGAGAGAAGAGGGGGAAGTGGTGTTGGATCAAACCCCGTTTTATGCGGAATCCGGGGGCCAAGTTGCGGACAAGGGACAGCTTCTTTGGGAGGGTGGCAAAGCGGACGTTTTGGATGTGAAGAAGCAGGATGGATATTTTTTGCATCGCATTCGCTTGGAAATGGGGGTTTTAAGGCTAGGAGATTTTTTACAGTTGGAAGTGGATCAGGAACGCCGTAGACGTATCCAAAGGAATCACAGTGCAACCCACTTGCTCCATAAAGCTTTGAAAAACGCTTTTGGGGACCAAATCTCCCAAGCAGGCTCTTTGGTCTCCCCCGATCGATTACGATTTGATTTCACTCATAGCAAGAGGCTTTCCTTGGCTGAAATCGAAGAGATCGAAAATGCTGTGAATCATGAGATTCTTGCAGATCATCCTGTTCTCCCGGTGGAGATGTCTCTTGCAGATGCTAGAGAAGCGGGTTTTGTTGCTCTGTTCGGAGAAAAATATGGAGACCGAGTTCGGACCCTCTCCATGGGAGAGTTCAGCAAGGAACTTTGTGGGGGAACCCATGTCTCTCATACTTCGGAGATTGGATCCTTCAGAATCCTTTCGGAGTCCTCAGTAGCCTCTGGAGTTCGAAGGATTGAGGCTGTGACAGGAACTGATGTCATCCATGCCTTTCAGGAAGACAGAAAAGAATTGGATCATCTCTCTCATGTGTTGAAAACGGGGCGTCCACAACTTCTTGAACGCCTTAAATCCCTAGTCTTGGAAGTAAAAGGTCTTCGAAAAAAAGCTGAATCCCTTCAAGGAGTCCGAGGGGGTGATTTTTTGGAGAGGGTCGAGGGGGCAATGAGAGAAAAAGGGGGAGTGCATTTTGTTGCTCTTCGCCTTGAAGGGGCTGATTCCAAGCTTCTCTGTGATCTCATGGACCGCCTCCGAAAAAAGTATGAATCCTTTCAGGGGATTCTGTTTGGAGGGGATTCTTCCACGATTCCTGTTGTGGCTGCGGCAACGAAAGACAGGAATCCCCCCTTCCATTCCGGCAATTCTGTAAGGTGTCTTACCAAGCTTCTGGGTGGAGGGGGGGGAGGCCGGCCCTTTTTAGCACAAGGTCAAGGAAAGAACCTGGAACGTTTGGATGAAGTTCTAAGCGAAGCTTGGAACCTTGTGGAGCCCTAGCATTTGTAAGAAACTCCCGTTGTCAGGCCTAAAAGCCTTTATTGTTAAGCAGGCTGGGGGAGAAAGTCTTCCTTTTCCTTAGACTTAAGGACATCTGCGAGATTCGGATCGGCAAGTTTTCGCCAATGGATTCTTTGTGGCCGTTGTGATCCTGAGGAGACCTGGCTAGAATCCTTCGCTTTTCCGCAAAGGTTTTGAGCCCCGAAGGGGAAGCATTCTGGCCGGAGAGTTTGATTTCTTCGGTTTTGGAGGGTTTTAAAGATGGCAGTACCGAGAAGAAAACATAGTCGTGCCAGGCAAGCGAAGCGAAGGGCCCAATGGAAGGGAACCCTGGTGCAGCTAGCAAGTTGCAGCCAATGTGGAAGTACGGTCCGTCCTCACACAGTCTGTCTGAATTGTGGGTTTTACAAAGGTAAGCAAGTCCTCGTAATTCGCTGATTTTGCTTTCTCCCTTTGAGGAAAAAGTGACGGAGCAAGGTTGAACTTGGATCGGCTTCTCTTTTTCTCAAAGGGAAATTCTTGCTCAAGTCGAGGTTTTTCTCGGTTTTTGATCAAGAGCCCTTGGTTTTGAGGATTCCAAAAATTTGGTAAATGCCGATGGGTTTCTTTTTCATGAAGCAAGGATCAATCGTTTGGAGGGTCTAAATCAATGAGAATCGCTCTCGACACGATGGGCGGGGATAACGCTCCGGAGGAGACACTTTCTGGTGCCTTGTTAGCTGTTGAAAAGGGATGGCTCAAGCCGGAAGAAATCCTCTTGGTGGGGCCGTTGGAAAGAATCCAAAATTGGCTAAGGGAAAAAGGAATGGAGTCCTCGACCTTTTCCTTTGAGGCCCCGGAAATGGTTTCAGCAGGGTCCTTTCCTATTTTGGAGGCAAACCAAGTCGTAGCGATGGATGATGCCCCCATCCAAGCCTTAAGGCAGAAGCCTCAATCCTCTCTCCGTTTGGGTTTTGAGTCCATTCGTCGAGGGTTTGCTGGTGCTATTGTCAGTGCGGGAAACACTGGGGCTGTGGTGGCTCATGCGGTAACCCTTCTGAAGTCCCTAAAAGGGGTGAGGCGTCCAGGAATTGCCGTGACAATTGAGGGAGAGGCAGGACCTTTCACGGTGATTGATGTGGGTGCAAACATCCAACCCAAACCGGTCCACCTCCTCCATTATGGGATCATGGGATCCTGTCTCTCTCAGGAAGCCCACGGAGTGGATCAACCTCGTGTGGGACTTTTGAATATTGGTGGAGAGGCTGGAAAAGGGAACACCCTGGCAAAAGAAGTCCAAGGCTTGTTTCAGGAAACAGATCTCAACTTCAAGGGGAATATCGAAGGTCAGGAAGTATTTTTAGGGGTTTGCGATGTGATCGTGACCGAGGGCTTTGTTGGAAATGTTCTCTTAAAGTTAAGCGAAGGGTTAAGCACTCACCTTCTTCATGTCGTTCAAGAGGAGTTGGCCAAAGCCGGAGTTTCAAAAGAAACCATGAAGGAAGCACTCTCTGCGATTTGGCGTCGAGTGGACTATTCTGAATATGGGGGAGCCTTGCTCCTTGGGGTGGAGGGGGTGGTGACAATTTGCCATGGAAGGTCTGATCGGCGGGCCATCAGCAATGCCATTGGCTTAGCGAAGCGAGCAACCGAACTAGAAATTGCCCGAAAAATATCTGAACGAATTGCAAAGAATTCAGAAATTTCTTCAGAGAAGGAACCCAAATCCTAGATGAGGAATTTGATGAGAGAAGGAGCAAGGGTTATCTGGAGGAATGGTGAACAGAGTTAATGGTATCCGGGTGGGAATCGCGGGACTTGGTTCGTTTTCTCCGGACAAAGTTCTGACGAATCAGGATCTGGAAAAACTGATTGATACGAGTGATGAATGGATCTTTAAACGGACAGGAATTCGGGAACGAAGGATTGCTGCTGATCATGAAGATTCTGGGAAAATGGGGGCTATCGCTGCAATTCGAGCCTTGGAAGACGCAAAACTTGCTCCGGAGGATTTGGATTTAATCATTTGTGCTACTACAACACCCGATAAACCTTTTCCGACAACCGCCTGCCATATCCAGGATGCTATTGGAGCCGTAAATTCTGGTGGATTTGATATGAACTCCGCCTGTTCTGGTTTTGTCTTTGCCTTTAATACTGCAGCCCAATACATCGGAACGGGAATGGCAAAGCGGGTCTTGGTCGTTGGAACGGAAAAGCTGAGTTCGATTCTGAATTACAAAGATCGGAATACCTGCATTTTGTTTGGCGATGGGGCAGGGGCAATGGTTTTAACAAGCTTGGAAGAAGCTGGAAGGGGAGAATACCTGGGGGGCTCTATTCAAACAGAGGGAGGGAATGATGATGTCCTTGAAGTACCCGCCGGTGGAAGCACACGCCCAACCGATCAGGAAGTCTTGGATGCGGGCTTGGATAAAATGGTCATGGGCGGAAATCGGGTTTATCGCTTTGCGGTGAACACTTTTGTGAGACTTGTGAAAGATGCTCTTGAGCCCTATGGCTATGAACAGCTTGGCAGAATCGTTCCCCATCAAGTCAATCAACGTATTATTGAATCCGCTTTAGAAAAATTAGATCTTCCTGTGGAAGCAGCTTATTCGAACATTCATAAGTACGGTAACACATCAGCCGCCTCGGTTCCGATGGCGTTTGATGAAGCCTATCGAGGGGACCACTTGATTAAGGGGAAATTGGCCTGCTCGGTTGCTTTTGGTGCCGGCCTTTCTTGGGGACATTTCCTCGTCCGTTGGTGATCTTTTCGCCTCTTTGGGCAGAGCCCGATAGGAACGCAATCATGTCTTCAGATAATCCTACCCCCTCAAAACCTTTAACTTCTCTTGTAGCCTTAGTTACAGGAGCCTCCCGGGGAATTGGTAAAGCCATTTCCCTTCGCTTGGGCAAAGATGGAGCCATGGTGGTTTGTGTGGCCCGAAATCAAAATGCCCTCCTTGAGACCGTTGGAGAAATCGAAGATTCCGGGGGAAAAGCTGTTGCCTTTTCTGCAGATTTAGGCCAAACGACAAGCCTCTCAGAGCTTCAGGCCAAGTTGAAAGAAGCAGATTTGCATATAGATCTGTTGATCAATAATGCCGGCATGACAAAAGATGGACTTCTTTTCAGAATGACGCCGGAAGATTTTGAGACCGTTCTTCGAGTCAATTTAGAAGGCCCCTTCCTTTTAGCGAAAGCTTTTGCCCGCCCCATGATGAAAAAGCGTTTTGGGCGATTGATTCAGATTGGATCCGTGGTCGGAGCTATGGGAAATGCCGGCCAGATTAATTACGCTGCTTCCAAAGCTGGCTTAGTGGGTATGACTCGATCTCTTGCCCGAGAGTTAGCTTCCCGTGGAATCACCGCAAACGTCGTTTCTCCAGGATTTATTCAAACTTCCATGACGGATCGGTTAGGGGAGAAGGTTCGAGACTCACTTCTCGCCGGGATACCCTGTGGGCGTTTCGGAAAGCCTGAAGAGATTGCCAATGTGGTTTCCTTTCTCTGCCGGCCGGAAAGTGGGTATATCACTGGCCAAACCATTGTGGTAGATGGGGGGATGAGCCTCGGATGCTGACCAAAATGGATTTCAATTCTTATGGGTTCTTGGGAGATTCGGTAAAACGGTCGAATTCCTCATCCAGCCCGTGTAAAAAACTTCGCCACCGAGTGTCTGATGGATTCAGCCTCGGTGAACTCCAGTTTCAAAACCTCACATGGAGAACGAACCGTGTCTAGTATTGCAGAACGTGTCAAGAAGATCGTAATGGAGCAGCTCAGCGTTGAAGAGGACAAGATCAAGCCTGAGGCTTCCTTTATCAATGATCTTGGGGCTGATTCCCTTGATATTGTTGAACTGATTATGCAGTTCGAAGAAGACTTCGAGATGCAGATTCCTGATGAAGATGCTGAAAAAATCGTGACTGTTGGAGATGCCATTACCTATATCGAAGCTAAGGCTGGCTGATTCAGGCTGAAGGGCTTGGCTAGCAAAAACCGGGAATCTCCGGTTGGAAGGAAACCATGACCAAACGGCGTGTTGTCGTCACCGGTATTGGGCTGGTCTCTCCTCTCGGCAATAACCGAGAAGAGACCTTTGAAGCCCTTCTTGCGGGAAAGAATGGGATCTCCACGATCACTCACTTTGATCCAACGGAATTTGCTTGCCGAATTGCGGGGGAGGTGAGAGATCTTGATTCTGTTTCCCTTCTTGGTGCCAGAGAATCCCGGCGGATGGATCCTCATTGTCAATATGGAGTCGTCGCAGCGATTGAGGCAATGAATGATGCCAATCTTGGTGAAGGGAGTGTCCTTGCCGAGATGGATCCCAACCGGATCGCCTGCATTTTAGGAACAGGGATCGGAGGCATTCTTGAGGTGGAGCAACAAAGGCTTCGCCTCTCCGAAAAGGGACCTCGATGGGTAAGCCCCATGCTGGTCCCAAAAATGATGTTCAATGCGGTGACTGGTCAAATAGCGCTCCGCTATGGACTCAAGGGGCCGAATTTTGCGATCGGGTCCGCCTGCGCGTCCTCCTCTCATGCCATTGGAACAGCATTTCGGACAATCCAATATGGCACTTCGGACATCGTGGTGACAGGTGGAGCTGAAGCAGCTGTCACCCCTTTGGGAATTGCCGGCTTTGCTTCGATGAAAGCGCTTTCGACTCGGAATGATTCCCCAGAGCTTGCCAGCCGCCCTTTCGACTTAGAGAGAAACGGCTTTGTTATGGGTGAAGGAGCCGGTGTTTTGGTTCTTGAAGAATTGGAACATGCCAAAAAACGGGGAGCTAAAATCTATGCGGAGATGCTCGGTTTTGGGGCCAGCGATGATGCTTTTCATTTAACGGCCCCGGATGAGACAGGTAGCGGGCCAGCCAATGCCGTCCTAGCTGCCTTAAAAGATGGCAGGGTTTCTCCCGAGCAGGTGGGTTATGTGAATGCACATGGCACATCCACAAAATTAAATGATCGTATGGAAACAAAGGTTCTCAAGGTGGTTTTTGGGGACCGGGCGAAACAAATCCCTGTTTCTTCTACCAAGTCCATGATCGGGCATTTGTTGGGGGCTTCAGGGAGTGTTGAATTCGCTGTGACTTGCCTGTCTGTTGCTCGGGGAAAGCTTCATCCCACTCGGAATTATGAGAACCCTGACCCGGAATGCGATTTGGATTATATCCCGGGAGAATTACGCGAGGTTGAGATCCAATATGGGATTTCCAACAGTTTCGGATTCGGTGGCACAAACTGCTGCTTATTAGCCGGAAAGATTGAACAGTAGCTTTTCAGGAAAGAAGGGGTGTTTGATGAGGAATAAGTTGAAAAAGATTTTGCATGACTACAAGGTCAATGCTTACAAGCTGGCACACAGTAAAGACCCTGTGGAAAATTTGACCAAGGAAGCTTTGGATATCAGTTCGGATGTCCTCAAGAATGCATATACGTATCACTTTCATAAATTACCCGATGCGAGCAGGGTCGAAATCATCAATATGATTAACAACTACACCTTGGAAGCCATTTTGCCTCCGGTGGTCGAAAAAATAATGCGTCGTATTGTTGTCCTGGAGAAGGAACACGAAAACCTTCTTCTGATGATCAAAAAAATTGTCGAGGTACTGGACGAAGAATAGCCAAAGGTTTTCTCTCCTTTCTTTCCTCGATAGAATCCTTGTTTTCTTGGGATTGTAAAACAAGGCTTTTCAGGGGAACTGGCAAACTTAAAACCGGGACCCGACTTAGGGTTTCTGGCATAGGATCCCTTGGCAAAGGGTCTTAGGGAGGGGTCCGAATGGTCATTGCTGTTTTGGGCGGAAGTCCGTCTCCCGAACATGATGTCTCCCTTGCTTCGGCCGAGGCCGTTTCCAGGGCGATTCTTGGTTTGGGAGGTGCTGTCCTTCCCGTTTTTGTGGCAAAAACTGGGCTTTGGCATCTTGGGGAGGATCTTCACCCCTCAAACTCTGCGTATGTTTTAAAGAAAGCTGATTCTTTGAAGAGACTCTTCACCTCTTTGGGGACATCCAGAGAGGGGCTTTCCATTGGAAAAGCATGCGAAATCTTAAATAGCCGAAGAATCCAGCTGGTTTTTCCTGCTCTTCATGGGGCTTATGGAGAAGGAGGATTTGTGCAGGCCCATTTGGAGGGAACAGGGATTCCCTTCGTGGGTTCGGGGTCATTGAGTTCGGGCTTGGCCATGAGTAAAAGGAAAACGCGCCTCCTCTTTAGGGGCGCAGATTTACCCGTAGCCAGAGCTTGGCATCCTAAGCCCCAAGAAGCCAAAGAAATGAGTGAAAATGACTTCTTGCAGAGACTCGATGCCTTGGATTTTTCTTGGCCTCTTTTCTTGAAGGCGGATCATTCCGGGTCAACTCTTGGCGTATACAAGTTGAGAAACCTGGAGGAAGCAAGAGGAAAGCTCAACTCGGTCCGGAACCTGGATTCCATGTGGATTGTGGAGGAAGGGATTCAGGGAACGGAAATCACTGTGGGAGTTTTGGGGAATCCTGAGGAGGCTGTCCTTGCCCTCCCTCCGGTCGAAATCTGCCTTAGAAAGGGGGATTTCTTTGATTATCAAAGTAAATATGATCCAAATGCCGTCCATGAGATTTGTCCGGCACCTTCTCTTAATCCACGTTTTGAGGCGGAGGCAAAAGACTTGGCGATTCGAGCCCATCAAGTCCTGGATTGCCGAGGGTTTTCTCGAACCGATATGATTTTGGGGCCCAAGGGCTTTATTCTGCTCGAAACGAACACCATTCCAGGGCTTACTCCCGTTAGTTTGTTTCCTAAAGCAGGTCTCGCTGCCGGGTTTTCCTTCCCGCATTTAATTCAAAGGCTTTGCAAGGATGCCTTGCCGAGAAATGGAGGGGAATGGGGAAGAAACCACTCGATTCCACGAGATTTGGAGAGTTGGAAGGAGGAGTGAAGATGACCAAAGAAAAGAAAGATGTGCTTCGCGTTGCTTTGCGAGGCTCCAGAGGTCGAATGGGGAGGACAGCCATTCAGGCGATTCATGAGGCCGATGACCTCGTTTTGGTGGCTGAAATGGGCTCCGAAGTTTTGGATGTCGAAAAGGTCATGCGCAGGGCCCAAGCTGATGTGGTTGTAGATCTCACCGTTCCAAAGGCCTTGGAGCCCGGTATTCGAGATTTGATCCGCACAGGGGCTGACGTAGTCATTGGGACAAGTGGAGTGGAGAGCGGGCACATCGAGGAATGGGAAGAATTGGCTCGAGAATATGGGAATAGCGTTCTCGTTGTTCCGAATTTCTGCCTCGGGGTTCTGTTGATGCAACAGCTGGCTGAGATTGCAATTGAAGTATTTCCGGATTTGGAGATTGTGGAGATTCATCACGAAAACAAGGTTGATAGCCCCTCGGGGACAGCAAGTGCGACAGCAGAGCGTCTTGGTAGGAGGCGGGAAGAAATGGGTGGGAAACCCCTTGCTTCTTTTATTGATGATGGTTTTCGGGGTGGTCAGGTTTGCGGTGTCCCCATCCATTCTCTTCGTCTTCCGGGAATGCTTGCAAGGCAAGAATTGCACTTTGGAAGGCCTGGGGAACAATTTGTAATGTCCCATGAGACAAAAGATCGAGAGGCTTTCATGCCCGGTCTTCTGTTGGCTATCCGAAGGGTGGGTTCTTTGAAAGGCCTGCATTCGGGCTTGGAGGCTGTTCTTCCCGCTGCTTGGCCTAGGGAGGCTTGAACCCCTGATGCTTGCAAGCTTGGAAGAAGGGTTTGCTTGGGGGCAAAGTCAGGGCGCAGGTGAACAGAACTTTTGGAGTTTTTTAAGTGACCCCACTTTTCTTCAGGTGGGAGTGGCTCTCCTCTTTCTTTTAGTTCTTTTACGGGTCGCATGGGTTTTAAAAAAGAGCCTCCGACGAACACGGGCAAGGAAAAGGCTGACAGATTACTTGGAAGCTGTGGAGAGTGTTCTTTCCGGAGATGCAAAATCCGCCGTGCTAAAGTTGGAAAGAGTCCTATCGGAGGATCCCGAAAATCTTGGGGCTCGTTTAGCCCTGGCAAAAGCTGATCTTGAACTTCACAGGCCTGCAGAAGCCCATCGTCGCAATTTGGAGGCGATTGAAGTCTTTGGAGCAGAAGGAGCGGGGGTTGAATATGCCATGATCCGTTCCCTCATAGCTGCGGGAGAAGAGGGGGAAGCCTTGGAGCACCTGAAAGCTGCTGCAAGCCGTTTTCCCGGCGATCAAGACCTTCTTGAGCTTTCCTGGGAACTGCACGAGAATTGCGGCCTCTTTGAAGCTGCGATTCGTGCGGGAAAAAAGGTCTATTCCAATCGGCCAAATAATGAAAACCGAATGCGACTCGCAAGGACCTTTGCCAAAGCAGGCGCCTTCTTTCTCGAACGTGGGAAGAAAAAAGAAGCCCTAGAATCTTTTAAAGAAAGTCTCAGTCTCAATTCCGACGAGATTCAAGCCAAACGAGGATACCTTTCCCTGAATCCTACGGAGGGGGAAAAGCTTCTGGGGCAGCCTTTGTTCGTTCTGAAAGAAAATGAATTGCCCCCTGACGGCAGGGCGCCCCAACCCTCCCTCGATCCTTTGGGAGAAATCTTTACAGATGCAGAATGCCCCGTGTGCCATGCCCCTAGAAATCCAGAGTGGGAATCCTGTAAATCCTGCGGAGACAATGCGCCTTCAGTCTATGCCCATGATCAATACATGCGAGTTGTGCCGAACCCCCGTGAAACTTTGGATGGAATTGAACGAAATGAATCTTGGCTGCAGTTACAGTTAGAAAAAATCCAACATGGAGATGAGGGAGCTCTAAGTGAGTTGGAAGCAGCGGGGGAAAGGAGTCTTCCTCTCCTCTTGCGTTTTCTTTGCACAACGGCCCACCCTCAACAATCTTTGTTCGATCTTTGTCTTCGCTTTGCACAAAAGAATCCTCAAGCATTTCTCCAAGCCATAAAAAACTTTAAAAATAATCGATCTGGCATTAGGGATTTATTGGGATTGGAAACACCGGGACGAAACTTAATTGCAGACCTCGTCGGGAGTTTAGGTGGCTCGGGGTTGGAGGCCTTTCGGAAAGAAAGAGATTCTGCAGAAGCACTCTCTCATCCCCAACGGCGCTCCATGATTCTTGATTATTTTATCGGTTTAAAGGATGCAGAAGAGTTTGATGCCCTCTTCGCAAGGTTCTCGCCTTTTGAGATTATAAGACATCTCAACCAAAGTTCCCCTTCTCGAGTGGCTGATTTGATGCTTGCTCTCGCTTCGTCCGAAGGTCCATCTTGCAGCTTATTCGTTGAGGAGGCTTTGGGCTGTGAGGATGCTTTGATCTTGGCTTTGGGGAAATCCAAGGGAGAGGTCCAAAAACGCATCCTTCAGTGGGTTTTGAACAAGGGACCAAGACCCTCTCTGATCCATCGTCTGGTTGAGAAGCTGGATCAAGACAATGTAGAAATCATTGAAACAGCTTTGAATGGATTTGCCTTGGAAGGTCGAAAAGTTTTAGTCGAGCGTTTTGCGGATCCACGCCTTCCTCCGCGTTGTTCTGCAGTTCTCCAGAGGGTGCTTTTACAAGCTGGACCTGGAGTTATCGCCGATTTATGCCGTTGTTTCGGATCGGCCCCAGCCCCCTCTGATGACCGGATTTGCGCTGTACTAGTTCAATTTGGTGTCGAAGCCGTTCCCGAAATCTTAAGAGCCTACAAACAACATCGTGGCTTCCTTGCAATGTTGGGGATTCAACAAAACCTTGCTCGGCATGCCAGATCTCTTCTCCTGCGGGTTTTGGCACAAATTGCTCCAAAAAGCCAAGCATTCCTTGAGATCGAATCCTTTGAAAAAGATCCGGAACTCTTGAGCTTAGTCCGATATCTTCGAACCCAGGAAGGGGGAAGCAGTGCCTAAATTCCCCAGATTTTTGAACCCTTTTCAGTGGTTCCGCAACTATTTTGAAAAACACCCTTGGATTCGCCGCGCCCTCATCGCATTGCCCTTTCTCCTTGTCCTTGGTTTTTTGGGGCCAGCCCTTTCTGCGATTGAGTCTCTTTTTTCCCTCTTAGGTGAACTCCTTCAACCTTTGCTTGAGACTGCTCTTGGAAGGGTTCTTCTTGCCGTTTTAGTATTCTTCTTTATTGGCCTGGGGATTTGGGTTTTTGCAAAGGAACGGTTCTTGGATCTTTTTCGAAACCATGCCTTGGCCAAACATCTTGAAGGGATTCAGCTTCTTTTTCTTGGGAAAAAAAAGGAAGCTCAAGTTTGCTTCAGGAAGGTCGCAAAGATGGGGCGCCTTTTCGACCTTTCCAAGGGGCCGGCATCCGGTTTTGGTCCTTTGGATATTGACGCCCGCCTAAAACTGACTCGAATCTACTTGGATGAGGGAGATCCTCAACGTGCCTTTCAGGAGATTGAGCGAATTCCAAAATCAATGATGACCCGGAAGCAAACCTTCTCCTATTCTGAGCTGAGGGCGCGCTTGTATCGAGATCATCCAGGTCACCTTTCCGAGACAGTTCGGCAGGTGCTGGAAGAGAGTCATCGGAGTTGGCCAAAAAATGGCAGGATTTTGGCCTTACTGGTACAAGAGTTGGAAAACCAGGGTGAGATTGCACTTTCTGTGGCCCTCTTAGAAAAAGGGATTTCAAAAATTGAAGACGAAAGGAAGGGAGAATTAACCCAAAACCTTTCGCGCCTTCTTCTCCTTCTTTCCAAACAGTCTTTAATGGATGGAGATTTGAAAAGCGCCGACCATTACTGTCGCAAGTCCCTCCGCGCCACAGAGAGTCAATCTGCGCGACTTCAAGAGGTGGATCTTAAACTCTTGAAGGGGGATGCTGAGGGGGCCATTTCGTTGCTTCGATCTCTCCCCATTCCGGCAGCACGAAAGCGTTTACAAGCCCTGCTCGAGGATCCAGAGATTCCCCTTGGCCCAAGAGCCATTCTTGAAAAAGTCCCGCGCTTTGATGTGCTCATCCTCTTGGCTGAACACTATTTGGGGAAAGATGAATTGGAAAAGGCTGAGCGGACGGTTGCGATTCTAGAAGAGGAACAAATGCCTCCCTACAGACTGTATGCACTGAAAACCTTATGCCACTTGAAACGGAGAAAGCTGGCCTTGGCTCAAGAGGATTTAACCCAAGCCCTGCGAGCTTTGGGGCAACCCCCTGAAGATTGACGGCTTTCTCTTCCACAATTTCTGGCTTTCCTCGATGGCATTTGAACCCTATAAAGATCCCCACATGAATGGTTTGGCATGAGCCAGGATGGCGGAATTGGCAGACGCAGCGGATTCAAAATCCGCCGAGGGTTTCCTCATGGGGGTTCGAGTCCCCCTCCTGGTACCAACCTCTTTTTTCTTCCTGAATTCACTTGCACGAATCAGATTCTCACAGTGTGGAACCAAAAAAGGATTTAGATCCTAAAGAGGATGTAGATCCGACACAGGATTCTCCCTCTCAGTGGATCCATCCTTCGATATCCAAGAACCTCTCTGGTCCCAAGAAAAAATCTCAGCCTTTTCTTGGGAGTGATTGGGAACCGGGTCGCGGTAGGGGAATGCGATACCTAAAGGGAGGGGCTTTGATTCCTCTCATGCGGGGAGTCGTTCATAAATGGAATAACCTCCTCAGTATCATCTTTTCCCATGCCCAGGTGGCGCTCCAAAAGGAAGGGGAATGGTCACTCGAAGAGCGACGAGAAGAAGCCGTTGTTCTACTGGAGACCGTGGAGCGAGCCAATAAAATCAATCGAATGATTCATGGCATTTTGCATCTTCCAGAAATGCAAGAATCGCAGGCCTTTCAAGGCCCGGAACAGGTTTGCGTAGGAACGGTTTTAAAGGATCTTTGGGAAATATTGCTCTGTGAAAAAAATGGGTTCCGTTATCCAGTTCAAATCAAGGCGGTCCCCCAAAATTTTACTTCCCTTTCTCGGGCTGCTCTCACTCTTTCCTTAACATGGGGTGTCGAAGCTCTTTTGGAAGGAATTCCTCCTTCCGCCCCGGGGACGATTGAAATGGAAGCCTGGAATGATGGAGGTATCCCTAAAGTCCTGGTTTGCTTCTTTATGGAACAAGGACATCTCCCCTTTCCAGGCAGGCCTCTCCAATTCCACGAACCATTTCTTCGCTTTCTCCAAAACTGCCGTATCGGGGTGGAGAGAATGGATGCCGGTTTCCTTTTCAATCTACCAGGAGTCCCTCAAGGAAAAGCCCAGGGGAAGCCCCTTGACCTTCCAGGGACTTCGGCCAATCTGTAGCGGTTTCAGGCTTTTTCTGCATGGATCAGGCTGTGCCCTTCCATTTTAGGCAATCTGCAGACAGGATTGAGATTGAAAGAGTGTCATCCTATGATTGCGAAAACTTTTCAAATAAAGGAAGAAGGGGGATTTCAATGCTGAGCCAAGAAGAAATCAAAACAAGGATCCAAGAGAGAATTGAATCTGCTGATGTGGAGGTAATGGATACCGTTGGTGATCAAAACCATTGGAGTGTTCTCGTTTGTTCCTCGGCTTTTGAAGGCAAAAGTCTGATCGAGAGACATCGGATGGTCATGGATTCTGTGAAAGACTGGATTGGCGATCGGATGCACGCCATCGAAATCAAGGCCATCACCCCAGATGAGGGATAGGTAATATTTTTGCTCCAGAAATGCTGGAGAGTTCTCAGGAATGAGATGTAAGAAAAAAGGTTCGCGCAAAAATTTTTTAAGGCAAAAGCTATGAGACAAGAATGGGTCAGCAAGAGAAAAGGTGAATGTGTTACCCAGATGCATTATGCACGAAAGGGTAAGATCACCGAAGAGATGGGATTTGTTGCGGAGCGCGAAAAGCTTGATCCCGAGCTGGTGCGCCAAGAGATTGCGCGGGGGCGCATGATCATTCCTGCAAACATTCATCACCACAATCTGGAACCAATGGCGATTGGCATTGCCGCCAGCTGTAAGGTTAACGCAAACCTTGGAAATTCAGCAGTTTCCTCGGGAATCGAGGAGGAACTTGAAAAGGTTTCATGGTCTCTCAAATGGGGGGCGGACACCATCATGGACCTCTCAACGGGTGGAGATATCAAAAAAATCCGCAAAGCAATCCTTGCCCATTCACCGGTTCCCATTGGAACGGTTCCCATTTATGAGGCTTTGGAGCGGGTCGACAAGGTCGTAGATCTTACTCCCGAGTTTCTCCTCGAGGTGATTCGTGAACAGGCAGAAGAAGGAGTCGATTATATGACCCTTCACTGCGGCGTTCTTTTAGAGCATTTGCCTCTTGTGAGTTCAAGGCTTACCCAGATTGTGAGTAGAGGAGGGTCTCTAATGGCTCAATGGATGATCCATTACCATGAGCAAAACCCTCTCTACACGCATTATGATGAAATCCTGAAAATATGTGCTGAGCATGATGTTTCCATCAGTCTGGGAGACGGACTTCGCCCAGGTTGTTTGGCCGACGCAAGCGATGAAGCCCAGTTCGCAGAATTGCGGACTCTAGGGGAATTAACCCGTCGTGCTTGGGAAAAAGATGTCCAAGTAATGGTCGAAGGTCCCGGGCATGTTCCCTTTGATCAAATCCAGCATAATGTGGAACTTCAAATGGAACTTTGCGATGAGGCTCCCTTTTATGTTTTAGGGCCCTTGGTAACGGATGTGGCTCCCGGCTATGACCACATTACTTCCGCAATTGGAGCGACAATGGCGGGATATGCGGGGGCGGCCATGCTTTGCTATGTGACTCCAAAGGAACATCTGGGCTTGCCGGGCCTCGAAGATGTGAAGCAAGGGCTCATTGCCTATCGGATCGCCGCTCACGCTTCCGATGTTGCACGCAAGCGACCGGGCGCGCGGGATTGGGATGATGCATTATCAAAAGCTCGATACAATTTTGATTGGGAGAAGCAATTCCAACTATCCATCGATCCTGAGACCGCAAGAGCC
The DNA here is from genome assembly GCA_026984035.1 of Planctomycetota bacterium. GTDB lineage: Bacteria > Planctomycetota > UBA1135 > UBA1135 > HyVt-539. The sequence continues at coordinate 135,326 of JALSSW010000148.1, forward strand.
TATCACGATGAGACTCTTCCTCATGAGGTCCATAAGACCGCTGAGTTTTGTTCGATGTGCGGTCCAAAATTTTGCTCCATGAGAATTAGCCAGGATGTGGAAGCCTTCAATGCCCTCCCCTAAGGGCTTTCCATCGGATCTAAGTCTCAAGGAAAAAGCATTGAAACTTCGAGGCCCTGAATCCGGTGGACGTTTTAGTCATTTCCCCGCCGAATGGACCTCAAAGTTTAATTATTCTTTTTTCTGGTGAGCTTGCTTCTTTCCGGGTCTTCCCGGAGCCTTGATGGGGGAGGCTGGGGTAGAAGCATCAGTTCTTTTCCTCCGGGAGTTTTCTTGAGCCTCTTCCTTTGCCCCCTCCTTTTTACTCTTTGAGGATACCCCATAGAGTTCAGAGATTTGGGGAGGGATCAAATCGGAAAAGGTTCCTACAATCCTCCTGGCAACAATCCCCGTACTACTTTCTCTTGCCTCTACGACCAGATCGGTCTTCGGAAAGGCCCAAAAAACAAGGCCAAGGGCTGCGATCATCAATGCCCCTCCTGTAAGGACGCCGAGGAGCCCCCCTCCAAGGTGGTCATAGAAGCTTAACTCCAATTGTTTGATGAAACGTTGAAGCACCATAGTGACAAGGCTTAAAAGAATGAGGACAGCAACAAAGATGAGGAAGAACGCAAGGTAGACGGCGATCCGTTCATTCTGAATACTGAGCTTCGTTGTCAACCAGGAAGCAAAACCTTCGGCAAAGATGGATGCGAACACATAGCCGAGGAGAAGGCTTAGAAGCCGGCTGGCTTGCCAAAGGAATCCACGGAAGAGCCCAAGGATCCCAAAGATGGAGAGGATCCCTAAGCTGGTAAAATCGATCCAAGAAAGTTCATTCAACATAGAGGGCCTCAAAGAGATGTTCAGGGGAGGGATATAGAGCCATAAAAAGGTATCCTGGTTCTGCCCGACAGTGAGTATCCAAATAAAGATAACGGGAAATGGAAGAAGAGAAAGAAGGGATGGGATTCGAAGAGATCTTAGATCATTGCAGGATTGTTTTAACAGAGGCTGGAAAGTTTGCGCGAAGCTCCGAAACCATTGGAGCTTCCCTGCCTGATGCAAAGCGATCCTTCTTTGGGGCGGAGATTGAAGGAGATTTCGTCCCAAGGGACAAATCAGAAAGATTCTTGGAATGGTTTCTTCTTGAAAGAAGAATCCCGGGGGCCTCCTCACCTTTTTCCCTTTGGTTTTCTCAAAAGCGTGAAACACTGGAGCCTCAACTTCTTCAGATGGCTGCATGTCTTGAATCTTCTTTGGTGGGAATCTTTAAGATCGCCGGAATTCAAAAGGAAACAATGGAGATTGAAGATTCCCAAGGTCGAGGAGGGTTTACTCTTCTCCTTCCTAAGGGTGAACACATTGCATCTGTTGGGGATACCTTGGTCGGGAGGATTGTTCCCCATCCAAAGACCCTTGGACTCTTTTTTGCCATGGGTAGTGCTCAGGTTCTGCAGGGAGATGATCTATATTTGAGTGTGTCCCGGGAGAAGAGACCTTTGCAAAAGGGATCGGGGGACACTTTTACCCAGTTGGAGCTGGAGCGAATCCTGGAAATGAGATCGGCTCCCAAAGAAGGGGATTTAATAAAGGCAAGGAAAGCCTTGCGAAGTTTCCTTTCAGAGGAAAGTGAATTACCTTCTTTGGAAATTGTGGAAGAAGCGCTTCGATCGGTATCTTCCCCTGGCAAAGTCCTGGACCCCTTGTTGGAAGCGGTGGCCTTCTACACAAAAAAGGATATTGGGGTGGCCCGGCGCCTCGGGTTACAACTCTGGAATGCTCTCCAAGTAGAGGGGGGCAGCTCTTCGAAGCACACCAGAATGGGGGGGAAAAAGACGGAGGCTCAAGCTAGGGAGGATTTATCGGAGATCTCCCCTTCGACAGATCCAGACCTTCCTCTAGGCCAGCGGGTTCTTCAAGAACTTGAAGCCGGCGAAGCGAGGGGAGAGGATTTAGAGAGTCTCTTCAACCGGCTGGGGAAGATGGTAAATCTGAGATGGGAGGAGGGGGAAAACTCGATTCCCAAAAAGGTCCTTTGGAGCACTCCTGAAGTCGGAGATCTAGGGGCCCTGATTCAAGAGTTCCGATGGGAAATCGAAAGAGAAGGGGAGCCACTAAGTGAGGTGGAGGAAGAGATCCTTCTGTCCTGGGGAAAAAGCCTTCAAGAAGAGGGGGAGGCTTTCCTGGGTGGAGTCGCCCGTTTGAAATGGGCACAAAATCTCCTTTCCTTATGGCTTCAAAAAGGCAGCAAGGTGTGTAGAGAAGGAATCTCCCTTCTTACCAAGTTTTCAAAATGGTTGGAGGAGACCCAAGAAATCCGCTTGGATTTCCCTACAAAAGGATTTCTTGAGGTTTGGGATCGCAACATCGCGCGTTGTGAGGGAATCCAAAAGGCATCCGATTCTTTCCCACAAAACCCTGAAAAGAATCCCCCATCCATTGCCTGGTTTGTCCGTGGGAGGGAGGGAAATGCTTGGATCCTTGAGGCAGGAACCAGGAGGTTGACCCTGCCGGCTGATCTTTCCTTAGAGGTGGGGGATCGAATCTTCGGGAGGCCTTTAACGGATTCAAGGACCCTGGAAGAGGGGTTTCGCATTCTTCCTTCATGTCTGGCCCTTCTTGCGATGGAAGAATAAAAAATCGAAATTCCTGGGTGGGAAACCATTCAAGGACGGAATCCCTCAGATTTCATTGCCCTTTCATTCCTCCAGCCTGACCCGCCTCTGTCCCTAAAAAGCCCACATTCTTGGACAATTGTGGCCCTCTTGACGGCTTTCCCCTTCAAATGCCGATAGGGGAGAAGGAGGTTTCATGGCTTGGGAAAACGCAATCGACCGTCTCATTCTCCGGCAAATTCATTTAGCGGATGAAGGCAAGCTAAATGATGCGGAAGTTCGTAAAATTTGCCTCGATTTATGTGAAATCGCTCCGGGGCGCCCTGAGAATTGGTTTCATTGTGGGTATGGGAGAACCCTGTTGGGATTAAACCTGCCCGACCCTAAGGTGGGGGACAAAGGGGGGAGACGTTGGTTTGCCTTTGGGAGGCTCCGAGGGCATATGCGCCGTTGTGAAGCTGGATGGATCTCTGAACTCGCTGATGACCCCGCTCTGTTGGTGGATTTGCTTGTGGAACCCCAAATCGCCGCCCAAGTTCTTCCCTCATTAATGCAAAATTATTTCCATGAAGGGGACCTGGAAAAAGCGGTCTGGATCCTGGAGCTATTAGAAACGGAGGGCCTTTCAAGTGGAAGGCTGGTTGAGGCTGGAGAGATTGAGCATTCCATTTTAGTTGATGCGGGTCTCATCGATTTGTTGGCCAGGATCGAACGGGGGGTCCTGCATCCTGAGGCAGAGGGAGCGCTTCGAAGGGCTTTAAAACGAGCGATGTCCCTTGGAGCGTTCTTACACCTGGAACATCGCGACCAAGCTCGTTTCCATCGAGCTTTGGGCGAAAGCTATCTGCTCACGGGAGAGTGGGAGGAAGCCCAAGAAGCTTTGAAGGCCGCAAAGAATTTGGTGGGGGACGAGGGCCGAGTTGGCAAAAGTGTCAATTTCCTTCAGGCTCTGGTGGCCCTTCGCGTTCTGGACATTGAGCAACTCAAACCTTCGCCCGAAAGGCTTGAGCGAAATAGG